>JAWUXU010000108.1:0-50239 GCA_034111145.1 Paraglaciecola sp.
TGGGAAAGAAGATGTACTTGGTGGCAGCTACGGTGGCTATGTTTGGATTGATTGGCTGGTTATCGGTTAACCAGCAGGCTGTTTCGTTAACAGGTGATGATTTGGTTGCATCATTAAGTGCACAGCATCTAAAACAAAAAAATGCTTTATTGGTCAGGTTTCAAGATCAACCTGCACTGACCCAAAATTGGCAGAACCAACTAGGGGAATTAGATGACGCTGCAGATGCGATTAAAACAGCATTAGAAAATGAGCCAAACAATATGGCGCTATTAAAGATGCTACAAAGTGTGCATCAACAACAAATTAATTTAATTGAGCGCGTGCATTCACCGAAGTGGCAACAACTGTCACAAATTTAAAGTGCTGAATTTTTAGGAGTATAAAAAATGAAAAAGTTATTAATTTTTACTGGGCTTTTATGTCTGAGCTGGACTGCTTTGGCTGATGAAAAGATCAACCGTTCACTGGGCGTATCGAAAACCCCTTATGTGCAAATTGAGCATGTAAATGGTTCTGCCAAGGTGATTGCTTGGGATAAATCCGAAGTTAAAGTAATAGGTACTCTAGGCGACAGCACAGAAAATTTTATCTTTGAAAAAGACGACAATGAAGTGCTTATCAAAGTCAAAGTGAAGAATAATCATGGTTGGAACAACTGGGGATCAGATAATGGTGACGATTTAGAAATATTCGTCCCTCGTCACAGCAAAGTTTACTACAGCGCAGTCAATGCCGATGTTGAGTTAGAAAAAATTAGCGGTGGTTCAAGAGTTGAAACAGTTAACGGCTCTATAGAGGCAAAAGAGTTAGCAGGGCGTATTCGTCTAGAATCAGTGAATGGCCAGATCACTGCAGATAGTTTAGAGGGTGACGTAAAAATAAGTACTGTAAACGGCTCGATAGATTCCCGCAGTTCAAAAGGTAATGAAGACTCCTACGAGTCGGTGAACGGCAGTATTGAAGTATTCAGTGAGAGTGCTGATATAAACGTAGAAACCGTCAATGGGGATATTAAATTAAAACTTGGCAAGGTCAGTCAGCTAAATCTGGATACTGTAAATGGCTCGACACAGGCCTGGCTGGAACTCGAGAACAACGGTGAGATTGAAGCTTCATCAGTAGGCGGATCGATTCGCCTCTATTTGCAAAGCGAGGTATCGGCAAGATTTGATATTGAAGGCCATGCTGGTGGCGGTATTACTAATAATTTATCTTCTGATAAAATGCAAAAAGCGAAGTACGGCCCTAATCGTTGGTTAAAGTTCTCGTTAAATGGCGGCAGTGCGAAGGTGAACGTGTCAACTGTGAGTGGACGGATTCGATTAGATAAGAAGTAGCATTTGAAATAAAAAAACCCGATATTAACTATCGGGTTTTTGGGTAAAAAACTCTAAATCAGTTAGTGATTAGAACCTAACTTTAACGCCAGCGTTAAATCTTCTTCCAATCAAGTCGTAGTTTGGATTGAAAGTATAGCCAGGTGCAAGCTCGTTGAATAAGTTACGAATACCACCAGAGAAACTTACATTGTCATTTAGGTAATAAACCGCAGATAAATCGTGAGTCCATACAGCATCAATGTCTGAAATATCTACATCTTCTGGTGAACCACCGTCAGGAGATACATCATATAAAACCACACTATCGATGAAACGACTACTCCAGTTGATATTAATATCATCTAAACGATAATCTACAGAAGTACTCCACTGCAATTCAGGATCACCGACTTCACCTTCTTCGATGTTGGTTTCGTCTGGTCTGTTTTGGAACTCTAATATCTCTAACTCAAGTAATTGAGTGGCAGAGATGTTAAATCGCACTTCACCAGGTAAGTCATATGCAGACAGGTCAGTTGAGTATCTTAGATTTGCTTCGATACCTTTAGTGTTAAAACCAGAAGCATTGATATAACCAGAACGAACTAGAACTACATCATTGGTGGTTGGGTCTCTATCTATCTGATCACAGAATGCAGAATCAGGGCCACCCGTCGCGTCTACACAATTGTCTAATACATCTTGTGAAGATACCAGATTGATTGCATCTGAAATTTGAATGTTATAATAATCAACTGTTAATGACAAATTTTCAATAGAGTTTGGTGTCCAAACAATACCAATCGTTTCCGATTCAGCTGTCTCAGAAAACAGGTTAGGGTTACCACCTGAGGAGGTAATAATACTAACGTTATCGTTTGCTGCGAAACCAACAGGAATACCCAAGGCTGCACAGTTTCCAGCTCTGTCAGCATCTTCTTCGATATTGTCAGAATCACAAGGATCGTTAATGTTAGCAAAGCCTGGTGATACTGGGTCGAATGCTTCACTTACGTTTGGCGCTCGAACGGCTTCACTTACAGTACCTCTAATTCTGAAGCTCTCAATAGGAGCCCATACAAATCCTACTTGCCAAGCATCTGCAGAACCAGCATGAGAGTAATCTGCTGCACGGAAAGCTGCATCTACCGTTAGTTCATGAGCAAATGCCACATCCTTTAAGATAGGTAAATTAATTTCAATAAACATTTCATCGACATCAAATTCACCATATGAATCAGGTGTTGCAGAATTTGAGAAAAAACCAGCTTTAGTACATTCATCAGTGATGGTTTCTGAAGTCTCTTCACGATACTCAAAACCAACCGCAATACCAATTGGCCCACCAGGCAGATTTAAAAACTCACTTGTATCAAAAGCAAGTGAGCCACCAAATACATCCTGAGTAATGGTGTCTACTCGAGTCACATCGCCAGATACAAAAGCCGCTGCTTCAGCAGAAAAGTTTGCAAATCCAAATGGGTTGAAAGGAGCACACACACCGCCGCCTAAAGCTGGATCTTCATAATCGTCACCTTGAGCACTTGGAACCGCACTTCTACAAGCCGCTTCACCTGTATCTGGGTCTATAACTGAATCCATAGCCGCTACTAAATTACTAGGGATAGTATCGTTTAAAGTGACTCGTGTGTTTTTAGTTTCGCCATGGGTGAAAAACATGTTGTAATTGAATACTGTATCACTTAGTTCAAAGACGCCCTCTAAGCCTGTAACAACTCTAAATAATTCACGATCATTAGATGCAGCTCTGTTACCAACATCACCAAAGAATCTTGCAAATTGCACATTTCCAGTTTGCCCACCATCGGCTAGGCGTTGTCTAGTAGCTTCATCTAAGAATGCATTTTCAGTTGCGTTGATGCTTAAACCGCCGAATGAAAATCCTGGTTGAAATTGTTGGTCAATATCTTTGTCAACGTATTTTGCTTCGCCGTAAAATCTCACGTTGTCGTTAAAGTCATACCTGAACGTAGATGCAAAAGTAACCGTTTCCTGAGCAGGAGTATAATTTTCGAATCGCTCACCAAAAAACACAGAATCATATGCTTGGTCAAAATTACCAAACGCAAAGCTGTTGGTTAAATCACGAGTAACTTGGTCAACTCCAACACCACCCGGTGTAAATGTTATTCTTGAAGCGTCTGAGAAGGGATTAAGTACGCCAAAGTCGTTAATCATTTCAGAACCAACAAACGGTACTCTGAATCTGTCTGGGATACCGTCTTCTTCGCCAGTATTGTCTGGATTAACTACTGTTCCCCAAAATTTATTTTGCTGTAGGTCGGGTATCAGTACTTCTCGAATATTTGATTTTTCTGCGAAGAACGTAACGTTACCTTTTTCATCAGCTGAATTAGCACCAATTAAGACGCTGAAACTATCGTTTTTAGTTCCCACTCCTTCAGTGCTGTCTGCCATTGAAGCATTGAATTCAAAACCTTCGAAATCATCTTTCATTATGATGTTGATTACACCTGAAACGGCGTCAGAACCATAAATTGCTGATGCACCACCAGTGATTATTTCTACTCTGTCTATTAAAGCTGAAGGAATAGCGCCAGTATCAACGGCTGATGTGCCTGGTTGTCCTGCAACATGGCGAATGCCATTGACAAGGGTTAGTGTTCTATTGGCACCCAAATTTCTTAGGTTTGGAGCACTGAGTCCTGCGTTGGCGTTACTGTTGTTATTCCCTATTAAAGTTGAGCCAGCGGCGATAGCAGGAATTTCAGCTAACATAGTACCTAAGTCTGGTGTGCCGAATCGAGCAAGTTCTTCTGCGCTAATTGATATTACTGGTGCTGGTGCAGAAAGTGCATATTTAGCAATCCTCGACCCAGTAACCTGGATTTTTTCAGCTACTTCAACTTCATTCTCTTCAGTTTCTTGAGCGAAAGTATGTGATGACAAAGCTAAAGTAGAAGCGATTCCTAGTGAAATAGCACAACGAACAGAGTTCGCCAATTTTGTGTTTTTAAACATGAGTTTATTCCCTTGTGTGTAGTTTGTTATATGTAGTAATTGTAATTTTAAGCGAAATTACTACGCATCCTTTTACTTGTTTTAGACTTTATAAGATCACATTAATCTAAATCAGAAAATCATTGATTGCGACTTTTTCAAGCTGAAGTGCTAAAAAAGTTACAAATGCAGATGTAAAGAATTATTTCCAGCGATGTTTTTATCTAATTTATTGTTTTTTATAATGTTTTGTTTTTTTGATGTGACAGGTAGTCTTTCTTAAATATACTTTATGTCATGCTGCACGCTCAACTGCGATGGTTGCTAATCCGATCAATGCGTCTTTATAATGTGACGTAGGTAAAATGGCCAAAGCTTCTATGGCTTTCTCCGATGCGTCAATTGCCTGTTTTTTTGTGTACTCTAATGCGCCTGTTTCTTTCATTGACGACATGATTTCGTCAAAGTTTTTCATTCCGTCACCCGTTTCGATAGCACGTTTAATGGTCTCTGCTTGTTCTTTTGAGCCGTTCCACATAGCGTAAAGTAAAGGCAGTGTTGGTTTACCCTCTGCTAAATCGTCACCTACATTTTTGCCCATTACGTCTGAATCTGCGGCATAATCAAGAATGTCATCTACTAATTGAAACGCTGTTCCTAAGTATTTACCGTATTCTTGCATTGCGAATTCAATCTCTTCACTCTGTTCAGTTAATACCGCGGCTAGCAGAGTGGCAGCCTCGAACAAACGTGCAGTTTTACTGTAAATCACTTGCATATAACTTTCTTCACTGGTTTCAGGGTCGTTACAGTTCATCAATTGAAGTACTTCACCTTCTGCAATGACATTGGTTGCATCAGACAAGATTTGCATCACACGCATACTTTTCAAACTAACCATCATCTGAAATGAGCGGGTGTATAGAAAGTCTCCTACTAGTACGCTAGCTTGATTACCAAATACGGCATTGGCCGTTTCTTTACCACGGCGCATGGTGGATTCGTCGACTACGTCATCGTGAAGTAGGGTGGCAGTATGAATAAACTCAATTATGGCAGCCAAGGTATGGTGTTGATCTGTTTGTATGTTAAGCGCTCTTGCTGCTAAAATAGTTAGCAGAGGTCTTAAGCGTTTCCCACCGCTATTAACAATATAAAAGCCTAATTGGTTAATCAACGAAACTTCAGAGTCCACTTGTTGTTGGATGAGTCCGTTTACCGCCATCATATCTGTACGAGCCAGTTGATTAATTGTTTCTAATTTCATACTGCCGTTTTTACCCATTTTTTTGAAGTTGAGTTACGTGATGTATATCCGCAAGGGGATTTTACAGAAATTTATCGGGGTATCCAGTGACTCTTTGGTTTAGTAGCACGAAAAAACTGAGGCGAGATTAAAGCGTTTGATATTTAACCAAATTAATTCTGAAATGTGCTTGATCGGTGTTATCTGTTCACGTACAATTCGCCGCCTGTTTTTGAATATAAGTGTCAAGAGACACAGTGCGGAGTTTAATTATGTACGCGGTTTTCCAAAGTGGTGGCAAACAACACCGTGTGGCTGAAGGTCAGACCCTTCGCCTAGAAAAAATCGAAGTGGCTCCAGGTGAGTCAATAGAATTTGATGACGTGTTAATGGTAAGTAATGGTGACGATATTAAAATTGGTACCCCTTTTGTAAGTGGTAGCAAGGTTACAGCTGAAGTTGTAACGCACGGACGTGGCGAGAAAGTTAAAATCGTTAAGTTCCGTCGTCGTAAACATTCACGTACCACACAAGGTCATCGTCAGTGGTTCACAGAAGTGAAAATAACTGGTATTAGCCCTTAATAGGAGTATACACAAATGGCACATAAAAAAGCTGGTGGTAGTACTAACAACGGCCGTGATTCAGAAAGTAAACGCCTAGGTGTTAAGCGTTACGGTGGTGAGTCAGTTCTAGCAGGTAACATTATTGTTCGCCAACGTGGTACTAAGTTCCATGCGGGTAACAACATGGGTATCGGTAAAGATCATACTTTATTCGCTTTATCAGATGGTAAAGTTCAGTTTGAAGTAAAAGGTCCTAAAAATCGTAAATTTGTGAGCATTGTTTCTTAATAAGCAATAGCGCATAGATTTTTTAAAAGCCCCGCTTTAAGCGGGGCTTTTTGTTGAACTGGTAAAAAGTGAATCCCTTTTTGGGGTTCAACAGACTATACTGGATTCAATTGAGTAACATTCAAGGTGTCGTTAAGTAATGAAATTTGTAGATGAAGCTGATATCCGTGTTGATGCAGGTAATGGCGGTAATGGTGTAGTCGGTTTTCGCCGCGAAAAATACGTGCCAGATGGTGGTCCAGACGGCGGTGATGGCGGTGATGGCGGTAGCGTCTATTTAGTTGCAGATGAAAACTTAAACACTTTGATAGATTACCGTTTTGAACGATTTCATCGTGCCGAGCACGGTAAGAAAGGTCAAAGTGCGAATTGTACTGGTAGAGGCGGAGTTGACTTAGAAATCAAGGTTCCAGTAGGAACCCGCGCAACCGACAGCGATACAGGCGAAGCTTTAGGCGATCTGACCAAACATATGCAGCGCATGAAAGTAGCTCAAGGTGGCTATCATGGTTTGGGTAACGCGCGCTTTAAAACCAGCACCAATCGCGCGCCAAGACAAAAATCTGACGGTACACCGGGTGAAGTCAGAAACTTAAGATTAGAACTTTTGTTGCTGGCCGATGTTGGCTTGCTTGGCATGCCTAACGCGGGTAAATCTACTTTTATTCGCAGTGTTTCAGCAGCCAAGCCTAAAGTAGCGGATTATCCCTTTACTACATTAGTCCCCAACTTAGGTGTTGTGCGTTTAGACTCTATGCGTAGTTTCGTTATTGCTGATATCCCAGGTTTGATTGAAGGTGCAGCTGAAGGCGCGGGTCTTGGCATTCAGTTTTTAAAGCATTTAGAACGTTGCCGTGTGTTATTACATTTGGTGGATTTGATGCCTGCAGATGGTTCAAATCCTGTAGAAAATGCTAGAGCGATTGTCGCAGAACTTGAAAAATATAGTCCGAAACTAGCAGCCAAGCCACGTTGGTTAGTTTTCAATAAAATTGATTTAATGCTTGAAGATGAAGTTAACGAGTTGTGTCAACAGATTGCTGATGCACTTGAATGGCAAGGAGAGTATTTTCAAATATCAGCATTCCAGAAATTGGGTACATTAGCATTGTGTATGAAATCTATGGACTTTATTGAGGCAATGCCAGAAGAAATTGCACCTGAAATTGTGGATGAAGTAGTAGGATTCAAGTGGGATACTTATCATAAAGATACCATTGAAGATGCTTATGATGATGACGACTTTGATGACGATGATGATTCTGGTGTGGAAGTTGTTTATACCAAAAAATAGTTATATCTTGAATATATAAGCAGAGCCAGAAACGTATTTTTGGCTCTGCTTAATTCTTATATAATCAATTAACTTATATCACTCTTATGAAAGTATACACTTCAATATGATGCAAATTTCAATGATTGCCGCTATGGCCAATAACCGAGTCATCGGTGCTGATGATTCTATGCCATGGCACTTGCCTGCAGATTTAAAGCATTTTAAAAAAATCACCTTAGGTAAACCGATTATTATGGGTCGCAAAACCTACACCTCTATAGGCAAAGCTTTACCTGGTCGCCTAAACATAGTGGTGAGTTCTGATGTTAACCTTAATCTAGCAGATGCAACTGTGGTAAATGGTTGCGAACAGGCTATTGATGTGGCGGCAGAATATTGTAGCCAAGAGCAAGTCCAAAACCCTGAAGTAATGATCATAGGCGGGGGCACCATTTATCAGCACTTTCTAGGGTTTTGTCATCGTCTTTACTTGACTCATATCGAGTTGGAAGTCGACGGTGATACATATTTTCCTAATTATGCAGCACAGTATAATTGGCAAGAAATTGATAATGTAGTTCATCGCGCCGATCCATTAAATCCATATGACTACTGTTTTACTACCCTTGCAAAAAAGGCTGTTTAGGTTTCGATAGTAAGGTGTAGGTATAAACATAACCGTAGATCGTGGTAATTAAAATACTAGGTGCAACGGTCAACCACAGGTTAGGTGTTTGGTTAATCCAGTTAACAGAGATGGCTATGCTGGACTGAATTGCAATAGGCAACAAAGGCGCCAACAGACTCCCGGGTATAACATTATTACTCAAAAATTTGGCCGAATTATCCAGTGCACTTTTAAAGGTTCTAAAAATAGCAATATTTTGCGACGTTTTGGAGTGCACAGTGCAGATAATGGGCACTACAAATATCAGGGATAAGTAACTTTCACCAAACTTAGCCACTGACCTTTCTAAAATGAAAGTAAACAATATAGTAATAGTCGCGCTTAGTGTGCCTTGCACTAAAGCAGATCTTAGAATTAATGCCTGATCTTCTGTTGCCATGCTGTTGGCCCAATATGACCAAACGAAGTAAAAACCAAAGGAGATAATGGCTGAAATGATTAATCTTATTGTAGAGTTCATGGTGACACCTTTGTAAGTTCATGATTGATAACCGATAATACTCAGATAAGACCAATCTAGCGAATGTTATCTGTTCATGCTCATTTTTTGGGCTGGAATAATACATTATTTTCTTAAGAATAGAAAAGTGGCCATAGTGACATTATAAGGTAATGCGTTTAATACAAAGCTGATTTACCTAAAATAGGTAGCAAGGCACCTAGCTTTATTTTATTAGGAACTGACTTGTCAGAAACGACATTGGCATATTACACAGGGTCAAAACTGCTCCCGAATATTTCCCTTCAATTGATACCGCAGTGTGTGAGACTTCAATTCGCAACTTTAATCAAAAAGCTAGCGAACTGGCTGACAATAATGTGTTGCACGTATCAGCTGATTTACCTTCCGTTGCTGCAAAGTCTTGTGTAGCAAAAGGTATGGATAATGTAGCCACAAGCTGAAGCTTCAGGGGTAGTTTTGGTGCTGATTATGGTGTGATTTTTAGGGATGGGCCATTAGTTTGGTTGCTTTTTTGCAGCGCAGCGGTAATTGATGAACAAAACAAGGTTGCTTGCAGTGAGTAGGTATCTCAAACTACTGATGAGCCAGATTATGCATGGGTAACATCAACACTAAAAACATCAAAAACTAGCAATCTTGGCATTAAAAAAAGCCTCACTTGAGGCTTTTTGCTTCTATGGTGCTTGCATATATTCTAAGTAAGCTTATTAAATAAGGCCTCTAAGTTTAAACCTTTGTGACCCAACATATCTCTCAGACGGCGCAAGGCTTCGACTTGTATTTGACGCACTCTTTCTCGAGTTAACCCAATCTCTGCTCCAACATCTTCTAGGGTTGAAGGCTCATAACCTAAAAGCCCAAAGCGTCTTGCTAACACTTCACGTTGCTTAGGATTGAGGTCTTCCAACCACTTAATGATATTTATTTTAATATCTGAATCTTGCAGTTCTTCTTCAGGACCATGACCTTTGTCATCAGCTATAACATCGAGTAAAACCTTGTCGTTTTCACCACTTATAGGGGTATCAACAGAGGTAATTCTTTCGTTCAAACGTAACATTTTGGAAACATCACGAACAGGCTTGTCGAGCGACTCAGCAATTTCTTCTGCAGTAGGTTCATGGTCAAGTTTTTGGGATAATTCTCTTGCCGTTCGTAGACAAACATTTAATTCCTTAACAACATGAATGGGTAGACGAATAGTGCGGGTTTGATTCATAATTGCCCGCTCAATGGTTTGTCTAATCCACCATGTAGCATAGGTTGAAAATCTGAAGCCCCTCTCGGGATCGAATTTTTCAACGGCTCTAATTAGGCCTAGATTTCCTTCTTCAACCAAATCAAGTAATGCTAAACCCCGATTATTATAACGTCGGGCTATTTTGACTACCAAGCGCAAATTGCTCACGATCATTCGTTTTCGAGATGCTTCATCGCCTTTTAATGCCCGTCGTGAAAAATAGACTTCTTCTTCGGCGGATAATAGCGGTGAAAATCCTATTTCGCCCAAATACAATTGGGTTGCATCGAGGTTCTTGGGTTTATCTTCTTTGTTAGATAGTATATTTTCTAACTGTTCTTCGGCTTTTGTTTCGGCCTTGGCAAGTTCTCGCTCTACGGCTACTTCAATATCGCTAAAAGCATTAACTTCCACTACAACTGTCTTTTCTTGATCCATGATTTTGACTCCTTAACTATAGTGTTACTTCAATTGCTCCTCATATACTTCCATTATTTTCTCTTGGGTAGATAACGCAAAGGATCAACCGACTTTCCCTTGTACCTTATTTCAAAATGAAGTTTAACCTTATCAGTTCCGCTTCTACCCATAGTGGCAATTTTTTGACCTGCCCTGACCCACTGCCGTTCTTTTACTAAAATATTGTCATTATGTGCATAGGCTGTTAAGTAAGCATCGGAATGCTTTATAATAACTAATTTTCCAAATCCACGTAATGCATCGCCCGTGTACACTATTTTTCCATCGGCAGCTGCCAAAATTGGTAGCCCAACTTTCCCAGAAAAATCTAAGCCATTGTTGCCTCGTTCTCTGGCCGAAAAACTGCGTGAAACGGTTTCAACCGAAGGCCATTGCCAACTCTTAACGCGATCCGGAAATTGACCGGTAGAAGATCCAATTAGATCTTTGTTTAAATGTCCTTCACTTTCACCATACGCCTGCTTTTTGGAGGGGTCAACAGGTTGAGCTATAATTGTTTTCGAAGTCTCAGTAGTGGTTCTTTTAGGCTTTAGTGGTACTATTTTTTGTTGTTTTTTCTTTGGTAACTTGACTAAGATCAATAGTTGCCCGGGTTGAATTTGGTAGGGGGGAGAAATTTTATTGATGCTTGCTAAATCTCTATAATCGTTACCGGAATACCAAGCAATAGAATATAAGGTATCACCAGCTTTGACTTGATATGTCTTGGCTAAATAAGCTTGCTGTTTAAAATCTCTAAATGTTTTACCTTGATAAAGCTCGTAAACTGGAGCCGGTTGACTGCGGCTTGAGCAATTACTAATAAGTAAAGAGCAAAATAAAACACCTATATAGATTGATGTTTTTTTCAGTAATGCTATTTTTCGCCCAAGAATATTCATTAGCTATTAGCTTGTTTCTGGCCTATCTTTTCTAACGCAATGACCATTCCCATACCAAAAATCATTAATAATATGGCGTACCACATATAGGCAGGTTGATTGCTTAGGGTTTCAAACGTGTGTGGCAATATATTGTTTTGTACTAGGGGTACTTCTTTACCGTGACGATCAATTACTGACTCAATAGTTTGTTTCCAAGGCCAAACCTTGTTCAAAGAACCCAGCATAAACCCACCTAACAAGGCCAAGGTCATCGTTTTGTATTGCTTAAACATCCAACTGAGTACATGGGAAAAACTCAGTAAACCTGCTGCGCACCCGCAGGCAAATAAACACAAGGTAATTAATTGTAATTCCTTTACAGCAGTCAACATAGGCGCATACATACCCAGTAACAGCAGTATAAAACTGCCTGATATACCCGGTAAAATCATTGCACAAATAGCAATCATGCCAGATAAAAATACAATGAGAGGAGATGTTTCGATAGTTGTAGGGCTAATAGTTGTAATAAAAAACGCACTGATGGTGCCAATTAAAAAAGTGGTGATTATGCCTGTTTCCCACTTTTCAATATGCCGTATGACAGACCAAACGGCTGCTAAAATCAGACCAAAAAAGAACGACCATAATAATATTGGATGGTTAGTTAGAAGATATAACGCCACTGAGGATAAGGTTAAAATACTGATGATAATGCCGCTGAACAAAGCCAGTAAAAACCCACCGTTGATATGTTGCCAAGTGGCTTTTAATCCCTCTTTAAACAACATTCTAAGAGCACTAACACCACACTGTTTAAGTGAATATATTAGTTCTTCATAAATACCGGTTATGAAGGCAATGGTACCTCCAGATACGCCCGGCACTGCATCCGCTGCTCCCATTAAAATCCCTCTAACAGCTACGCCTGCATAATCACCCTTTGTTCTTAATATTTTCAAATAATATCTCCGGCTACCAAAGGCACAAATCTGACCGATTCGATAATTTTTGATTCAAGTTTATCTTTGCGTTTAGTAATACAATGCAGCTGCTGATTTTCTTCTCCAACAGGGATGATTAAACGGCCGCCCTCATTAAGTTGCTGATATAATTTTTCTGGTATAGAGCTAGCTGCAGCCGTGACTATAATTGCATCGTATGGACCTTTACTGCTCCAGCCTAACCAGCCGTCACCGTGTTTCATTTTAACGTTGTGCAAGTCCAGTTGATTCATGCGTCTTTTGGCTTGAAATTGAAGGGTTTTTATTCTCTCGACTGAATAAACACCCGTAAACAGTTGCGCCAGCACTGCTGTTTGGTAACCTGATCCTGTACCTATTTCTAACACTGATTGTGCTTGATTCTCAGATTCTAATAATAACTCTGTCATACGCGCGACTATATAGGGCTGAGATATGGTTTGACCCTGACCAATAGGCAAAGCCGTGTTTTGATAAGCTTTATGTTTTAGGGCATCAGGCAAAAAAAGCTCTCTAGGTGTTTGAGCTATAGCGTTTAATACTTTGGTACTGCTGATACCTTCTTTATGTAAAAGTTGAGCAAGGCTTTCACCTTTACGTGATGTTAATCTCATGTCATGCCTATTTTTATTGGGTACCAATTTGTTTGGTCCCGTTTTTAACTCTCAGCAAGATTGTTATCTTGCACATCTATTAATTCTCGCAGTATCGAGGTAGCAAAAGTGCCTGCTGGAAGTGAAAAAATTAAGTTTAATGTATTATCAGCCCAAGACCATTCAAGTTCATTTGGAAATAAATTAATTGCCCTTCTTTCTTGCTTCAAGCCTAAATCTTCAAGTTTTTGAGTCACAGTAAGATGTTGTTGCGCCAATTTTTGTTCCAACAGTAATGCCTCAGATTGGCTCGCTAATTGACCCTTACCCCATAATGGGGCTGTCAGATATATGTCCCGCTGTTCCATCCGCTGACTAATACTGTTATCTATCTGCTTTGCACAGAAAAAGCTATTGCTACCAGCCAGTTGCATGACATCACCAGGCAAGGCTTTATTTAGACAATCATTCTGCATTCTATTGTTCAATATTTCATTAAAGAACCATGAACGCAGAGCAGAAATAGCCATTGAGCGTTTATTTCGATTACGGATAGTTTCGCCGTTGATCATCTTTTCAGCCAGAACTAAATTTCCACCTCGAGGATCATGCAGTGTGTTTCCAAATCTCTGTGAGCCGAAATAATTAGGTACACCAGTTAGTTTTATCTGTTGCAGACGTTCATCAATACCCAATGTTGAGCTGAGTTGCCTAAGCGTAATATTAAAGCGATTACCTTTTAATACCCCAGTTCTTAGTTTTTTATTGTGTCGTATTGATTTGAGTATTTCAGCTCCTGGTTCATTAAATTTAGTCCAATCAAACTCACCTTTACCGGGCATATGTACGCTGAACCATTGTTCGGTTTGTGCATGCTTGTCTTTGCGTCCTGCATAAGTCACCATTCTTAGGGGCAATTGAGTAAACTTGGCAATTTGTTCGGCTAGATAAGCGGTATTTAAACCAGTTTTACGCACCCATAAGTAGATATGTTCACCCTCTCCAATAGGTTCGTAACCTAATATCTCAGTGACTTGGAAGTCCTCAGTGGATGACTTAAACTGCCCTGAAATATTCAGCTTAGGGTATTGGTATAGCCATTGACCTATTTGCATACGGTATTTTCTGATTGTTGAGTCAATAAAACCACCGCATAAGCTGCAATACCCTCTTTACGACCGGCAAACCCTAATTTTTCTGTAGTGGTGGCTTTAACGTTTATTTGACTAATATCAGCGTTCAAGTCATCAGCAATATTTTCTCGCATTAATTCGATATAGGGTGCCATTTTCGGTGCTTGAGCAACAATGGTTAGGTCTAAATTACCGAGTTGATATTGCCGTTCTGTAATGAGTTTGTAAACATGGCGAAGTAACTTACGACTGTCTACTCCTGATAGCGTTGGGTCAGTATCTGGGAAATGTTTACCAATATCACCCAGTGCTAAAGCACCTAATAATGCGTCACATAATGCATGTAACAACACATCTCCATCGGAGTGCGCAATCAAACCCATATCATGTTCTATTGATACTCCTGCGATAACAATAGGGCCGATGCCGCCAAATTTATGCACGTCATAGCCATGGCCAATTCGAATACTCATACTTCAGTTAAATCTCCTATAATTACTTTTGCTTTTGAGTCAGGTAAAACTCAGCCAACAATAAATCTTCAGGTTGAGTAATTTTGATATTTGAGGCGCACCCTTCAACTAATATTATCTTTTCGCCCAAAAGTTCGATCGCAGACGCTTCATCAGTGATATTTATATTTTGCTTCTTTGCTTCATTTAAGGCTTTTTTTAATGTGGCGAGTTTGAAAAATTGCGGTGTTAATGCGCGCCATAAATTCTCTCTAGATTCCGTTTTGTTAACGATATTTTGGCCGTTAATTTTGACATTAGCAGCTCGTTTAATAGTATCGCAAACTGGTGTTGCTAAAATTCCACCTGTGCTACCTTGTTTTGCTAATTGCAAAAGGGCGGTCAAATCTTTTTCAGTTAAGCAAGGGCGTGCGGCATCATGTACTAATACCCATTCATCATCTAGTAAATAATTCAGCCCGGCTAATACTGAATCGCAGCGCTCTTGGCCACCTCTGACTACCTCAATGCAAGGATGAAGAGCTATGGACAATTGTGCAAACATCTCATCATTTGGACTTAATACTACAACCACACGCTTCACCTGCCTGTGGGCAAGTAAATTATCCAACGTGTGTTCAATAACAGTCTTACCTGATATGTGCAGGTATTGCTTAGGGCAATCTGTTCCCATACGTTTGCCAATACCAGCGGCAGGTAAAACAACAGAATACTGAGAAAGTGAAGGCATTGAGATTAATTGACGGATGGCAAAATACGATAAAACGTTTCGCCTTGTTTAATTAGGCCTAATTCATTTCTAGCCCGTTCTTCAGCCGCTTCCAATCCAATTTTCAAATCATTGATATCCGCTTTTAGTAAATTATTGCGCTGCCTTAGATTGTCGTTATTAGTGGCTTGTAACGCCACTTCTTTTTTCAAGATCATAAAGTCAGGTGCACTATTCTTACCAAGCCATAAACGATATTGGAGCAAACAAAATAGTGTGAACAAAACTACCATCAGCCATTTAATAATACTTGTCTCCAGTTCTGGCGCATAAACCTATTATGCAGCGGTTTTGAAAGGAGGGCTAGTGGTATAAAAACCTTGTGTTTGCGTCTAGTGATAGAATGGGCAGTTTAACTACTAATTTTGGCGACCAGCGTATGTATTTCTGACGAAAGTAAGCAAGATTGTAGAGCTTCAATTGTTCGGATAACAAACAAAATATCAATATAGCCATAAAAATGAATGTTTGAACGATATTGACTTAAAAATCAACTAGTTGATGCAAACCGACTTAGGTTTTTATCCAAATATAATAGTCGATTCAGGTATATTCAGACAATTTTCTGCTACATCCAATTATCGTTTCTACGCCTTTTTTTAGGTAAATATGTAAGAACAATACCTAGAAGTAGGCTAATGACTGCAACAATTCCGCCGCGAGTAAACCATTCCATTTGTGCTGTTTGGTCGTAATCGGCTAGGATTTGATTTATTTTTGTATTTTCTTTTTCTGCGTCACTCAATATCTTTTTCAAATTTGTATTTTGCGAAGTAAGACTAGCTATCTGCTGGTTAAGCAAATCATTACTTTGGCGCTGTTGAAGATTTTGTTGTTCAGTTTTTTCTACTTGTTGTTGTAAGCCCGGAACCAATTCTCTGACACTTCTACTATCACTAATGAATTCCGCATCTACCCAACCTTTTCGTTGTTTATCATCAATTATTTCGACAAAATTTTTCTCTGTATCTTTTTGTAGCAAAGTGACACGAGTCCCAGCTACAACAGTGCCTAAAATTCTAAAATTTCGTCCAGGTCCAGAATGCACATAAGTAAACAGATCATCAGAAATATAGCGAGTCTCACCTTCTATATCATTTGCTTCTTGGGCATACGCGTGCACACCTATGAGACTAATAGCTATACATAAAAAAAGTAATACTATTTGTTTGCGCATAATCAAAAAAACCTCCTAAAAAACAACGTGAATGGTATGGCTTGGGGAAAAGAAAGGCAAGGGGCTATTTGTGTTTAACCTGATCGATTTACAGTACTGATGCGCTTTTGCGACAGTTCTTGATTGAATAGTCAAATTTGAAAGGCTAAAGTTAGCAAATGCGTTAAAACTTACTTTCATCCTTCGATAAGGTTTTATGGAATACGAAATTGAACTTAAATTGCTTACCAATGAAAAAGCTGGCGAGGCAATTGAAACAAAGTTGTTGCCCCAGCTTGATGCAAGCATAACCCAAGAAATTCAAATATTAACCAATCATTATTTTGACACTCCAGATAGAACGTTAAGGCAGCACGATATTGGTTTAAGGATCCGAGGAAACAACCAGAAGTTTGAGCAAACCTTAAAAACCGCAGGAAAGTCTATAGGTGGATTACATCAACGTCCTGAATATAATGTACAACTTGATGAGTCAAACAATCAAAATGTTGATGTGCCTGATATTAGATTATTTCCTGTGTCAGCATGGCCTAAAACGGTTGATGTTGATGATCTTCAAACTAAAATTGAAACACTTTTCAGCACTCATTTTGAACGCAGAATTTATTTGCTAGAATTCTCAGATGGCGACATTGTAGAGCTGGTGTGGGACCAAGGTGAGGTCACATCGGGAAATAAAAGTGTACCGATTTGCGAAATTGAGCTGGAATTGAAAAAAGGCTCTACAACATCAGTGTTTAACTTAGCTAAGTGTATTGTTAGTTTAATGCCTACCTCTATTGGTATTGATAGTAAAGCTGCTCGCGGGTACAACTTACTTGATGGTGCGCCAATCAAAAATTTAGAGCAACATCAGCAGAACCTGTCTGAAAACCTGCAAACTGATGCCGAGACATTTGTCAGTTTGATGACAATATTGCTGCAAGATTTTCAAATACTTTCAGCTGAGATAAGGCGCAACTATAACCTGCGATTAGTAACTAACATCAAACAAATACTGACTGCTTTAGTTAGTAATTTAGAAGGGTTTAATCGTTATTTTCCATGTCCATCTTTTGAGCACATTCATATGGAATTAAATACTTTTGTCAATGACTGGTGTTCAGTTACGCAATTAAATGATGAAAACGCCACTTATATTTTATTGGTAAAAGCACAAACCACACAGTTGCAATTAGACATTGTGCAGTGCTTAGTAGAACAACCTTGGTCTTCTAAAGTCTAATTATATTTAAAGTAAATTCAGTTAGAGTATGATTTATTCTGTATAAAAGTATGATTTAGTTAATCGTTTTTTTATACTTTGCCTAAACCGCTATTAAACAGACTATGTAGGCAAGTTAACAACATAAGTTATTAACTTTATGCTGTTAACTCTAACGGCTAAATAGTTGTTAGTTAATTATAATACGTAGAAAGTTATGGTGGAAAAGGTTGGCGTATCGCTGCGGCTGATGAGTTACTTCCACAAGTACAAAAATGTTTAGCTGAGCCTGGTGTGCACTTAATTGATGTGCCAGTGGATTATTCGTTAAACGACAAAACCTTAAATCAAACAATACGCATACGTAGCGATGCTATTTAATCCAGTTACGAATTAGGAGATTTATGTTAGCAAAAGCTTACCCTTATTATCTGGCTAATGAAGCCGTATTTGCCAATCAAGATTTGGCGATAACTAATAAATATACTAACGAAGTGGCCACTTACACAGCCCTTGCTGATGCCAAAGTCATTGATCAAGCGATTGCAGCCGCCGCAGCAAGTCAGCCCTTGTTAAATAAAATGGCACCCTATGAGCGCCAAAATATTCTTAATCATTGTGTCAAACGCTTTGAAGAGAGGTTTGACGAATTGGCTCATGCCTTATGTATTGAAGCAGGCAAACCAATCAAAGACTCTCGCGGAGAAGTAACACGCTTAATTGATACCTTCAGAATTGCTGCAGAAGAATCTGTGCGTATGCATGGCGAAGTCATAAATCTTGAGATTACCCCCCGTGCTAAAGGTTATACAGGCATGTACAAACGAGTGCCAATTGGCCCATGTTCGTTTATTTCGCCTTTTAACTTCCCATTAAATTTAGCGGCGCATAAGGTGGCACCTGCTATCGCAACAGGTTGTGCCTTTGTTCTTAAACCAGCCAGCAGAACGCCGCTAGGTGCATTAATTATTGGTGAGGTATTAGCTGAGACAGACCTGCCTAAAGGTGCATTTTCGATCCTGCCATGTAGCCGTGATGGTGCAGATTTGTTCACCACAGATGAAAGATTTAAGTTACTAAGCTTTACTGGTTCGCCTCAAGTAGGTTGGGAACTAAAAGCCAAAGCGGGAAAAAAACCGGTGATCTTAGAACTCGGTGGTAATGCAGCTTGTGTGGTTGATGCTGATACGGATTTGGACGACGCTGTTGAGCGTATTGTGTTTGGCGCTTATTATCAATCAGGTCAAAGTTGTATCAGTGTGCAACGGGTTATTGTGCATGAGTCCATTTATGACGACTTCAAACAACGTTATAGCAATAAAGTCGCCAACTTAATTCATGGCGATCCCTTGAATGAAGACACCTTCATTGGTCCAATGATTTCTGAATCAGAAGCTACACGACTCGATAATTGGGTGCAAGAGGCCGTTACCGCAGGTGCCAAATTATTATGTGGCGGTCAACGCGACGGTAACATGTTGCAAGCCACTTTATTGGAAAACGTGCCAAATGATGCGGCTCTGAACACTGAGGAAGCCTTTGGGCCTGTTTCTATTATCAGCTCATTTAGTGATTTTGATGAAGCACTAAAAGAAGTTAATAACAGTCAATTTGGCTTACAAGCGGGTGTATTCACCAGAGATATCTACAAAGCTCATAAAGCATGGGACGAATTGGATGTGGGTGGAGTAGTCATAGGCGATGTGCCAAGCTGGCGAGTAGATAACATGCCTTATGGCGGAGTGAAAGAATCAGGCTTAGGCCGTGAAGGCATCACCTTTGCAATGGAAGATATGACCGAAATTAGGTTAATGGTGTTAAGAACCCCAAGTTAATAATTAATACTAATAAAAAATTTGACGATAAGTTTCCCCTTAGGTGTAAGTTTATCGTAATATTTTTAATGTTTAAAAAATAGACTGCAGGATTTTTTTAGTAAAATCTTTCCTCAAATAAAATCCTCTTGGCCGAGTACGGATAATCTGTCCATTCTTGCCAATGCCTTCTGTTAATGAACTACCGTTAGCGGCTTTTGGACGTAATTGCAAATATTGACCATGCCTTGCTGTAATGTTTTCTATTTGACCAAGAGCTATCATTTCCATTAGTTCTTCCCAGTCAGTGCGTAATTGATTGTCTTGTGAAACATCAGGCGACCATAAGAAGGGAGTAGCGATGCATCTATCTTTTGGGGCGAGTTTTCTTCTACCATCGATAGGCACCCAGAGTACTTGTTGAATTTTATTTTTGACGCTACTGGTTTGCCATTCTATACCAGCTATATTAGTAAGTGGTGCATAACATATGTAGGTGGTTTCTAAAGGCTCGCCGTATTCGTCTATGGGAATGGTTTTTAACTCGACGCCTAACTTGGCAAAGTCTTGTTGGGTCTTAGATCCAGCGCTGGCCCCCAGGCACAGTTCAATGAGTTGACCGGTCCAGCCTTTTTCTCGTTTGAAGTTCAGGGGCACTTCCACATGTGCCGTTGCGGCGACCTCACCCAAGGTTAATCCTGCCAGCGCTTCTGCTCTTTGCATGAGTTCTTGGATAGATTCAGGTTCGGCCTTTGGCATACTAAATATTTTCATTTGCACACTTTACTTGTTTAATACTTTTTATTCCTTTGAATGCGCAGTAGTTTATGGAAGAATGTGGAATATTAAAAGAATAGAATTCTCGGGAGCCTAAGTGATTGATGCCGAAGGATTCCGCGCCAATGTTGGCATAGTGATTTGCAATGAGTTAGGCCAGGTTTTTTGGGCAAGGCGATATGGGCAACACTCCTGGCAGTTTCCGCAAGGCGGAATCGATGAAGGTGAAACTGCCGAACAAACAATGTACCGCGAACTCCATGAAGAAGTAGGTTTAAAGCCAGAACATGTAAAGGTTCTGGCGGTAACCAAAAATTGGTTGCGCTACAAACTGCCTAAGCGATTGGTTAGGCAGGGAAGCAATCCTGTTTGTATTGGGCAAAAGCAAAAATGGTTTTTATTGCAGCTTGTTTGCAAAGAGGAGGATGTGGACTTATTACAATCAGGCCATCCTGAATTTGACGACTGGCGTTGGGTAAGCTTTTGGTACCCAGTGCGTAATGTGGTTTCTTTCAAACGGGACGTTTATCGTCGTGTGATGAAGGAGTTTTCACCTATTGCTATGCCAGACAGTGTAGTTCAAAATCAAGGTAACTATCAAAAATCAAAGCGGCGAAGGAAGATGTAATTTCCTAATTTGATATACTCGCGGGATAGATCAGCTCTATGCTAACTACGCTCAAACGCATCGTTCAAGAAGTGAATCAAATCCCCGTATTTGAAGATGCTTTGAGCTGTTTGGCAAATAGGTTGATAGAAGCTTTAAAAGTTGACTCATGCAGTATCTATTTGGCCGATTACGAACAACAACATTTTATGTTGGCCGCCACTGAAGGTTTAGAAAAAACCGCTGTAGGGCAGGTTTCTATTGGTTTTTCTGAAGGTTTGGTAGGCCTAATTGGTC
Organism: Paraglaciecola sp.; assembly: GCA_034111145.1. GTDB lineage: Bacteria > Pseudomonadota > Gammaproteobacteria > Enterobacterales > Alteromonadaceae > Paraglaciecola. Next base: position 21,242 of record JAWUXU010000108.1, read on the forward strand.
AACGTGAAGAACCTCTCAATATTAGTGATGCACAAAGACACCCCCGCTATAAACACTATCCGGAAGTACAAGAAGACAATTACCATGCATTTTTAGGTGCGCCTATAATTCACCAGCGCAAGGTACTAGGCGTGTTAACGCTTCAACAGCAACACAAAAGACGCTTTAGTGAAGACGAAGAAGCTTTCTTGGTCACGCTTGCGATGCAACTGGCGGTTGAAATTGCCAACGCTAAAGCGCGAGGCTCGATTAATCTTTTACAAGAAAACATCCCTAAAGACTGGCAAAAGTCTCTAAAGGGAGTGCCAGGAGCTTTGGGATTAGCCAGTGGTACTGGTTATTTACAAAACATGATGGTGAGTATTCATAGTCATGTTCCAAAACGCAGTAAAAATAAGCAGGTACAAGTTCAAAATTACCGTCAGGCAGTACAACAAACGCAGGCTGACATGGCAGTGTTATCCGAGCGAATGCAAGGTGAAGTACCTGACGATGTACGCTCTATTTTTCAGCTTTATTACCACTTACTCGATGCAAACAGCTTAGGCCGAGACGTTGAGAAAGAGATTAAATTGGGATGGGATGCGCCAACATCTTTAAAAATGGTTGTAGAGAATTATATACGTCAGTTCCAATCTATGAATGATCCTTACATGCGTGAACGTGCTGTAGATGTTGAAGACATGGGCAATAGAGTGTTAGCTAATATATTGGGCATAACAGCGGATAAACAAATAGAGCGCGAGATCCCAGAACACTCAATTTTGATTGCCGAAGAAGTCACCGCAGTGATGTTAGCCGAGTTTCCAAGTGAAAAACTCAAGGGTATCGTTTCTATGCGTGGCTCCAACAACTCCCATGCTGCAATTTTGGCTAGAGCATTAGGGGTGCCTGCTGTAATGGGATTGAGCAATATACCTATTGCTTTATTAAACGAAAAAGAAATTTTACTGGATGGCTATAGCGGTGATGTGATTGTTTCGCCAAACGTCACCATTAGGCGCGAGTTTGACCAGCTATTGCTAGAGGAGCAATTATTATCTGAGCGTATTCATTTAGAAGATACCTTACCCGCTATTACTACCGATAATTATGAAATACGATTATTTACCAATACTGGTCTGTCACTCGAAACAGAAAAAAATGATAATCCACATTCCGATGGTGTAGGTCTGTTTCGTACCGAAATCCCCTTTATGATGCGTGAGCGGTTTCCTACTGAACATGAGCAAGTAGAATTATACAGAGGCTTACTTGCATCTGAGCCAAATAAGCCATTTACTATGCGCACCTTAGACGTGGGAGGAGATAAACCTTTACCCTATTTCCCCATCTCAGAAGAAAACCCATTTCTTGGCTGGCGTGGCATTCGCTTGACCCTAGATCACCCCGAAATTTTTTTAGTACAAGTTAGAGCTATGCTTATAGCCAGTATTGGTTTGAAAAATTTGAATATTATGTTGCCTATGATAACCTCGGTAAGTGAAGTCAGTGAGGCTAAGCGACTAATCAGACGAGCCTTTCATGAGGTTCAAGAAGAAGCCCAAGAGAAGGGTGGAAATTTATATATGCCTAAGATTGGGGTAATGCTGGAAGTGCCTGCTGTTCTGTACCAGTTGCCACAGTTATCTAAAATTGTAGATTTTTTCTCCGTGGGTAGCAACGATTTGACTCAATATTTATTAGCGGTAGACCGTAATAATGCACGCGTTGCAAATTTATATGACAGTTATCATCCAGCAGTATTAACTGCCTTGCACGGTATCGCTAGGCACTCTGACATGTTGCAGGTGCCTGTGACTGTCTGTGGTGAACTAGCTGGAGAGCCCGGTGGCGTTGTGTTACTTATTGCTATGGGTTATAAAAAACTCAGTATGAATAATCACAATTTACTTAAAGTTAAGTGGATTATTCGAAATATTCATCAAGGCACTGCAAAGCAATTATTGGCTAAGGTGTTAACTTTGAATAATCCTCAAGATGTGCGAAACGAGGTAAATGATTATCTGGAATCAGTTGGATTAGGCGGCTTATTGCGGGCTGGGAATTAAATTTTTTTAGAGTATTAAGAGATTAAGAAGAATGCAACAGTATTTACAGTTAATGCGTCACGTATTAGAAACAGGTGTTAAAAAGGAAGATCGCACGGGTACAGGTACACTTAGTGTTTTTGGTTATCAGATGCGTTTTGATTTGAGCGAAGGGTTTCCGCTAGTCACAACAAAAAAGTGTCACATGCGCTCTATTATCCACGAACTTCTATGGTTTTTAAAAGGCGAAACAAATATCGCTTATTTGACCGAAAACAATGTGAAAATTTGGGATGGTTGGGCTACGGACGATGGCGAGTTAGGTCCAGTTTACGGTAAGCAGTGGCGCAGTTGGGAAGGTGCAGAGGGACAAGTTATTGATCAAATTAGTGAGTTAGTTGATCAAATAAAAACTAACCCAGACTCAAGACGTTTAATTGTCAGTGCTTGGAACCCAGCTGTATTGCCAGATACCTCGTTTTCGCCAAAAGAAAATGCGCAACAAGGCAGGCAGGCATTACCACCATGTCATACGATGTTTCAGTTTTATGTACTGGAAGGAAAGTTATCTTGTCAGTTATACCAACGTAGCGCAGATATTTTTTTAGGTGTGCCTTTTAATATTGCTAGTTATGCTTTGTTAACTATGATGTTAGCGCAGGTCTGTGATTTAAAAGTAGGTGATTTTATTCATACATTGGGCGACGCTCATTTATATGTAAACCACCTAGAGCAGGCAAATTTGCAGCTTACACGTCAACCTTACCCCTTGCCGAAAATGTTAATAAACCCTAGTATCGATAATATCTTTGCATTTGATATCAATGATTTCGAGCTAAAAGACTATCAGGCACATGACCACATCAAAGCACCAGTGGCTATTTAATGTGTTCCCTATACAAACCATAATTAGGTAACAATCTCTATATGACTACCCCTGTACTTATTTGCGATGACTCGAGTTTTGCTCGTAAGCAAATGCAAAGAGCTATTCCAGATGGATGGGATGTTGATATAAGCTTTGCTGAGCATGGACAGGAAGCATTAGACATGATTCGAGCAGGTAAAGCTGACGTGATGTTTCTTGATTTAAACATGCCTGTTATGGACGGCTATCAGACCATGCAAATAATCAAGGATGAAGACTTACCTACTATGGTGATTGTTGTGTCGGGTGATGTACAACCTGAGGCACGCGCGCGTATGTTGGCCTTAGGTGCGCTTGAATTTATTCGCAAGCCGATTGATAACGCTAAGCTCATAGAAATTCTTATTCAGTTTGGTTTGTATTCAGGCAAAACTTCAGCCTCTCATCGTGCTGAAAAAGTTACACCCGTCTCAAAAGACTCTCAAAAAGAAAAGTTAGATGCTTATCGTGAAATGGCCAACGTGGCAATGGGTCAGGCTGGAGAAAGTTTAGCTACACTTTTGGGTGAGTTTATCGACTTGCCTATCCCTAATGTTAACTTGATCACTAATACTGAATTACACATGGCTATAGCCGATATTCAACGTAACGAAAGTGTTTCTGCAGTATCACAAGGTTTCATCAGCGCAGGTATCTACGGAGAAGCTCTGGTTATTTTTAATGATTCTAACTTCGGGAACATGGTCAAACTTCTCAAATATACTGACGATAAAAGTAGCAGCTCCTTAGAGCTTGAAGCGTTAATGGATGTGTCAAATATTTTAATAGGTGCTTGCCTGCGGGCATTTTCGGAACAACTACATTCTGTTTTTAGTCATAACCACCCGATTATTTTGGGTCGACACTGCAATTTGGATGATATTCTCAAAAATATAACACATAGAAAAGAAGATATGTTGGCAATAGAAATTGCTTATTCCATTAAGAGCCAAAACATCAACTTTGACCTGTTATTGTTATTCCCAAACAAATCTATCGACCTAGTATTCGATAAACTTGTTTCATTAGATTATTAAGGTTCGATTTTATGGCAGTTGATAACAGTTTGGCAGAAATGCATTGGAAACATGACCTCCTAGGTTCGATTGAAGTGGGGATCGTGGTGCTGGATAAAGAATTTAATGTGCAGGTGTGGAACCAGTTTATGGAAAACCACAGCAGCATTGTGCCGGGAATGATCCAAAACAAAAATATATTTAAGTTTTTTCCTGAAATTGATAAAGATTGGTTTGCTCGTAAAGCGGCGCCAGCATTTTCGCTGAAGAGCCCGGTTTTTATTATTTGGGAGCAGCGCCCGTATCTGTTTCATTTTAACTGCAGCCGCCCAATCACTTCGCAAGCCAATCATATGTTCCAGAATATTACAATTTTTCCGTTGGCATCTTTGACGGGACAAGTAGAGCAGATATGTTTGGTGATATATGATGTGACAGACGAAGCTGTGAGCCGTTTGGGCATGCAGTCTCTTAATCATCAGTTAGAAATGATGAGCCGAGTAGACGGTTTAACTGGGCTATGTAACAGGCATTTCTGGGAAGAACAGTTTGTTATGGAGTACAAAAGAGATAAGCGCAGCAAGAGCCCGTCGGCGCTTATTATGATAGATATCGACAATTTGAAAAAAGTGAATGATACTTATGGTCACCCGGCTGGCGACGAAGTAATCAAAGCTTTGGCCAGTGTTATCAAAAAAGCCACCCGGGAAACTGATATAGCGGGTCGTTATGGGGGTGAAGAATTTGCCATCATATTGCCTGATACACCCATTGCAAATGTAGAGTTTGTGGCAGAGCGTATTCGACGTTTAGTTGAGAAATATACTGTGGTTTATGATGAGATAAATATTAAATTTACAATTAGTCTTGGCATTGCAGGCTTTAAGCACAGCCAAAAAGATAGCACCCATTGGCTGGATGCGGCAGATAAAGCATTGTATCAAGCTAAAAATTCGGGAAAAAATCGAGTCATTCTTGCTAAATAAACTAATGAAATGTTTGCTGATTGCATGCGCTCTTCAATAAAGATTGATAACAGCAGGGCGTTTTAATGACCACTAAAACTTTTAAAGAAGCTATCCTAAATAAACGGATGCTAATTTGCATCACAACCGGATTTTCTTCTGGCCTACCTCTCTATCTACTTATCCAATTTGTGCCTGCTTGGCTGAGGTCTGCTGATATTGATCTGTCAACAATAGGTCTAATCAATCTGGTTTTATTTCCTTATACTTGGAAGTTTTTATGGTCACCTGTAATGGATCGTTTTGTATTGCCATTTTTTGGACGACGTCGTGGTTGGATGTTTGTCACACAAATTATGTTAGTGGCTTTAATGAGTGCTTTGTCTTTATTTGACCCAGCTACTGAACTCAGAAATATTATTTTGATCGTATCTGCTATTTCTTTTTTTAGTGCAAGCCAAGATATTGTAATTGATGCCTACCGCCGAGAAATTCTACCTGATGATGAATTAGGTGCTGGGAATGCCTTTTATGCACAGGCGTACAGATTGTCATCTTTTGTACCCGGATCGTTGGCAATGATTTTAGCTGGTTTTTTCCCGTGGTCAGTGGCGCATTTGAGTATCGCTGTTTTTATGTTGGTGGGCCTATTAACAACGCTCATGATTAAAGAGTCATCCAAACCTGGTGATGAACCCAGTTCATTACGGAGTGCTGTAATCGATCCTTTTAAAGAGTTTTTCCAGCGAAATGGTTGGCAACATGCTTTGTGGATGTTGTTGTTTATTATGTTGTATAAGCTTGGAGATAGCATGGCAACTGCTCTGGAGACCCCATTTTTTATGGATATGGGGTTTTCAACTGTTGAAATAGGCTCAATAGCAAAAATATCTAAAACAGTTGGAGCTACGGTAGGCACGATCTTAGGTGGACTAGCCATGATTAAGCTAGGTATTAATCGTAGTTTATGGATTTTTGGCGTGTTTCAATTGATATCTATTTTGGGATATGTGTTGTTATCTGTGGTTGGCTACAACCATCTAGTTCTTGCCATTGCCAGTGGGTTTGAATATTTAGGCGTTGGGCTAGGTTCAGTAGCACTACTAGCTTTTATGGCTAAATCGACTAGTAAACATTTTACAGCTACGCAGTTAGCATTGTTTTCGAGTATTGCCGCTATCCCGCGCACTTTTGTTAGTGCTGCTACCGGTTTTATTATTGAGTCAGTTGGTTATACACAGTTCTTTATTATTTGCTTTTTTTGCGCGTTGCCGGGTATGTTTATGTTGCTAAAAATAGCCCCGTGGAATACTAAGCAAGAAGAATCAAACAACTAATAAGGGAATATCTAAGGTCTTATCCCGATGCAGTCCAATGGCAATGGATAACTACCTTCACTTTCGAGGCAGTTTAGACAGGTTTCTAATTCGCTCCTTAAATAGGGGTCTTCAATCAATTTGCTTTGAGGACTATAATGCACTTGGTGTAATACATGCCAAAACACCTGCTCGGTTTTTTCGTAAGGTAGATGTTTGCCTTTTTTGATTTGTGCCCACTCTTCCATGGTATCCCAAAAAAACAAATCCAATTCTGAATAAGGAATTTTGTGTTGTAAAAAACCTCTAACAAAATATGCCAATTGTTTGGATTTATGCGGTACGAATTTCTTAACTGTGAACACAAATAAGGGCCGACTAAAACAATAATGAGTATTAGGCTAAAGTATAGCTAAAATTTATATTTTTACAGAAAATAGAATTGTGTTTGCATAAGAATCATGAATATCTGAATGTTACTAGGGATGAAAATTGATGTTAGCTACCATCCCATATGAGTTATCCAGCCATAAATATTTTTACTGATATAGTCATTATGTTGCTGATGTATATTAACGCCGAGTAATTCTTGTTGTCGGTATTGTAGTTTGAGTGATTTAACTGCTGCTATTTGACGCTGCGCAATCGTTTTTCGCGCCCATCCGTTATCCCAACTGCTATATAAGTCCAATACTGGCATAGAGGTATCAGCAATCCACTTTGGCAGGAGTTGATTGAATTTTCTGTCTGGCCAATAAGGACTGATGGCCACGAAGGCATCAGGTGCATCTAATGTATTTTCGGCATAAATTTTACTTAGCCAGGCTGCACTTGTGCCTTTGCTGATGACTAACAAAAAGCCTGGGTACTCTTGAGACTTTTCGATTACTGCCTGTAAAAGAGAGACTAGTTGTTGTTCGTGATTGGCGAATGCCTGCGCATCTATGCTGGTCACTGCAGACTTTCTGATGTCTAAATCTGCTAATATTTTACTGGGTACTTGGGTATCAATGGCCTTATTTGTATCTACCTCAGCCGTTGTTGCTCCGTCATCTATTATGGAGGCCTCTTGAACGATTCTAGGCATAAAACCTGTTTCTGGAGCAGGTAGCAAAATAGTGACCCATCCAATGGTGTTCAATTCATCGGCCAAAGCAGCAAAGCCTTTTCGGCCCATCATAGGTACTCCACTGTCTGCAATCATAACCGCTACACCACGAGTAATAGCCGTGGTGTTTTCTTGCAACACATAAATAACTGACTGATCGTCAATATCAAAACTTTGGTAAGCGTCGGCAAATAGCCCACGTTGAATATCCAATTTTCTTAGCAATTGTTTATCAGGGCCAGCAAGGCTGCGTGAACACAGAACAACTAGAAAAAATAAAAATAAAAACAAAAATTTAATGACGATAATGGCTCTTATTAAGTTACATAAATAGCTTATCGGAAAGTATTAAGTAGTTCTTTAATTTTGCACTAGTGATTATTTCGTTAATAATGAGCTAACTTACATTTTTTATCAGAAACTTCATGCCTAATTTAGAATTTCCAGTTATTGACACTCCGCGATTGTTACTGAACAAACTAACAAAGCATGACCGTGAACCTCTATTCGCTATATTTTCTGATCCCGTTATCATCGAGCATTATGATGTAGAGCTCTTCAAAACGATTGGTGAAGCAGATCGGTTGATAGAGTATTTTGACGCTAGATTTGAAAGTAACACAGGTATTCGTTGGGCTATTCGAGATAAATCATCAGGTGAGTTATTAGGTACTTGCGGTTTCACTAATTGGAACGAGTTTGATCACAGTGCCGTTGTGGGGTACGAATTATCTAAGGAGTTTTGGGGCAAAGGTTATGCTACAGAAGCGGTGGGTACTATTATCAACTTTATCTTTGGGAAACGTTTTCATTTCTATGTGCATCGTGTTGAAGCGCTTATTCTACCAAGTAATGAGCCGTCAGAAACATTAGTCAAAAGCTTAGGGTTTCAATTAGAGGGAACTTTGCGTGAAAAGTGTTACTGGAACAATGTATTCCATGACATGAATATGTATGGAATATTGCGCAATGAACAGCTTAATAAGTAATCAACATACGATTAGGTTAAAAACGTTATTTAAAAAGGTTATTTAAAAAGGTTATTTAAAAAGGTACGTTAGACTTAAAAAGTAACATTTTTTCGGTGACTGGATGGCGAAAAATGAGAAACATAGCATGCAAGTTAAGTCTGTCAGCCATCTCTAATGCTTGGTCGTGGGCATATAGGCGATCACCTATAATAGGGTGTTGCATACTCAGCATATGCACTCTAAGTTGATGCGAGCGACCCGTAATAGGTTTAAGTTCCAGACGTGTTGTGTTGTTGCTTCGCTCAAGCACTCGCCATTGTGTTAGCGCTTTTTTACCCCGTTCATGGTCGACCATTTGTTTTGGACGGTTTGGCCAATCACAAATAAGCGGTAAGTTAATTTCACCGTAGTCTTGTTGCACCGTTGCAAATACAACAGCTTGATAAGTTTTAGCGGTTTCGCGTAATTCAAACTGCTTGGATATATGGCGATGGGCAGGTCTGTTTAAAGCCATCACCATCAAGCCTGACGTTGCCATATCTAATCGATGCACCACTGTCGCAGTGGGAAATACTCGTTGTGCTCGGGTTTGTAAACAATCTGCGTGCTCTTTCGCTTTGCCTGGAACACTTAATAAACCACTGGGTTTATTTAACACTAAAATATCATCATCCTGAAAAATGATTTCTAAATATGGGGTCATGGTAGGGCAATAATTAAGAATTGCCATATGTCAGTTCCTAATGTGGATTATTCACAATCAGCCTGATGGCTTCGAGATTAAGGTTCGCTTCACCCATTATGCTTTCAAGGCTTTCAATCTGATTAGCCACATGTTCAATTTCTTCATCGCGAATGGCGGGGTTCACTTTTTGCAGGCTTTGTAATCTGGCTAGTTCACCGCCTAATAACTCTTGCATCTGACTTATTCTCTGAGTTTTCACCAACTGAGCTTCTCGCTCGGCTTGCTGCTGTGCATTGTCTAAACACTTTTCCACGTTACTTTTTAGAGCATTGATTAGCTGGTTGCCCATTTTTGGCAATACGGGTTCTAATTGAATAAATTTGTTGTCTACTGTCTGTAAATTAGCGTCAATACATATTTTTATCGGTGTTGGTGGTAAGAATCGAGATAGTTGTAGACCTTGTGCACCTTTTGCCGAAAGTACAAATAAACACTCTAGCCAATATGCACCGGCAGATTTGCTTTTATCTCGGCAAAAAGCGATAGAACTTTTGCCTATAATGTCAGTAGTCAACATATCCATTGCATGATGGATCATTGGATGATCCCAACTTAAAAAAGTAACATGTTCCAGTAGCGTCGCAGTGGTGCGCTCATAGGTGATGGTCATTCCCTCTTCGTCCAGCCCCGGAAGAGGGCTAATCATGGTTTCGGTAGGGCGCAACACATAACAGCTTTCGCCATTGTCCTCTTGTGACAAACCAATAGCATCAAACAGGCGAGTCATAAAGAGTTCGAGCTTAGGCGACTCTTCTGACTTTAAAATTTGTTTTAAAAATCCATCGACTCGACCTTGACCGGATGAATTGAGTTCTAGAAGTTTATCTCTACCCTGTTCAAGTTTTAACTTAAGTTCGCGGTGCAGGCGAGCTGTTTGATTGATAAGTTGCTCTGACTGAGGAGTATCTTTAGGTTCACGAATACAAGCATGTAACATTTCCTGAGTTTCTTCATACACAATCATTCCAGTGGGACAGGTATGCTCGAACGCACCTAACCCTTGGTGATACCAATCGAGCAACACTTGTTGTGCACTCATATCAAAATAAGGCACATGAATACACACGTGATGCTTTTGACCAATACGGTCGAGACGGCCTATGCGTTGTTCTAAAAGGTCAGGCACTAAAGGTAAATCAAACAAAATCAGGTGATGTGCAAATTGGAAATTACGCCCTTCGCTGCCTATTTCACTACAAATTAGCACTTGAGCGCCGTCTTCAGACTGCGCAAAATAATTGGCCGCCTTATCACGTTCTATAATGCCCATACTTTCATGAAATACAGTTGAACGGGTGCCGGCTTTAACTCGTAATGCTTCTGACAATTGCAGCGCGGTACTTGCATTGGCACAAATTGTTAGGACCTTTTCGCCCTTTAATGATTTCAACTGCGCAATAAACCAGTCGACCCTAGGATCAAAGTTCACCCAAGTATTGACCACGTCAGGGTGTCTTTCTGGAGTCAACTGTAACTGTAAGTTATTTGGATCTTCCGACAATAATAAGGAATATTCCATAGGTTGAACTAATGAGTAGCCAAACAGTTTTCTAATTGGAAAACCACTCACACCGGCACGACTGTTTCTAAACAACAAGCGCCCTGTGCCATGTTGGTCCAATAAAGTGTGTAGCAGCTTAGTTTTAGTTTGTGAGTTGGAAGCATTAATGTTTTTTAATATATCGTCAGTTGCAAAGCGACTGATAGCCTGAATATTGTCGTCGCTAAGTTTTTCACCACTAATCAATGGGCCTATGGCTGCTGCCAATTGACTATACTGACTTTCCTCAGCGACAAAACTTTTGTAGTCATGAAATCGTGCTGGGTCGAGGAGTCTGAGCCTGGCAAAGTGACTTTCATGTCCGAGCTGGTCGGGTGTAGCGGTTAGCAGTAATACACCTTTAGTGACGTCGGCTAATCCTTCTATAACTCGATATTGCTGAGAGGGCTGACCTTCAGACCAAATTAAATGATGTGCTTCATCTACCACCATCAAGTCCCATTCAGCTTCTAGCGCTTGTTGGTAATAACGACTATTGTGGGTTAAAAAATCGAGACTACATATAACTAATTGTTCTGCTTCAAATGGATTGCCTGCGTCTTCAGACATCGCTTCACAACGTTCTTCATCAAACACGGAAAAGGCTAAATTAACTCGGCGTAACATTTCCACTAGCCACTGGTGTACCAAACTAGGTGGTACAACAATCAACACTCTTTGAGCTCTTGCTGTTAGCAATTGCTGATGAATAATTAAAGCCGCTTCAATGGTTTTTCCTAGGCCTACTTCGTCAGCCAGTAATACTCTTGGGGCATGGCGTCTGCCCACTTCAGAGGCAATGTGTAATTGATGTGGAATAAGATCGACTCTAGCCCCAACAAAACCAAGTAACGATGAGGTGCTGTGCTCGAATTGATGGATGAGGCATTGTTCACGTAAATCAAACCACTTGGGATTGTCGAATTGGCCATTTAATAATCGCTGTTCTGGTTGATTAAGTTGGAAATTGTGATCTATAAAGGTTTCCTTTAGGGTAACTGCTTCGTTGTTATCAATTCGATGTCCACTGTATATAAGTTGGTTATCTTTCTCCTGAATTTTTTCAACCATCAACTCCCAGCCTTCGTGACTTTTTACGCTATCGCCAATAGTAAATTCTATTCGAGTCAAAGGGGCCGTTTGGGCAGCATATACACGGCTTTCGCCAGTGGCTGGAAAAAGCACTGTGACTCTGCGTGATTCAATTAGCACAATGGTACCTAGGCCTAACTCAGTCTCTGTATCACTGAGCCAACGTTGCCCCAAGGCAAAAAGTTGTTGCTTAGCCATTTTCTTGTCCTCACCCATTAGATTATTACTGTTAAAGCGCACTAAAGCACTAGACGCGAAGCGGCGCGCATTGTAGCAAAAAAATTATCATCTACTGTTTAAAAATAGATGATTGTCTAGAGAAAGTGTTTTATTGTTGTTTAGGGTAGTTGACCTAATTAGACCGAAGTTAAATATGTTTGATACATAAGTGTTTACTAACTTCACCTATACTGAATAACAAAAGCATGATTTAACTGGAAAGTACTTTATCTGAGTCCTAAAGGAGCGTCGAATGCCAAGAAAAGAATCACTAAGTTCAAAAATTTATGTGCTAGATACGAACATTCTCCTACACGAACCCCTTGCATTTTTATCCTTCAAAGAAAACGACGTTGTTGTTCCCATGACAGTGCTTGAAGAGCTGGATTATATAAAAGACAGTAAAAAAGACGTTGCTCGTGACGCCCGTGTATCAATTCGCGCAATGGAAGATCTTCTTCACGACGCCACACCTGAAGACTTGATGCAGGGTGTGTCTATGCAAGGTATGGGTGCAGGTGAGTCCGCGCCTACAGGCCGTCTGTCAATTTTTGTCGATCACGGTATGGCGATTGCGCAACAAGTTTTCACCAGTAACGAAAACGATAATCGTATTATTAATACCGCGCTGTATTTACAGAAATCGCAACATACTAAACAAGTGGTATTGGTGACTAAAGATATCAATATGCGCTTGAAAGCCAAGGGTGCTGGTTTGGCTCATGTCGAGGACTATAGAACGGATCAGATGGTCACCGACATTAAATATTTGTCTAAGGGTTACCATCAGTTCTCCGGTAATTTTTGGGATGAAGTAAAATCGGTGGATAGTCGCACAGAAGGGCGAGACACTATTCACACTATCGAACGCAAATCGTTACCAGAAGCTTATGTAAATGAGTTTTTACTAGATGAAAATCAGAGTTTTGCAGGTTTAATAGAGTCTGTTAGTAGTGATCATTTGGACGTTTTAGACTTAGGTTATGAACGACTCATGGGACGCAGAGCATGGGGTATCAAACCAAAAAATATTGGTCAAGCGATGGGCTTACATGCCTTACTCGATCCACATATTGACTTAGTGATCTTAACTGGTCCAGCGGGCAGTGGTAAAACATTATTGGCTCTTGCGGCAGCCCTTGAAATGGTCGTAGAGAAAAACATGTACGACAAAATAATAGTGACTAGAAGTACACCTGAGATTGCCGAATCTATTGGCTTTTTACCCGGCACCGAAGAAGAAAAGATGGCACCTTGGCTTGCTGCGATTACCGACAGTTTAGAAGTGTTACATAAAAATGATGAAAATTTACAAGGCTCTATGAGCTACATCATTGAAAAAGCTAATATTCAGTTTAAATCAGTGAATTTTATGCGTGGTCGGAGTATTCAAAATGCCATTGTTATCCTTGATGAGTCACAGAATTTGACGGCTTCTCAATTAAAAACAATTATTACCCGATGCGGTGAAGGTACTAAGTTAATTTGCAGTGGTAATTTAGGGCAAATTGATAGTAATTACTTATCTGCAGTCACATCGGGCTTAACCTATATAGTGGAGAAATTTAAGACTTTTTCTGGCAGTGCCACAATAAACTTAAACGGTGTTGTACGCAGCCGGTTGGCTGAATTTGCCGAAGAGCAATTATAGTAATAATGATTAATATAATGTGCAGATAATATTTTAGTAACATGTGCAATAATTATGATGGTAGATGATGACAAGATCAGTATTGAGATCTTGTCATCAGGATTTTCAGCCAGCCAAGATATCGCAGGTTGCATTGACTCCACTGATGCTTTGCTTTAGTTAAAAAACACCAGTTTGATTTTATTAGATGCGATTATGCCAGCCACAAATATCTAACAGGTTTGCAGGGATCTAAAAATAACAGAAACACTCGCAATACCCCTGTTTTCTCCAGTAAATGAGATGACTCAAAATTCAATGAAATAGGAGTGTTTAAGGGAAGTGCAACGGGCGATATTAGCAAACCACTTCAGAATATAATAAGTGAGAATTTGAGACGATTTTTCAACGTAAATGGCAAGAGTCTATTCTTAACAAAGTATCATCAGTATCATCAGAATCATCAGAATCATTGATAAGATTGATATCGCTTATCTTAAACAATATAACGACAATCACGATTTTGCATTTGGCGAGGGACGTTTGGTGCAAGTTTTAGGAATGTTATACATAGTAACAATTTAGTACCAGCTCGTTATGATACAGAATAGTTTGAGGTAGTTATGCTGGCAAACGGTTCAATCTCATTTTAAAATTTTGCCGCAGATATGTTTATGAAAGTACTAGACTTAGCTTGGACTCACAATACATCGGACTAGATCTTTCCTGATTACCATCGCCATCGCCATCACTATTAACATTGGCACTGCCACAATGATTGCTAGCCTTAAAACATACAAACAAATGTTATTGGAAGCAGCAGATAAGCGAGCTGATGTTACAAGAAACCAAGAAACCAAATTACTTCAATAAATATGTCTATAAATAGATAAAAGTAAAATCCCCTAAGGCACTTCTTCAACACTATACATATTGCCCGCTATATAACTAGCACTGCTTTTGGCAATGTCGCCTGATGGAGTTTTGGCGGGGCCTGTTGGTTCCATTAATAAATAATCCGAGCCGTCTATATTGATGGTTTGCTCGTTGGTCTCAATGGGTAGAACGATGCCTAATAATGCATGGTTAGGCAGAAACACCATAGTCATTTTTACTTCTGGTAATATCGAACGTACTAAGCTTGCCATCAATACGGTTTTGCTATCACAGTCTCCGTGGTTATTGGCCACCACAGACAGTGGCGGTAAATAGCCAGCTCCATTAGAGGTTAAGCGATTTTTCAATTCATTGTAGGGGATGCTTTGCACCCAGCTGAGCACCAAATTTACATAGGCACGGTTATCACTTTTGACAGCCAGTTTGTCATATAAAGCTTGGGCTATCGGCAGCACAGCCGCATTGTTTTCTGCGATATAACGCAAATGATCTGGCTTTATTGCTGCTTGCCCTAAATGAGAACGAAAGTGACTGTAGTAATTATCTTGAAGATATTGATCAAGCGCTTCTTCCTGACTTTGGTTCATTGAACGTTGCCATCTATCCATGGTGTCAATCGACCTGCTGGTGACTTGAATATGGATATCTTTTCCGCGACGTTGAATTTGTACTCGGGCTTCTTTAGGATCGATTTTACGTGCAGACTTGTGTAGTGCTATATAAACATATTGTTGGGCTAAATCAGAAATGAATCTTTTGTGATTCTGTTTGTTTACTTGACGTAACGGCAATGCGAAGGCTAATTCTCTGGTTTGCTCTTGATGATCTGACCAAGTATAATTTAGTTTTATATCCTTATCTTTTTGGGACTTACTAAAGTTTATCTGCTGCGCAGAACTAGGCAGAGGTAAGCTTATAATAGCTAATATGAAGCATATGAGTTTATTGTTAAGCACCTTGTTCATAAATATAACTTTAGCTCTTATCAATGTAGACAAGCCTAGGTTATCACGGACTTAGCATTGATGGTATCTGGTCGGTGTTATGGTGATTTTGGCATAATGCAAGTCTAGGATCAGTTCATTTGTTTGAGGCTAAGTTGGCCCTGAGAATAAACAACATCCACTAAGGGAATAAAACCTGCCTGTGTAGCAAGATTGACATAACCTTGAGGTTGTTCAATTAAAATATCGCCAAAGGTAGTTTGCCTACTTGGTGCGGGTTCGCATTTTATCTTCAAATTGTCGCCTTTAACCCAGCGAGTCAAACCACCAGTCGCAGCAAATGCTATGTCTATTTCATCGCTATCGACTTTTGTTGAAAACTCATAACTGTCGATGTGTTTGATAACTATTTGCAACAAAGATCTCTCATTTTTTGCTTGTCGGATTTTTACCTGTAAAGGTTCAGCAGCATTAAATACATCAATCATCTGGGGACCCTATTGATTTGTTACTCACTGTCAGTAGTGGCAATAATATTAAAATTATCGTGCATACCAGCTGCTACAAATATTTCTATGGGCGAACAACAAACTTGGCAATCAACAATTTGTTGCTGATTTAAATCATTTTCTTCATCAATTTCGATATCGTTCGTAACCATACAATAAGGACAACTGAACACGGCGCTTTTGGTAAGAGTCATTTTTATTAAAAACCTTAGAATATCCAATTACTTTACGCCATAAATTTATTAATTGATCACTTATTGTAATTTTTAACTGGCGCTCGCAATATATTTTTTGAATTCTATATTGGCGACTTTACGGTCTTTGGCAATTTTCATTACGTCGTCTCGTTGATTTAACTGTGTCATAAGTTGTTTCGCACCTGGTGCCATATCAAGTAAATCAAGACCAAATAACTTGCCAGCAACCACGGACGCTAAATCTACACTGTACAAAAATACTATGTCTGCCGCTGTCAGCTGCTCGCCTGTCATATAAGGGCTGAATTGCGCGCAGCGAGCCAAGCCTTCCATACCTTTGCATAAAGCCCGCTTAACTTCTTTTTTAGTGAGAGCATCGACCGTTTGTCCAAAAAAAACTTCAGGGTGGCAACGTCTAGCGGGTAGTTCTAAATATAACTCTGTCATTTTAACTAATTCCCTAACTTTAGCTTTTTCAAACGTATTGCTAGGATAAAGTGGCTTGTCTGGATAGGTGTCGTCTAGATATTCAAGGATAACATTGGTTTCAGTTAAAACTCCCTGATCTGTTTCTAAAGCGGGTACTTTACCCATAGGGCTTTTACTCAGATATTCAGCTGACTGATTGGGGTAAAGGATGACCGTTTTATATTCAATACCTTTAATTGCTAATGCCAGTTTAATCATATTAAAGTAATTACTGACGTCGAAACCATAAAGAGTTAGCATTTTTTGTACCTTTGAATTGATAATTTAATGATCATACATGTTGGTCTAGAGTAGCATTTCACTCAACATTGTTTTATTGATGCATTGGTATCACTCATTTTTAGGAATTAAGTTATAATCCTTAGAATTCAAATTTAAATTAAAATTAAGGGCAAAGAGTTATGCGTGTAATCGGTGTTGAGTTAAGTGGTAATGATGCAAATATTTGTTTGTTATCTTTGGCTGAAGAAGTGTTCCAAATTCCTGATTGCCATACGCGCAAACTATCACTGCCTAAAAACGCCATAGATAAAGATTTACGTTATTTTCAAAAAACTTTTGCGCAATTAGTACAAGACTACAAAGTTGAGAAAATTGTTATTCGTCAACGTCCAATGAAAGGTAAATTTGCTGGTGGTGCTATAGGCTTCAAAATGGAAGCCGCGTTAGAGTTATTAAGTGATGTTGAAGTAATAGTGTTGTCTCCCACTGCTATTAAAGAATCATTAAAGCGTAACCCTGTTCTTGTGCCTATGCCCGACACCGGTCTGAAAATGTTCCAAGAAGTTGCATTTAACACCGCTTTTGCCTATTTGATGAAAGATAAATATGCAGTATAAAAGCAGCTGAGAGTGTCTAGCCTCGAGCTTGAAGCAAAAGAAAAGAAAAAAAACGGCGTTATTTGATAAAATAACGCCGTTTTTCATTGATAGTCAAACCTGAATTGGAAACACTTTGCGTATCACGCGTATCACGCGTATCACGCGTGACAGGCTACATAGCTCGAAACTTATTTTTCTGTAATCTGCCATACCGAAACTGTGCCGCTGACTTCATTACCAATGATAACTAAAGCATTGCCTGTTGGACTATCAGTCGCATTAACAAACGCCATACCTTCTGGGCCGTTGTCACCCATTAGGTCACCACCTTCGGTAAGGTCGCGGTTAATCACATAGTCGACAAATTTGGTGTCATACGGGTTAGTGACATCGTAAACAAAAATTCCACCCATACGCTCCAAACCAATAAATGCATAGGTTTTATCACCTACTTTACCCACTGTTAATGCTTCAGGCTCGGGACCTTTATTCGCAGACCGTGCGTCTCCCTCATTTTCATCATTATTGTTATTAAACGCATTACCATGAATAGAAGCGCTAATACGCTCAAAATCATCACCCGAGTCAAATACCACTAACCCATTATTATCCCAGATAGTAAATGATCGAGCGCCATAGGCATAAAGAGCCTCATGTTGGCCATCGTTGTCACTGTCACCCAATATTTTGGTAACAGTTAAACGTCCTAATGGATAGGCAGTGAAGTCAAAGTCTCTTGGATCATCACCGGCAATAGTGTCCAAATTTGAGCCAGGGGCATAATTAAGACGGCGACCTTGAGTTTCTTCGGTATAAGATAAACAACCATCATCCTCGTCAAAGTCTTGCCCACCTGCTGCGTTGCATAAGTCTTCATCTTGTTCGCCGTTAGCGTTTAACGTATCGAAAAAGTACTCTCTGGCATCACCTTCGTTTGCGGTCAATATAAAATTAGCGTCCTTCCACTGATATGAGGCGATGGTATCAGGCATATACATACCGTATAGATCATCATATTGACTAAAACTGACTGAGCCATCCTCCATGCCATCGAACTGATAATCACGCCAGTCTTTAAAACCAAGGCCTATCACTTGCACACTGTTGTTGGTTAAATCAATGATCGCTAATCCGTTGTTTTCTTGAAGTGCCACATAAGCAACTTCATCAGTGGTGGTAATAAATTCAGGTTCTAAATCTTGCGCGACAGTCGTGCTGATCAATTTGCCATTAATAGTGCGCCCAGATGGATTAGGGAAATGCATTCCTTGGGATTCTAGCTCCGCTTGTTTGCCGTTATAGTCGGAAAAACTGATATTGATTGATGTGTCGCTGGGCGAGCCATCTACAATCGTAATGACCGATATCGAACCCTCTGGATCAATATTGTAATCACCACTTGGCTCACCTTCATTGGCAGTTAACACTTTGCTAGCATCGGGTGTGAAAGTGACCATATCGGGTAAGTTACCTACTTCTACCGCTTTTACGAAAGTCGGCGAGGACGTATCTAGTCCGTTATAAAACAATACCATGCCATTGGTTGCTTTATCTTCTGCGGGCAATGATACAGCCATCCAGTCACCAGATACTGCAACACTGGTGGGGCCAGCTAATATAATGCCACCTTGTTCAGTGGGCAATACTAGTGCAATAGACGTTAGGTTTTCACCTGATAGAGGATTGGTCAGAGCTTCAGAGGTTAAAGATGATGCATCAATCATTTCAATTGTAGGCTCAGTAGCAGCACCATTGATTGCATAGATAGTGTTCGATGCCGGGTGAAATTGAACTATTTCAGCCGCTCCTTCAGGATCGCTAGGATTGAGTTGAATTCGCCCAATTAAACTCAGACTTATACTCGCATTGGCGTCTTGACCATCACTGCCATCTGTTCCTATAGCACCAGAGTCCCCATCATCACCTTCTAAAAAACAACCCGTTAAAGATAAACTCATTGCTAAAACAAGGGCTGAATACTTAGAGTATTTGACTACGTGCATCGCTTTTTTCCTTTATGTGTTGTTTTAAAGACAAACAGCATATGAAAATACGGTGACATTTATGTGACGAAGAAATGACAGCTTTGTGACATTAAAAGAAATAAGCTTTTATATAAATCAGATAACATTTCTGCTGAGGGGTGTGGTTCAACATGTATAAAATGCATGGTTTGCTGCACACCAAACTTGCTTTAACGATGTTTTTCAAGGTATTTGTCGTCTACGTTTGTTCAGTATGCTTTTTATGCCTACCTTCAGTTCTCTTATTGGGGCTGGGTAGAGTGTCTAATTAGCCTGATAGAAACATCAAATTACTCATTCGCCCAGTATTTGAAAAGGGGTAATGGTTGTTCATATTTCGCTGTAATAAAAGTACTCGACTGGCTCACTGATGCTTGCGAGTTAAAAAGGCTGTTCAGTAAAGGAAAAAAGCAAGCCGAAAATTTTAAATTAATATGTTTAATGGTTGCTCTTTTGTTGGCGTTGTTGGTTCTGGCCTGCACTTTTCCTGTTACGTAAACCGTAAACAACTAAATAGATTAAAACCATGGCTATGATGACAAAGGCACTCCATTTTGTAGCTGTGACAAACCCAGCTATATCTGCAATTACATTATGTTTAGTAGGATAAGTACGGAGTAGAAAAATTAAGATACAGTTTTCAGTTAAATCAAAAAATACCGCAACATAAGGTATAAAAATAATTTTTTGAGTCAATGGGATCAATAGTTTCTTCATGATCAAGGTCAGTATCACAGCGAGTAAACTACCATAATAAATGGGGTAGGCTAGGTCAGCAGTTAACAAACCAATGATATATCTACTGCGAAGGGTTTCACCATAACTGGTCAACATATTATAAAGCGTGTCGTGGTTATACCAAAATAGTAAGTCGAGCGGACCAACGTTGCCAGTATTGATAATATTAGGGAGAAGAAACAGTGGGAATATTAAATAGATTACACACATAACGACTATCAATCGTATGTTAGCCACTTTGAAGAACCAAGCAATTATATGTTCCATTTCACGCCTTTGCCTAAGATGATAAATTTCGTAGTTCTTATCATCTATCTAAACACTGACAAAAATCTAGTGTGTTATGATTTTTTATGACAAATTATCGTGAATAGATGGTGAGCTGTGATTATTGAATGTCTAAAGCACAGCGACTGTGCAATATAGTTGGGTGTTTAATTTAGAATGCAAAATACCTTTTTTAAAGGCCCAGACCACGGTCAGAAAATTCAAAATTGATGGTGACATTATTATTTTCATACTGAACTATCTTACTCCCGGTTACTTCCCCCCAGATAACCACTCATATTCCACTACTTCTTTGTTTAATGCGCTAGTGGGTAGCCATAAAGGGGCCAGCAACAAAGGAAGGACAAATATAGATTTCAGCCTGTGATTTATTAAATTTATTGATCACAACCAATTATGTATATTGTCGGTTGTTCATATAATGTTTTGCTGCTTTTTTCAAAGCAGCAAATCGAAGCCAAGTAATGTGCTAAATGTAGATGTGAAACTATGCTTAGTAATAATGTAAATCTTGCACTTTGCCCCAAAATACCCGATATGAAAATACGGTGTAACCCAAAATACAGGGAATAACTATTAGCGCACCATACAAAATAAAACGCAGTGACTCAGGGGCGCTGGCCGTATCCCAAATGGTTAATTCACCGGGTACTACATAAGGATAAAAACTAAAGGCGAGCCCACAAAAACAAAATACGAAAATCACTACAGTGATCAAAAAGGGTAGCCAGCAACCGCTGTCGCCTTCTAGTGGTAACTGCTTTAGCACTTTATTACCTACATATAACAAGGTAAAACAAACGAATGGCACAATAACCATAAAATAGGCAAAAGGTGGGGTAGTCCAACGTTCAAATACAAATTGATTGATCATTGGATTCACAATGCACACCGCCAATATGCCTACAAAGCTTATTTTACCCATTCTCTTAGCCCATTTTATGGCGCGTAATTGTAAGTCGTCAGAGGTTTTTAAAATTAACCATGTACTGCCAATTAATGCGTAGGCACAAGTCACACCCACTGCACTTAATGCAGCAAATGAATAGGCGATAAAAGAGTTTTCAAAACCCATCACAAAACTACCTAACATGTATCCCTGGCTGGCGGAGGCGATAAAAGAACCAAGCTTAAATATCTGGTTCCAGCGGTGTTTATTGACTTGTGCCACTTTAGCCCGGAAGTCAAACGCTACCCCTCTTAGTATCAAGCCAACTAACATGATGGCTGACGGAATATACAGCGCTTTTAGAATGACATTGTGAGCGGTTGGAAAGGCAATCAATAATAACCCCACAGCCAATACTAACCATGTTTCATTGGCATCCCAAAAAGGCCCAATAGAAGCAATCATTTGATCTGCCTGTTGATCATTTTTTAAAGGCAGAAGTATGCCTACACCTAGGTCATAGCCATCTAAAATTGCGTAAACAATGATAGACAAGGCCATCAGTCCAGCGAAAATAACTGGTAAGTTAGCGTCTGCAATCATGATAATATTGCCTGTGTTATGTTGGATGGATGGCGAAACTTCTTTTGCAGCAGCCTTTCTTCAGGTTGGATTTCTTCTATTTCTACCGCTCTTCGCGCCATTAAAAACAGGGTGTGTAGATAAGCAATCAACAACCCTACATACACTGAAAGATACAAAACAAAGCTAAACATCACGTTTTCTGGTGCGATGTTAGTAACCGCATCTGAGGTTTTCAACAGGCCTGACACCAGATAAGGTTGACGACCAATTTCCGTGACATACCAACCTGCTAACGTCGCTATCCAACCAGAAAATGTCATACCGAATAGGCTGTACAGCAGACCTTTACTGAGGGGGTTGTGACGAATTAATTTGAAACTGGTGAGCCATGCAATGATAAGCATTAACATGCCAGTACCCACCATAATACGAAATCCATAAAACACAGGTGCCACAGGCGGGTGTTCGCCAATGAAATCGTTTAAGCCTTGTACCTCGCCATCTGGATCATGCGTTAAAATGATGCTGGTGATATTTGGAATGGCTATTTCAAAATGGTTAGTACGATTTTTCTCGTCTGGCACTGCAAACAGTAGAAGAGGCACTCCTTTTTGTGTGTCCCATATACCTTCCATCGCCGCTATTTTTTGGGGTTGATGTTCTAAGGTATTTAAACCATGTAAGTCGCCAACAAATATTTGCAAAGGCATCAGTATTGCTGCAACAAAAACCGCTGATTTTAGTGCTAGTCGTGGTGCTTTTTTACTATCCCCTCTAATAATACGATAGGCAGAAATACCAGCAATTAAAAAAGAGGCGGTTAAAGCAGAAGCTAACAACACATGTGTTAAGCGGTAAGGGAAAGAAGGGTTGAAAATGATGGCCCACCAATCCAATGCATGGGCAGCACCGTCACGCATTTCGAACCCTGCTGGGGTTTGCATCCACGAATTGAGCGCGATAATCCAAAAAGCTGAAAGTGTTGTGCCTACCGCCACCAATAACGTAGCTAAGGTATGCAACCAGGTTGGAACACGATGAATGCCAAATAACATAACACCCAAAAACGTGGCTTCTAAAAAGAAAGCCGTGAGCACTTCATAGCCTAGTAGTGGCCCCGCAATATTGCCCACTGTCTCCATATAACCCGGCCAATTTGTACCAAATTGGAACGACATCGTAATGCCGCTTACTACGCCTAGGGCGAAACTAAGGGCAAACACTTTGACCCAAAACCGGTAGATACGCATCCACACAGGATGCCCGCTCAGATTAAAGCGTAATTTGAAATAAAATAAGAACCAGCCTAACGCAATCGTAATGCTGGGAAACAAAATATGGAAACTGATATTGGCCGCAAATTGTAAGCGAGACAACAGGAAGACATCATCCATGGGACACCTCATTTATAATGTGAGAAAAATTGTTATTTGTTACTCGCTACTTGATGGTCTGTAGCCTGGCGTGCGAGTTATTCGTTAGTTCGTCTAAGTAATTTATCTTTCATATCCAATACTTTGCCTACACCTGATCCTAACTTCATCAAAGTGTCGAGCTTTTCTGGACTTAAACGCTGTAACTCGCTTGACCATTTGGTAATGCCTTCAAGTAAGTCGTGCACTTCTTGAAGTTTCTGTTGGGCATGTTCTTCTTTTTCATTGGCTGGTGTATCGAGTAAAATATCTCTTAACAAAGACAGCGTTGGATCCATTTCCCGTTTACGACGTTCTTCAAACACACGATTCGCCATATCCCAAATACTGCCATTGGTTTGAAAATATTCTTTTCTATCTGCAGGTTTATGATGAAGTTGTATTAACTGCCAAGACTGTAATTCCTTCAAACCCATACTCACATTACCGCGAGAAATACTCAAAGCCTCAGCAATTTGGTTAGCGCTGATGGGATCTTTGGTGATGACCAGCAACGCATACATTTGCCCCACTGTTCGGTTGAATCCCCAGCGACTTCCCATTTCACCAAAGTGCATAACGAAAGTTTCTATCATCGGTGTCATTTTCATCTAGAGTAAACCTTTTAAAGTTTCAGTAATTACTGAAACTTTAAAAGGTTTACTGCTTTGGGTCAAGTCATATCTAAGATTTATGTGTATGTATGACTCAAACATTGAGGCTCACTAGGTTTGTTTAGTCGAATACAAATTTTATTACAAACAATAATTAGGCATTAGAATCATGGTTCGTTGTAATATACCCACACCAACCATTGTAACAATTGAGTCGATTTTAAATGATAAAGTGCGTAGTGCTTTTTGTGACGGTTTGGTCTGCCCTTGGATGTACTTCAAATAATACCGTGCAACGCATTGAATCAACTGACTCGGTAGTAAAATATAAAAATGATGCACCAGAAAATGCACGCTTTGCTAACTTATATCCAGGCAAAAAGAGCTATCCATTCACTTGCACAGAAAACTGTTATCCGATTTCTACAGATGTAATCTGCCAAACGGAGTCACCTCCACAAAACTGCCTTTTTCAAGGTGAGCAAGATGTCTCTGAAATTGCTGCTGGCTTTTCAATAAAGTGGTTGGGGCATGCCAGTTTTTATATAGAAACAGGTGATGGCACAACATTTCTTATCGACCCTGTGAGTAAACAATTTGACTGGCCTGTGAATTGGGCATTTTGGTTTGATAGTGGTTTCAATCGTAAAGCGCCAGTTTGGTTAGATAAGCAACAAGTGTCAGCAGTGAATGGCGTTATGTACTCACATGTTCACTATGACCACTTCAATAAAGACGACATTAATGATATGGGCACAAATCCTCAGTATTTTACTCCCTTAGGGTTTGCCAAACATTTCCCTGACAGTGGTTTTAATATAAAAGAAATGCCATGGTTTTCATCCGCTAAATTAAATGATGTTGCTATTCATTTTGTTCCTGCACATCATTTTAGTAGTCGTATTTGGGTGCCTTATCTTTACGAAGATAACGACATGGCACTATGGGGTGGCTGGGTGTTGGAACATAACGGAAAGCGCCTCTTCTATGCGGGAGATACAGGTTACTCGAAGCACTTTAAAGACATTCAGCAAAGGTATGGTGATATGGATGTCTGCTTAATCCCTATTGCATCTTATTACCATGAAGAAGATGCTGATTGGTATCGCTATGTTCACACCACTCCAGAGGATGCTTTGGTAGCTGCCGATGAATTAAATTGTAAGGTTATGATCCCTTGGGGTTATGGCAATTCAAGTTGGAAAATGGGCGACCATAGCTCACATTCTGCCCTTCTTAGGTTGTTGAATATGCACAACCAGTTGCAGCCTAAGACGCCACTTTATATTCTTAACGAAGGCGAAAGTGTTGATTTTTAGATACACATGGTGCGATTTTGATAGGGATTTTAAAGGTACGCCTCGAAGAATATTAAATATTGTAGCGCACTTAAGACATATTAAATGAGTTTCACTATGCACATAAAATAGTGACTTTCCTATGATTAAGTTGAAATGATACATCTCTCTTATTTTCTGATATTAGACATTACAAAATCCTAATGTTTAATTACGATTAGTCCTAGTGATTTTTAACGCGTATTTATATACCACGCCAAATTTATTGTCGTTATGTAAACTTCTCGTTTTGTTTCAACACGTATTTAATTAAAGTGCCATATGATTTATTTTAAGCGACTGATAATATTAAATAAATTTCGTGGGTTGAGCATAAAAATCATTTACGTTCAGAGTTTATCGATATGTCAGGGTATGACACTATTAACAAAGGAATGTAGCTGCAGTTTGTGTATGACAAGCTCAAACAGGGGAAAGAGTGTTTTGCATTATATATAATGCAAAACAACCTACAAATTTAGACGTTATATCAATCTTTAGTGATGGGTATTAGACTTAATTGAATAGACTTTTGAGCTTATCATTCGCTTTATCTAACAGCTTACCTTTTTGCTTTTTGAGCTCTTCATTCACTTTTTTCTTGGCCTCGTCTGCTAACCGTTTTCTTGCTTCAGATTTAGCTGCAGCAATCACGTTATCGAGCATGGCATTAAATATAGCCACCCCTACTTGATCTGCTGGCATGCCACTAGGTTGGCCAATAGGGCCCGCATTAAAAGTGGGTAAGGTAACCTCATAAGCTTTTGTTTCTATATTTAGATCGCCAGTTGAAAGCTGTTCAAAATTCAACTTAAGACGAACGTCACTTACCGTTACGTTTTCAACAATTACCAAAGGATTAGCTGTATCTTTTGGTGCAGGTTGCTCATTTTCAGTTTTTGGCAGATTCGCTGTTAAGTTGTTTTTTATTATTATCAGATTACCCTGACCATCCGCATCTACTTCATAAAGAATTTCCGGAGCATTGATGCTAACTGTTTGTATTACATAAGGTTCATTGAGAACATTGCCTAAATCTAGTGTAACCGCGTCAACACTAAAGGCGTTTTCATCACTGAAGCCTTGGGGGTTTTTTATATTTAGAGCGTTGATGGTCAATCGCCCTTCAGTCAATGCCAAGTCAACATTGACAACCGACACAGTTGTACCAAGATATTGACTCCCTTGTTGCTCTATTTGCGCACGAATAAAATCGCCCGCTCCGCTCAACATATACCAAGCACCACCTGCAATCAGCAGCACTACCAAAGTAAATATCCCTAGTCCTTTTTTCATGAAATTCTCTTTTAGCTATTTAATTAATACTATTATTATAATGGAACGTCTGAATTACCAGATTAACTTTTCGGTGATTACTAATACACCTGTAATGAGTGTAATGTAAATGTCAGTAATCGATACGTAAAGTTTTAAAGTATGTGGCAAATTTTGAATGTGAGTATGACCAGGTTTATCATGCCTGCTGGTAATAAATCCCCTACATCCTTTTTTGTTATTGAGCTAAGAAGGCAGGATATGAAAACAATTGTTTTTACGCCAGTCGCTGTAGTTTTATCCGCTATTTTTGCGTCATATTTAAACGCATCAGAAAGTTCTCTAGATGCCCCGTTATCAGACTTGAAAAATTATCACGTTGATACACCCAATATGGTCAGCTCCGGAATGCCAAATCAAGGGCATTTCGAAACCCTTAAGGCCATGGGTGTCACTAAGGTCATTGACTTAATACCAGGAGACAGAAATGAAGAATCAAGCTTAATGAATGAGCTGAATCTTACCTATTATAATATTCAAGTCGAGTGGGAAAATCCGACACTTAAAAATTTCCGCGAATATATATTAACAATTAAACAATTTAATAAGAGTGAGGGGATAACACTAACCCATTGCCGCTTAAACTGGCGTGGCGCGGTTTTTACATATTTATATCGTGTGACTCAATTGAAGGAATCTGAAGAACTTGCCAAGCAGGAAATGTTAGCAATTTGGGAGCCTAATGAAACTTGGCAGGACTTTATTGACGCAGTAATAGCGAAACACTAACAGCTTATGTCAATCTCACTTGGTGGTGGTATTATAAGCTAATGGTCAGTCAACCTAAATTGTTTAGTGCGCTCAAAGTTGTCGAACTTTGGCATACAAACACCGCACACGGGCATTGAGTTACGCTTTGATATGTCTCAATAAGAATTAATTTTGTAAAATTAGGAAAGGGCTTTAAAGACTCAATATGACGCATTCTGTAATTACCAATCCAATTTTACCCGGCTTTAACCCTGACCCAAGCATTGTGCGCGTGGGTCAGGATTTTTATATCGCCACTTCAACATTCGAATGGTATCCGGGTGTGCAAATTCATCATTCAAAAGATCTAAAAAACTGGCGATTATTAACGCGACCACTAAATCGTAAGTCTTTGCTGGACATGCGTGGTGAGCCGGATTCCTGTGGTATATGGGCACCGTGTTTAACTCATCATGAAGGATTATTTCATCTTATTTATACGGATGTGAAGCGTTTTGATGGTGATTATAAAGACGCTCATAACTACTTAACGACCTGTGCCACTATTGATGGAGAATGGTCTGATCCTGTTTACATGAATTCTAGTGGTTTTGATCCGTCTCTATTTCATGATGAGGATGGAAAAAAGTGGTTCGTTAACATGATTTGGGATCATCGTCATAATCAACATAGGTTTGCCGGTATTGCGCTTCAAGAATATTGTACAAGTCAAAAAAAGTTAATTGGTCAGCGTATAAACATCTTTCAAGGTTCAGCACTTGGAGTGACTGAAGCGCCACATTTATATAAACGTAATGGCTATTATTATTTGGTAACGGCTGAAGGTGGCACAGGTTATAACCATGCTATGACGATTGCCCGTTCTGAACAGTTAGAAGGGCCTTATGAAGTGGATCCCCAAGGTTACCTGTTAACAGCCAAAGACAATCAACATCTGCCCTTGCAACGCTGTGGACACGGTGATTTAGTCGAAACTAAAACAGGTGAACACTATTTGGTGCATTTGTGCGGCCGACCTTTAACCGGTGAACGCCGCTGCCCCATGGGCCGAGAAACAGGATTGCAAAAAACCATTTGGGCTGATGATGGTTGGTTAAGACTTGAAGGATCAGCCGGTGACGGACTTCCAGCATTACATGTGCCCGCACCTAATTTACCAGAGCATCCTTGGGTAAAAGTTGAAACTCGCCACGAGTTTGATAGTGATAAGTTGCCGATTGATTTTCAGTGGTTACGCACGCCTTTTCCAGAAAGTTTTATGAGTTTAACCGAGCGTCCTGGCTATCTACGCTTAACGGGTAAAGAGTCAATCGGTTCTTTATATGAACATGCATTGATTGCACGTAGGCAACAAGCCTTTGTTTTTGATGCTACAACAAAAGTGGATTTTTCACCGACTAATTTTCAGCAAACAGCGGGATTAGTGTGTTACTACAACAGTCATAAGTTTCATTATTTGTATATCTCGGTAGATGATGATGGGCAGCGATTTATAGATGTGATGAGCTGCTTGGGTAATGCACAACTGAGTTTGTCTTTTCCATTGCGCGAAGGACATACTGAAGCCTTGTTCACTGACCCAAGGTTTATTCTGCCTACTGAAGGTGAGGTATCTTTGCGCGCCAGAGTCGACCACCATGTGTTGAAATTTGAATGGTCACTCGATGCA
>JAWUXU010000109.1:0-7302 GCA_034111145.1 Paraglaciecola sp.
GAAGTAATCAAACCTACCTGAATATTCAGGCAGCCCATTCGTGCGCCCGATATGCAATATCAGGCAAAATTTAGAGGAGAAATGACTAAAATGACATAAAAATTATTGAACTTAAGGAAAGCTAAGGTTGTTCATTTTCACAACCCACTTCGCTTCCATATAATCCCTTATTTTTTAAAAAATAGAGAGGGATTAGGGCGGAATGCCATGAAATCATGTTATTCGTGGGGATCCCTCAGACCCTGACCCCAGCTTTTGCCCCCAGTTTTTCAAAAAATTAACTAGCACTTTGATTATGTGATGATAAATCTAATATTTCTTCAAACGGTTGAGGTTTATGAACAGCATAACCTTGAGCATAATCAACACCAAGTTCGATTAACATTTCTTTTATCCCCTTACTCTCTACAAACTCAGCAATAGTTTGCATGTCCATGGTGTGACCAATCTCATTAATTGCTTTAACCATCGCATAATCTATTTTGTCTTCCATAATATCCTTTACAAAAATACCGTCTATTTTCAGGTAATCAATGGGGAGGGTTTTTAGGTAACCAAAAGAAGAAAGTCCACTGCCAAAGTCGTCAAGGGCAAACTTACAACCGAATTGTTTAAGTTCTAGAATGAATTGCTCTGCTATCATGATATGAGAAATAGCGGCTGTTTCTGTTATTTCAAAACAGAATTTCTTGCCATCCATTTTATACTGCCTAAATTTTGAGATGATGAATGCTAAAACGTTCTCGTCAGTCAAAGATTGACCAGAAAGGTTGACTGAAATAAAGTCAACCTTATCTAAAAAGGAAGGGTTCAAGTGCAACAAACAAAACGTTTTGTCTATCACCCAAAGGTCCAATTGCACGATGAGATTGTAGCGTTCTGTCGCTGCCAAAAATGCACCCGGGGGGATAATTATGCCGTTTACATCTTGCATTCTAATAAGCAATTCATAATGCAGTTTATTGCGGTCCTTGAGTGACTCAATGCGTTGTGCGTATAGGCAAAATTGATTTTCGGCAAGCGCTTTTTGAATGCGATTAACCCACTGCATTTCACCATGTCGTTGGGTTGAATCTTCATCGGTATCATTATATATATGAATGCGATTACGCCCATAATCTTTCGCTAAATAACATGCCGCATCCGCATTTTTCAATAAGAGTGATAGGGTGGTTTTCGCATCAAATATAGGCACTAGCCCCATACTCGCACTTACTCTAAAGCTCTGTCCCTCATATACGAATCGATAGTCTTCAATAATTGATTTGATGTGAGATGCAACTTTGAATGAGTCTTCAATTGAACAGTTTTTAATTAGAACACCAAACTCGTCACCGCCCAAGCGGCTTAAGGTGTCACCCTTGCGGATTGACTTTTTCAGCAAAGCGCCGAGTTGACGCAGTAATTCATCACCCGCTGCATGTCCACAGGTATCATTAACTACCTTGAATTGATCAAGATCGATGTAGCATGCGGCATGCGCAGAGCGGCCGTCAACCATACTGGCCAGTAACTCTTCGGCACGACGCTCAAACTCTCGACGATTAACTAAGCCCGTTAATTCATCATGTGATGATTGGTAGTTTAGTTTTTCTTCTGCTATTTTGCGCTCAGTGACATCTCGCTGAACTGATATCCAATGTGTGAACCAACCCGTTTCATTGGCAATGGGGGTAACCTCAAACTCATTCCAAAATGTAGTGCCATCTTTTTTGTAATTTAAAACCTCAACTCTACACACCTCCCAGTTTTCAAGAGCAATACTCAGGCGTTTAAGCACTGACTTATCGGTCAATGGTCCTTGTAATATACGTGGAGATTTACCAATTATTTCAGAGGGCTGATAACCGGTTGATTTATAAAAAATATCGTTTGCCCAGAGAATTCGTGGGCCGGGAGAATGAGTAGGTTCGGCTTCTGTAATAATAATAGCGTCGTTTAAGTGGTTGACGCATTTTTGAAACCAATCAGAACCGAGGATATCCGAAGGATTAGATGGGATTACAAATTTATTTGTTATCATTTAACAGCATCCTTTTTTAAATGTCTAGTAATGCCTTAGAATGCATATTGACAAAAAAAAAATAGATTACTTGAACATACTCTTCTCTTGACAAATATTTGTCAAGTCCGAAAAGAATTCAAAATAGTCCAGTAAATATCGATTTGGCTTATAAAACTTGGGTTAAAACTTGGGGCAGGATCTGTTTTATGCCCTGGTTTTATTTGAATAAAAACTGGGTTTATATGCCTTTACGCTTACTATACTGCGGCAAATAACTGCGGGTTTACGTCGGCACTAACAGCCAGGTTTGGAAACCCATTCTGGACTTTTAGGGGCGCTTTAGTTCTGTGAATTGATGTTGATAGGTTAAGCATAAAACGCCTGTAAACTAGTAGTCTAAAAGCGTCACATTATTATATAGGATTTTTTTAGAACGAATAACCTACACTAAAAGTCACTGTTCTAGGTAAAATAAAGCGACCATTTGGCGCCGTTGGATTACGCGGATCTCCTTCAGTCAACGCATCTTCATCTGTCAGATTTTGTATTGCTAGATTCATATTTAGGCCACTATCATTAGCCACTGTTAACCCTATATCTAGGGTTTCGTAGCCGCTTAAAACCACTGTGTTACCAGGATCTGCGAATCTGTCATCAACAATCGACAATGTACCGTAAGCCGTTGCATAGAAGTTTTCCATTTCAATGTCATAGCTAGGTGTTACCCGTAACTGAAATCCTGGCTGGCGCTGGGCTTCATTGCCAATAATAGTGGTATCAACAGACTCTACGACTTCTGAATCTTGGATGGTTGCATTGAGTGAGATTGAGAATCCACCATCAGTGAAATAGGCGGCATCTAATTCAATACCCATGGCTTCTGTGGCGAATAAGTTTGAGGCGCCTCCGGGTATAGGTGTTTGCGAGCTTTCTACTTCATTGTAAAAACCTGTTGCATATAGGTTGTAATTTGAAGCGGCAAGTTTGTAGCCTAACTCAAATTGAGTCACATCAAAGATGAGATCATTGCCGTTTGAGTAACTACCAAAATTATCACGAAAATCATCAAAATAGGGCATCTTGCTACCTTCACTATAGCGAGCAAAAACACCTGTGTTTTTTTCAAATTGCCAGTTCGCACCTAGGGTAAAGGCCACATCAGATTCATCATATTGAACAGCTTTGGTTATTACCCCGTCTAAACCCTCATCTACACTATATTCAATTTCATGAGTTTCGTTTCTGATACCGATATCTGCACTCAGGTCATCACTAAATTGATAGTCTAGAGCAGCATAAATCGCTGTGGTGTTGCCATCACCGGTACTGTTGATATCGTAGTTCCAGCCGCAACCAGCAACACTGACATTACAGGCAATACCTGTTAAGGCCTCACCGCCACTTTCCACCACGTGATAGGCGTGATTACCCAATGCCCACCAGTCATTTGCAGAATAACTAGAACTGAAGAGCCCAACTGAAGCCTTAATAGTATCTGTGGTTTTCGTTAAAGCGACATCGTTAGTAAATGATTCGATGTCTTTACGCACAACCCAGCGTCCAAGTTGTTGAACTTGAGTGTCGCCACTGTAAGTATCACCTGTTACAGAACCTGTCGTTGCTCCACCGCTATCAGATACGGATGAAAGCGCTACAGGGTCGCCGTCTGTCACTAAACCTAAAGTATTAGCTTCACCCTTTGTAAAAGAAAAGCGGTCAACAAAGGTCCAACCATCACCTAGTTCCAAGTTAATGCTTCCACCAGAAACTGAACCATCCCAACCACGGCCTTCACCAAAATCAAAGGCTTCACTTGTGCTGTTATCTTCTGGACCGTAGTTAATAGTTGCTTGCCTGTTTAATGTACCTAAATGTACAAAGCTGTTATCTACTCCGTCTATTAAAGGAGATGGTGTATACCATGCACCATGATCGTCCGTAATTCGGGTAAAGAAGTTAAGTTTACCGTTGTCTAATTCTTTAGTTAGATTGATGGTAAATTGATTACCTTTCTCTGAGTTAAAACCAGCGTCTCTCACTCCTGAACTTTGTTGTACGTATCCACCGATCATGTAAAAGAAGTCTTCAGATACCTCACCACTAAGCACTGCATCAATACGTTGCAAACCATAGTCTGAAGTGGTGTATTTAAATGTGCCTTCGGTTATTTCACTTCCTTCTTTAAGTAAAAAATTAGTGGTTAGTCCCGGTTGCCCATTAGATACAACTGAAGCTGGTCCACCACGCAATGCATCCATAAACTGAATGGTTTCGTCAACGCGAAATAATGTTGAGTTTTCAAGGAATGATAATGACGGTGGTGTATATATCCCAACACCTTGAAGCTGAACAGTTAAAAATGGTGCGTCACCGCCAGAAGGGAAACCACGTACAAATACGTTGGCGCCTGAAACACCACCAGAGCTTTCTGCCCAAACACCTGGTATAGCTCTAAACAGCTCGGCCGTGCTTTTAGGTGCTAATTTTAAAATGTCTACTGCACTTAATGATGTAGATGCATAACTTGCGTCTACCTTTCTAATCGCAGTACCACTTGCGGTACCCGTTACTATGATTTGCTCAATAAAGTCTATTTTAGCGCTTTCGTCTGGTGCTTTTTCTTGAGCCATAACTGGGTTTGCCATGATAAGCGCAATACTGATTGGAAGTAATTTTTTATGGAATTTTTTAGTTTTCATTTTTGTTACCTAACATGTGTAAATGTGTGCCTGATGTAAACCATATGTAAAAATGCAATCGATTGCAATAGTTTTATGCAATCGATTGAATTTATTTTCAATCAACACAAATATGCTAGAATAGAACTATGTTTGGAAATATGCATCAATACCTTTTTACTGACTTGTAGAGTATGAATACACCTTGAAAACTAATAAAAAATTAACACTCGCTGATATTGCTAAGCTGGCTGGCGTGTCTACCTCTACGGCATCAAGGGCTTTGAACGACAATCCCGTTATTAAAAAAGCCACCAGAGATAAGATAAAGGCTTTAGCAAGTCAGTACAATTTTAGTATTAATGCTGCTGCTAGCCGTTTACGTACACAAAAAACCAACGTAATTGCGGTGATCTTGAATTTGATTGATCACACCGAACAAAGCATTAGCGACCCTTTTTTACTTAAAGTAGTGGGTGAGCTTAATCAGGCACTTAACAATAAGGGCTACGAATTGTTGTTATCGAATTCCTTTATGGCATCTGATGATTGGGCTAATTATTTTCTGACCAGCAGCCGAGCAGATGGCATCATTGTTGTTGGCCAAGGTAAAAGTGATGAGAAAATTGATGCGGTGGCCCGCACTGGCTTACCTATGGTGGTTTGGGGCGATCCTACATCAGGTGTTGATTACACTGTAGTAGGCAGTGATAACAAGTTAGGGGGTTATATTGCGACCAAACATTTAATAGACAATGGATGTAAAAACATCTTGTTTTTAGGAGATCCAGAACATTTAGAATTGGCTGAACGCTATAAAGGGTATCGTCAGGCTTTGTCTGAAGCAGGCGGCATACTTGAAGACCGATTAACGTTATCTATTGATATTACTAGCACCGCGGCCTATGAAAAAATCAGCGAAACGGTTTTACACCATGGTTTATTTTTTGATGGCATAGTTACCTCTAGCGATATGGTGGCTTTAGGCGCGCTTAAGGCTTTAAAAGAGCGCTATATAGGCATTCCTAACGAGGTATCTATCGTTGGGTTTGATGATATTGCGATGGCTGAGTTGTTTCATCCTTCTCTAACTACTATCAGGCAAAACGTAAAAGA
The DNA here is from genome assembly GCA_034111145.1 of Paraglaciecola sp. Taxonomy (GTDB): domain Bacteria; phylum Pseudomonadota; class Gammaproteobacteria; order Enterobacterales; family Alteromonadaceae; genus Paraglaciecola. Next base: position 5,800 of record JAWUXU010000109.1, read on the forward strand.
AGCGGCAGAAGTGATGGTTAATCAGTTGGTGCGGCAATTTGAAGGCAAACCCACTCAGTCTAGTGTGATTGATATTGAGTTAATCCCTCGCAACTCTACTAGGCACTAAATACTAGCTTTAGTTAGCTATTAAAATGCAATCGATTGCATATTTTTTGTGTTGCATATAGAATAATATCATTAAGTACTTATGAGTAGAGTGTATATGTCCAGATTGCTTGTTATTGGTGCGATTTCAGCCTGTTATTTTATGTTCGCCATTATGTTGAATAGTGTCGGTACCGTTATTTTACAATCCATAAACAGCTTTGGTATCAGCAAACCAGATGCCAGCACGCTCGAAGGTTTTAAAGATTTATCTATCGCCCTAGTATCTTTCCTGGTTGCCTCTTTTATTCCAAGAATGGGCTACAAGGTTGCGATGTTAATAGGATTGTTATTGGCGGCAGTCGCCTGTTTGGTCACACCTATTTGGGGTGACTTTATTGCAATAAAAGTGTTGTTCGCCTGCATCGGCACATCATTCGCGTTGGTTAAAGTGTCTGTTTATTCTCTTGTTGGTCAGCTTACCCATGACACGCGCTCCCATTCCTCTTTGCTTAACACCATTGAAGGTATTTTTATGCTGGGTGTGTTGTCAGGATATTGGATTTTCAGCGCTTATATTAACCCAGATGCACCCACTTCACTTGATTGGCTTAATGTATATTATCTATTAGCGGCCGTGCTGTTTATCACCGCCTGTATTGTTTTCTTCTCACCGATCCAGAAAACCCCAGTTGAACAACAGTTTAATGCCATGATCCAAGAATTTGTTGAGATGCTGAAATTGGCATATAAGCCGCTGGTTTTGGTGTTTGTGTTATCTGTATTTCTGTATGTATTAATCGAACAAGGAATTGGCACTTGGTTACCGACTTTTAATAGTGAGGTATTACATCTACCCGTTGATGTAAGTGTGCAAATCACTAGTATTTTCGCGGCGATGATAGCTATCGGTAGATTGATGGCTGGTCAGATATTGAAATACGTAAATTGGTATTTGTTTTTGAATGTCTGTATCGCCATGATGGCAATTTTAATGTTATTAAGCTTGCCTCTTGCTGATGACATCGACCCCAGTGTTATCACCGGTATTTTTACAGCACCCATAGCGGCTTATCTTTTACCCTTGGCGGGGCTTATGATGGCACCCATTTATCCGATTATTAATTCTGTGATGTTAAGTTCGTTAGACAATGCTAAACATGCACAAATGACTGGACTGATTGTGGTGTTTTCTGCATTGGGTGGCACAACAGGCTCCATTATTACCGGTCTGGTTTTTGATACTTTTGGTGGCAAGAACGCCTTCTACTTATCACTGTTTCCCATGGCACTGCTTGCGATGACTTTGTTTTTCTTTCGTAATTCGACAAATAAGTTGTCTTCTTCCACCACGGGAAATGGACACTAATGACCATGTCAGATACAAATAGTGCCAAACAAAATCTAAAGCAAAGC
>JAWUXU010000110.1:0-32976 GCA_034111145.1 Paraglaciecola sp.
TTTTCGATTCATCACCTGTAATTTTATACCGATGTTTCCTGGGTTGTGTGCTGACGAGTCCTGCTTCTTGCATCAAACGGGCTGCTTTAATAACGCCCGACATTTTCACCCTGTTGATTAAGTTGACCTGCAATCGTTCTCGCCCCCGCAGCACCTCGACTATTTCGATGTATCTCAATAGCTTGTTTAGACAATTTGTCACGCTCAGGACACACTCATTCTCGACGTTTGACGTGATAGTGATAACAACTGCGTGGTATGCCAAATAACCTGCAAAGTGGTTTAACGGTATTTTGCTCTCTTCATAAGACTTCAATTAGTGCTATCGTGTGATGTTGTCCTGCATTAAGACCGCGGTAGCCTTTTTTAATATGTCTTTTTCCTATTCAATTTTTTTAATACGGGCTTCAAGCGCTTGAATGCGTTTTTGATCTGGTGTCATTGCGGTAGCAGTAGGCGTTATAACTTCAGACTATTGTTTCAACTGCAGTACCCCGCGCCTAATAGCCGCGACACAGAACATGGAAAACCTAATTTCAGGTTTGGAAAGGTCATGGAAAGTGGCGAAGCAAGATAAGCTTATTCAACGCTTTCACCTTTGACTCGATGTAGGAGCCGTATGCGTTAGTAGCGCCCGTACCGGGTCTTACGGCGATTTATAATTTCACAATAAATTATTGTTGCTGTCTATGATAGCTTGTTTAGAAGGCTGCTTTTAATACAATTTACGTATTATTGTAAATTTGAATATTTGATTTTTCAAATCAATCAAACAAGATAAAACGAAGAAATTAGTCAGATTTTACGAGCTGCTCAGGGCAAAAAAATATACTTGGACCTGTTAAACACTTTTAGTCAAGGAAAGTTAAAATTCATGTCTTTCGATGGCTTGACATTAAAGGTGTTGGTGGCAGTAGTTAATAAATTTTGTATAGATTAACATAAAAATATTTGTATCCATTTGGCCACACTTATATCGGCTGAAAAGAATGGCAAAATTCATATTTTAGGAGGATGGTTATTGTTGAGGGTAAGGATAGCTACCTCAAAATGCAAAGTGACAGTAAATACGTTTCCATTTAGTAGCACGTTTGCTTATGAACCTTATTTTTTCAGATAAAGCGCCCTAAAAATTATTTTAAATCTCAGCTGTTAAATTTTATTAATAGACTTAGATAACTTGAGTTTTAACCTATCTTCATCGCTTTAGAGATAGATACTGATAGTAGAGTTGTAGCAAAAAAACGTTAGATACTGAGGTTGGACTTGTTGCCGGTGTTAGTTTCTTTATACTTGTGAGCCTGGGGTGAGGTCACAAGAATAATGCCATATGAATAAATATTTTCAGTTATTAGATAACAACAAACAATGGGCTGAAAGTAATTTAGAGGCAGATCCCCACTTTTTTGATAAATTGTCGGAACGTCAATCACCAGAATACCTTTGGATTGGATGTTCTGATAGCCGCGTTCCAGCCAATCAAATAGTAGGGTTGTTGCCCGGTGATATATTTGTGCATCGCAATGTGGCCAATCTTGTGGTGCACACAGATTTTAATTGTTTATCGGTATTACAATATGCGGTGGACGTATTAAAAGTTAAACATGTGATTGTTTGTGGCCATTATGGTTGCGGTGGTATCGATGCCGCTCTTGGAGAAGCGCAACTGGGTCTAATCGACAATTGGTTAGGGCATATTAAAGACATTGCCTATAAACATCGCGAAGAACTTTCGACTTTAAATGCACATGATAAATCAGCGCGTTTGTGTGAGTTAAATGTATTAGAGCAAGCCGCTAATGTGAAACGCAGTAGTATTGTTAATGAGGCACTTAAAAGAGGCCAACCATTGATGGTTCATAGCTGGATATATAGTTTGCGTAATGGGCGATTGAAAGACTTGGCAAGGGCTAACGAAGAGGCGTGACGTGTGGCTAAGTATTTTCTAGGATTATGTCTTTTAGCCAGCTGCACATTTGGCTTTGCTGAACAACCCACATGGTATTTTGTGCGTCACTTTGAGAAGCAATTGGGTGATAATCCAAGCTTGACTGAAACAGGAAAGTTTAGGGCACAAGCACTGGCAGCATTTTTTTCTGATAAATCACTCCATCATGTTTACTCGACTGATTACCATCGAACCCTTGAGACAGCCACTCCTGTTGTGGAACTAAAAAACGTCGATATACAATCTTACGATCCTAGAAATTTAGTTGAATTCGCCACAAAGCTAAAAACTTTGGAGCATGTTTTAGTGGTGGGCCATAGTAACACCACGCCTGAGTTATTAGATTTAATGGGCGGGGAGAAGATTAATATTGAAGAGAATGATTATGGTGTTGTCTATATGCTTCAAAAAAATGGCCGCGAATTGACTACACATTATATTCCCCAAAAATAGTCTTAATGTTTGTAACTACATTTGTTAACGTATCGGTACAAAAAAAATTTAGGACATTTTCTAGTGAATGGAATCATCCGTATTGGCTTTCTTGCAGCGCTAATTTTCGCATCTTTTTTCACCGTTTCAAAAGAATTGCCTGTAGAGAGTTTTAGCCAATTACCCAGTTATATTCGACCAAACTTATCCCCGAGCGGCAATAAAATTGCCTACATCAGAAATTATCAATCACCAGAAATAGCATTATTAACAACGGTTGATTTAATAACGGGTAAAAAGCAGCATATAGTTAAATCTGATAACGAAGAAAGAAAAATTCGTTGGTTTACTTGGGTTAACGAAAAAACACTTTTAGTCAGCATAGTGTTTGCTGCAAAAAGGTATCGAACAGATACCACCGAAACACGTCTTTTAGCTATCGATATTGATGGAGACAAACCAGTTCAAAGGCAAGTCGTGAAGACGAAAAAGGGCATGTATGACGATGGCCATGTCTCTCAATTTCAAGATTCTATTGTATCCTTTTTACCCGATGATCCCGAACATGTGTTGATAGAATTGGACTTGGATGTCGCTAATTTGCCAAGTGTTTATAAAATTAATGTTAATACAGGTAATAAATCGCGTATTACCAAAGGCAAAATGTCTGTAAGAAGTTGGATGGCCGACCGTCAAGGTAACTTACGTTTAGGCGAAGCGTTAAGTTATAAAACCGGTGAAGCGGCTATTCGAGTGCGAATAGGTGACGATGACAAGTGGCATAAAATGTTTGAGTTCAATGCCTTAGAAGAGCCTGGGATTGCTCCTCTTGGCTTTGCCAAAGACCCTAATATTTTATATTATAATGCTTATCAAAATGATAAAAAAGCGTTGTTTAAAATCCATCTTCCTTCGAAAGAAACTACCTTGGTTTTTGCTGATGATAACTACGATGTTGATGGCTCATTAATCTATTCGAAAAAAACCAATGATGTGATCGGTATTTCTCATTCAAATAGTGAGGATGGACGAATTTATTGGGATGACGCGATCGGACATTTTCAAAAATCATTAAACAAGGCTTTACCCAATAGTGATGTTTATTTGGTTGATTTCAGCAAAGACGAAAATATCTACCTGCTTTATACAGAAAACGATTACACACCAGGTATGTATTATTTAGGTGACCGCAAAGAGAAGTCTGTGACACCGATCCTTGAGCAATACCCGGTATTAATACCTGAGGTATTGACCGAACATAAATTTGTGACCTATACCACCAGAGATGGCACTAAACTTGAAGGATATTTAACCTTACCGCTCAATGCAGATGGTCCCGTTCCTGCGATTTTACACCCACATGGTGGGCCTGGTGCGCGCGAGAGTGATGGCTTTGATTATTGGACATCATTCTTTGCAAATAAAGGTTATGCCGTCTTTAGGCCTAACTTTCGTGGTTCAACTGGTTATGGTTACGAATTTGCCCAAAGCCAAATGAAAGGTTGGGGGTTAACCATGCAAGATGATTTAACCGATGCGGCTAACTGGTTGGTTGATCAAAAAATCGCTAAGCCCGACAGTATGTGTATCGTCGGTGCTAGCTATGGTGGTTACGCTGCAGCAATGGCTGCTGTTAAAACGCCTGACTTGTTTAAGTGTGCAATTAGTTTTGCTGGTGTGACAAACTTGAAAAAATTAGTCTCCAGAAGTCGAGGATATACCAACAGTAAATTTTTCAAAAACCAGATTGGTGATGATTCGGATGACCTTGAAGCTCGCTCTCCATACTATCAAGCAGAGAACGTTAAAATCCCCATGTTGTTTTTGCACGGTGCAGATGACCGAGTCGTGGACGTGGAGCAAAGCCGGATGATGGTCGACGAATTACAAGACTTAGATAAGCCCGTTGAATATGTTGAATTTGAAAACGGTGATCATTATTTATCTATTCAAAGAAATAGGCATGCTGCTTTTAAAGCAATGGAAACGTTCTTAAAAACACACTTAGAAGAGTAGCTGTTTTTATAAGTAGCGACTTAAAGAATAAGCTAAAAATTCTAAGCGTTATCTATCGGTGGTGCTAGACTCCCCAGCCTTGAAATTCACTGGTCTTAGCATGTCATCCAATCACAATTCACTTCCTAACAACACAAATAGCAAAAAAAAGGACGATATTGGATTATTTGAATTTGTAACGCTTATGGCATTGATGACGTCTTTGGTCGCTTTAAGCATAGATTCAGTCTTGCCTGCATTAACACAAATTGGTATGGATTTAGGCGTTACTGACCCGAGGAAAAACCATTTAATTGTTTCGCTATTTTTTGTCGGTATGGCCCTTGGCCAACTTTACTATGGGCCTCTATCTGATGATAAGGGCAGGCGTTATGTGATTGTTTCTGGTTTGATTGTTTTTGCAATAGGGTCATTAATTTGTATGAATGCTGGATCTTTAGAAGTAATGCTAATTGGCCGTGTTATTCAAGCCTTTGGGGTCTCAGGGCCAAGAATTGCGACTTTGGCAGTGATCCGAGATAAGTATGAGGGTGAAGCCATGGCAAGAGTCATGTCTTTTATTATGATGGTCTTTATATTAGTGCCAATGCTGGCACCTATTTTTGGTCAAACCATTTTATTTTGGTTTTCATGGCAGCATATTTTTTCATCGTTTTTGATTTATGGGTTATTTATTGGCCTGTGGTTTTTTGTTCGCCAACCAGAAACACTGCCTAAAGAAAAGCGCCTGCCTTTTAGTTGGTCGCAACTGTGGGTTTCAAGTAAGTTCATCCTCTCTAATAAGCTAGTGATGTTTTATACCCTCTCTTCTGGCACAATTTTCGGTGGGTTTTTGGCCTATATCAGCTCTTCACAAACCCTATTTCAGGATATTTATAATACGGGTGAGTTGTTCCCTATGTATTTCGCTATGTTGGCATTTTCCATCGGGCTGGCGTCTTTTATTAATGGCAATTTAGTGATGCGTTTGGGCATGCGTAAGTTATGCACTTGGGCGATGATAGGTTGGTTGGTATTTTCTAGTGTGTTAACAACTTTATGCCTAGTTTATGATGGGATTCCGCCTTTATGGCAATTTGTTTCTGTGATGTTTTGTGCGTTTTTTTGCATTGGCATATTGTTTGGTAACGTCAATGCTATGGCTATGCAGCCTTTGGGTGAAATGGCAGGTTTAGGCGCCGCTATTATCGGGTCACTGAGTAGTATAATTTCAGTACCTGCAGCTATTTTTGTTAGCCGTTTTATTGATTCTTCCATCACGCCTGTAGCACTAGGTTTTTTAGGTTTCGGTAGTGTGTCGTTTGTATTGTATTGGAATGCAAACAAGTCTTAGTTATGCTTATCTGACTATACCCTCACTGTTCAACTTTGAGAGATTTGTAATACGTTTAATACGTTTTTAATAAATACACTGCGCTTTTTTAATCACTCTCGCTTTTACACCATTAGCGTTTCATTATTTTACCAAGCGTATATTGGGCTGATTGTTTTCCGAAATATCGACTTGTTTTAATGCATTCAGAGTGTTGGCTCGTCTCTTATTACATACACCTAAAAAACTTTATTATAAATATAAAAAAACCCAACCAAATTGGTTGGGCAACAGCATTTTTAACAACAGAAATTGCAACAGAAATTGTTGCAAAATAGTTGAAACGTTACAGGGTGTTGGTTAAGGGGTGTTGATAGTTACGCTGACTCCACTATGGCTTTCATATCGGTCATGTAACCACGCAACTTCGCGCCTATTGTTTCCACGCCGTGCTCTCTTATGGTTTTATTTATATCAACCAGCTTTTTGTTGTCAACACTGTTAGATACCGTTGTATACCCTTTACCGATAAGGTCAGTGTCAATGCTTGGCATCAATTTTTCTGCTAATAAAGGGATAGCTACGTTAGCAAATAAGTAGTTACCGTATTCAGCGGTATCTGAAATAACCACGTTCATCTCATATAAACGCTTACGAGCGATTGTGTTCGAAATCAACGGCGTTTCATGTAAAGACTCGTAGTATGCAGACTCTGGTAAAATACCTGCTTCAACCATCACGTCAAAGGCTAATTCAACACCTGATTTAATCATCGCCACTAAAAATATGCCGTGGTCGAAATATTCTTGTTCGTCAATTATGCCTTCAAATACGGGGGCATTTTCAAAACCACTTTGGCCTGTTTCTTCACGCCATTTAAACAAGTTAGCATCGCCATTTGCCCAATCTTCCATCATAGTGCGAGAAAATTCACCACTGATTATGTCATCTTGATGTTTGCCAAAAAGAGGCCGTAATAATTCAGTTAATTGCTCAGATAATTCAAATGCTTTTACTTTAGCGGGGTTATATAATCTGTCCATCATATTGGTGACACCACCAATTTTTAATGCTTCGGTGATCGTTTCTAAGCCGTCTTGGATTAATTTACCTGCATAGCCTGCATCGATTCCATCGGCAATCATTTTTTCGTAGCCTAATACTGCCGCTACTTGTTGCATGCCACATAAAATGGTCTGTTCACCCATTAGGTCAGACTTTACTTCAGCAACAAAAGAAGACTCGAGTACACCGGCGCGGTCGCCGCCTGTAGCCGATGCTAATGCTTTAGCGATATCCCAGCCTTGACCTTGTGGGTCGTTTTCAGGATGCACTGCGATAAGAGTGGGCACACCAAATCCACGTTTGTATTCTTCACGTACTTCCGTACCTGGACATTTAGGTGCACACATGACAACCGTAATATCAGAACGAATTTGCTGACCTTCTTCAACAATGTTGAAGCCGTGTGAATAACCCAGGGTAGCGCCTTGTTGCATAAGGGGCATAACCGCCTCTACTACACTTGAATGTTGCTTGTCAGGCGTTAGGTTATAAACCAAATCTGCAGTGGGGATAAGTTCTTTGTAAGTTCCCACAGTAAAGCCGTTACCATCTGCACGTTGAAAAGAATCACGCTTTTCGTCAATGGCAGCTTGGCGCAATGCATAGGATATGTTCAAGCCTGAGTCACGCATGTTCAAACCTTGGTTTAAACCTTGTGCGCCACAGCCGACGATGACAATTTTTTTGCCTTTAAGAAAATCACAACCAGTAGAAAACTCTGCACGTTGCATAAAACGACAACGACCAATTTGGTCCAATTGTTGACGTAAAGATAAGGTATTGAAATAATTTGCCATGTTTAAAATCCTATTATTTTTGGTGAATATCAGTGATCCACTCGAGATAGGAAGATAATAGAGGTAAACCAGTGTTGTTTAAAATGATATATATGCAATATAATGTTGCATAATTCGCAACTTAAGTGAGGGCAGTTGATTTAAATGGATATTCGGAGCTTAGCGTTGTTTCAACATTTAGCCAGCAGTCTACATTTTGCCAAAACGGCAGAATCGATGTTTGTTAGTCCTTCTACTTTGAGCCGCTCAATTCAAAGGCTTGAAGAGGAGTGTGGTAGCAGTTTATTTGTGCGCGATAATCGTAAGGTCAAATTGACTGCTGCGGGCTCAAAACTTCTTGGGTTTTCGCAACAAATTTTAGCCGAGTGGAAAAAAATAAAGTGGGAGCTACAACAAGAAAATCAGCAGCTACAAGGCGAGCTAAGTTTATTTTGTTCTGTCACTGCTAGCCAAAGTCACTTGCCTAATTTATTGGATAATTTTCGGCATAAATATCCACAAGTTGAAATTAAATTGAACACTGGCGATCCTGCCCTTTCTGTCAGCAAAGTGATGCAACAGGAAGTAGACGCGGCCATCGCTATCCACACGCCAGATTTCCCAAAGGAATTGGCGTTTTTACCTTTAGACAAAATACCACTGTTTCTTATTGCTCCCAAAGATACTCGTCTGATGCGTTTAGACCAAGTTGATTGGCGTCAACATTCTTTCATTCTGCCCGAGTCAGGGCCGTCTAAACGTATAGTGCATCACTGGTTTGCCGAACAGGGTATTAGACCGCGTATTTATGCCAAAGTAGCAGGTAACGAAGCTATCGTGAGCATGGTGGCCTTAGGTTGTGGCTTAGGCATAGTTCCCGAGGTGGTGCTGGATCATTCGACCATAGGGCAAAAAGTGAACCGTATTGTTCTGGATGACATTGAGCCTTACCAATTGGGGTTATGTTGTTTGCAAAAAAGAGCCGATGAACCGGCTATTCAAGCTTTGTTTAGCTGTTAGCTTATAGCTTTTCAATTGTTAACTAACTGTGCCAGCATCCTGTCAAAGGCACGATAATTAAGAGCCTCAGCTAAATGTTGCCTACTAATATTTGAACAATGTGCCAAGTCAGCTATGGTGCGGGCGACTTTGAGTACTCTGTGGTAGGTGCGTAAAGACAACCCCAGTTTTTCGACCGCTTGTTGTAAAAATAGCTGATCTGTTTTTTCCAGTCTGCAATATTTATCAACCTCTTTGCTACCGAGTTGCGAATTGGTTTTTCCGCAACGATTTAACTGTAATTTATGGGCTTGAATAACTCTGGTACGCACGTCTTGGCTACTTTCTCCCCGACTTTTTATCTGCTCAGAAAAGTCATTGTTGGGTAGTTTAGGCACATCGACCTGTAAATCAATCCGGTCTAAAAATGGGCCGGAAATTCTATTTAGATAACGTAATATTTGCTCACTGCTACTGCGCCCATCGTTTAGGCTGCCGGTTGGGCTGGGGTTCATTGCCGCAACAAGTTGAAATCTAGCAGGGAATTGCGCTTGCCTCGCCGCTCTAGAGATACTCACTGTGCCAGACTCTAATGGTTCGCGTAATACGTCTAAGACCTTACGATCAAATTCTGGTAGTTCATCAAGAAAAAGTACCCCATTATGCGCCAAGGAAATTTCACCTGGTCGAGGAATACTGCCGCCTCCCACTAAAGCGACAGCAGAACTAGTGTGATGAGGATGGCGAAATGCACGTTGTTTCCATGTCGTCGGGTCAACGGGTTTACCCACAATGGAATGAATAGCCGCTGATGCTAACGCTTCTTCGTCTGTCATAGGGGGCAAAATAGTGATCAAGCGACTTGCCAACATGGTTTTACCTGTACCGGGTGGTCCGGTAAAAAGTAAATTATGGCCACCTGCCGCTGCAATTTCTAATGCCCGCTTACCAGCTGCCTGACCAACAACGTCTTGCAGGTCGATGTCATAAGAGACTTGTTGTTCTATGGACTGTGCTTGGTAAAGGTTAAGTGCTTGCTGCCCTGCGATATGATGAAACACATCTAATAATTGGCTAGCCGGTAAAATGCTGGCATGTTTAATCAAAGATGCTTCAGCCGCATTATTGAGTGGTAATATTGCAGTTCGTTTGGCCTGTGAGCAGGCATAAGTAAAAGGTAATGCTCCTGTTATAGAGCGTATTTCACCAGATAAAGCTAACTCCCCTACCAGTTCAATGTCCTCTAGTTTATTGCCTGTTAGTTGATTACTTGCTGCGATAATGCCGATAGCAATGGCCAAATCAAAACGCCCGCCTTCTTTGGGTAAGTCTGCAGGGGCTAAATTTACTGTGATACGTTTAGCGGGGAATTCAAAGCCTGAGTTGATTAACGCACTGCGTACTCTGTCTTTGGCTTCTCGCACAGACGCTTCAGGTAACCCGACTAAATTAAAACAGGGTAGGCCGTTAGATAGGTGCACTTCAACGGTGATAAGGGGGGCGTCAATGCCTACGCATGCTCTTGAATAAACGACTGCTAAAGACATTAAGCAACTCCATTTGCGAACAAGGTGAGTCTTAAGGCTAGCTAATCATCATAAAATTGCGAGTTATTCATCTTTTACTGAATCATGAGGATTAAAAACAGGGAGATGCCAGTGCCACTTCATAGCGGCCAGACGACAGGACAAGGTAATGCAGAAGCTTATTATCATGCAACTCATGGTGCTTAAACCTAGTTGTAAGAATAAGATGTAAGTTGCTCCGCCAAAAATGCAGGCTGTGGCATATAGCTCGCCTTTCAACACCATTGGAATTTCTCGGCAAATTACATCTCGGATTAGTCCTCCAAATACAGCTGTCATAGTGCCTAATGCAATAGCGATAAGTGGAGAGGCCCCATAAGTCAGTGCTTTTTGCAAACCCATGACATTAAAAAACGCCAAACCAATAGCATCAGCAAAAAACAGGTAGCGTAATGGAAATGTATCTTTGCTGCGTAGCCATATGATAGTGCACAAGGCTGCAAGGATAATCACATAAAAAAAGCTTGGGTCTTGTACCCAAAAAACTGGTAAGTCTAAAATCATGTCGCGCAGCGTACCGCCACCAATGGCAGTGACCGAGGCGAGTACCACCACGCCAAAACCATCCATGTGTTTTTTGTACGCCATCAATGTGCCAGCAATGGCAAACACAGCTACACCCGCTAGATCGACCCAATGTAACCAAGTTTCCATATTTTGCCTAAAGTGCAAGTTTGTTGATTCAATAATGATAATATTATTCTGGGTTGAGTATATCACCCTGCAAAAATGCATATAGCAAAGCTTGATCAAAAGATCAGCTTCATGCTATTTCTATACTAAGTTAATGATAAATAAAATTGTGATGTGATTGTCATTCGTTATTAAGGTCTTAAAAGTGGCCTTAGTATGCAAGAAATGTTATGCCCACCACGTTCCTAAAGCTTATGCCTTGTTAGCTAAAAGTGCTGATTAAGGTGCGGTGCGTGATGCATCGAAATTGGAAGATTAAATGACCCGTTCAGCCAACGATTATCTAAAGAGTATATTGTTATCGCCCGTTTATGATGTGGCAGTGAATTCTGATCTACAAAAACTGGATAAGCTGTCCGCTTCGTTAGGCAATGGCATTTGGCTGAAACGAGAAGATCAACAGCCTGTGAAGTCTTTTAAATTACGCGGTGCCTATAACAAAATATGCCAGCTTTCTGATGAACAGTTAGCTAAAGGTTTGGTGGCTTCCTCTGCGGGGAATCACGCTCAAGGTGTGGCTTATTGCGCTAAAAAGAAAGGAGTTAAGGCGACGATTGTGATGCCTGCTACCGCACCGGATATTAAGGTCGAAGCGGTACGCAATTTTGGTGGTGAATTCGTGGATGTAGTATTACATGGCACCAGTTTTGAACAAGCAAAAGAAGAAGCATTACGCCTGTCTAAAAAGCATGGTTACACTATGGTTGCGCCTTTTGATGACGAAGACGTGATTGCTGGCCAAGGCACTATTGCCCGTGAGTTACTTGAACAAAATCCGGATTTAGATACCTTGTTTATCGCTGTAGGTGGCGGTGGTTTGATCGCGGGTATTTCGGTATTTTTAAAACAGCTTAAGCCTGAATTGAAGATTATCGCAGTGGAGTCTGATGATTCAGCGTGTCTTCAAGCTGCTATGCAGGCAGGAAAACCTGTATCTCTAGATCATGTGGGCATTTTTGCTGATGGTGTCGCGGTAAAGATTATTGGTGAAGAGCCTTTTCGTTTATGCCAAAAATATGTAGATGAGGTGATAACCGTAAACACAGATGAAATCTGTGCGGCGATCAAAGACATATTTGATGATACACGAGTGATTGCCGAACCAGCAGGTGCATTGTCTATCGCAGGTATCCGCAAGTATCTTAGAACTAATCCGATGCAAGGCAAAAAGTTTGGCGGCATTTTATGTGGCGCCAATATCAACTTTCATACTTTGCGATATGTTTCTGAACGTTGTGAATTAGGCGAACAAAAAGAAGCCGTCATAGCCGTTAAAATTCCTGAACGTAAAGGTGCATTTAGAGCGTTTTGTGAGCTTTTGGGCGGACGTGCTATCACCGAATTTAACTATCGTTATTCCACTGACCGTGAAGCCCATATTTTTGTTGGCATCAAGTTAAGAGAAGGCCGACAAGAGCTGACACAACTGACAAGTTCACTTGGCAGTAATGGTTATCAAAGTTTTGATCTATCCGAAAACGAAATGGCTAAATTGCATGTGCGTTATATGGTGGGAGGTAGGCCTCCAAGCCTACTTAATGAAAAATTATTTTCCTTTGAATTCCCAGAATACCCCGGTGCTCTAATGAAATTTTTGGATACCTTGGGCGAAAGATGGAATATCACTTTATTTCACTATCGTAATCACGGTGCTGCTGAAGGTTTGGTATTGGCCGGTTTTGATATACTAGATACTGAGCGTGGCGAATTTGATACACACTTAGCTAAACTGGGTTATTTATACCAAGAACAAACAGACAACCCTGCATACAAGTTTTTCTTGTCTGATTTGAATGGTGTATTTGAGTAATAGGTACTTATTAAAAATGCAAAAAATAATTGATGATATAGCGGCGCAGATGGCTTCAAGAACTGAAAAAGGTACTGTGGCTAGTTATATTCCTCAATTAGCATGTGTTAACCTAGACCAATTTTCCATCAGTATCGCTTTAGCCGATGGTTCGGTCTTCAATGCTGGCTGCTCACAATCCTTATTCTCGATACAGAGTATTTCGAAGGTTTTCACATTCACTTTAGCCTTAGGAAAACTGGGTGAGCGAGTTTGGAATAGAGTGGGTCGGGAACCCTCGGGTGATCCTTTTAACTCTATTGTTCAGCTTGAGCATGAGCAAGGAAAACCACGTAATCCTTTTGTTAACGCCGGTGCTATCGCTATCGCTGATGCCATTATTCAAGGCCATCAGCCAAAAGAAATATTGGCTGAAATCCTCCAGTTTATGCGGTTTTTAGCAGATGACGACAGCGTAGCCATAGACGAAAAAGTAGCGCGTTCAGAGGAACTAACCGGTGAGAGAAATGCGGCTTTGGCACATTTTATGGCATCGTTTGGTCATTTTCAAAATCCTGTAGATGCGGTTTTGGGGACATATTTTCATCATTGTTCTATTGCAATGAATACCGTTCAGCTGGCAACTGCGGGTCTGTTTTTAGCAAATGATGGAGTCAATCCCATTACAGGCTATCGGGTTGTGTCGTCAGACAGAGCAAAACGTATTAATTCTCTAATGTTGATGTGTGGCCATTATGATGGTTCAGGAGAATTTGCCTATCGTGTTGGTTTGCCGGGTAAGAGTGGCGTAGGGGGAGGCATACTTGCGATTGCACCTGGTAATGCTTCTATCGCCGTGTGGTCTCCAGGATTGGATACAATTGGCAATAGCAAACTTGGAACCGAAGCACTGGAATTACTCACCGAAAAAACGGGTTGGTCGGTATTTGGAAAATAGCTTCGGTTAAATGTATAATCCGATCAGTGGAACAGTTTATTTACTGACTATTTTAATCTAGCCGTTTCTATCTTTTTTAGCTTTTTTTAAGTAGCCTTGCCCAGCTTGTTTTAGCCTTATTATGGACCCTTTATTTTGCATACACTTTTAAAGTTAAAGTCTGGTCAGTTGGCGGGTATTACACGTTTAACGTTGTCAGAAAATTTAACCTCATTTCCCACTGAAATTTTATCTTTAGCTGACACCTTAGAAATTCTCGATTTATCTAATAATCAATTATCCACATTACCTAATGAGTTAAAGCAGCTTAAACGACTTAAGATTATTTTTGCCTCAAACAATCAATTTGAAATCTTGCCTGAAAGTCTTGGCCAATGTGAATGTCTTGAAATGGTGGGTTTTAAGTCCAATAAAATTAAACATGTTCCAGCTTCATCATTACCCGCGAAGCTGCGCTGGTTAATTTTAACAGATAACAAGATACCCAGCTTACCCAACACCCTAGGTGAACGCCCAAGGCTGCAAAAGTTAGCTTTGGCGGGCAATGAACTTTCTCAGCTACCAACAAACCTAGCACAATTGATTAACCTTGAGTTAGTGCGTATTTCGGCAAATAAATTGACTGAATTTCCTGACCAATTATTGGCTTTACCTAAACTCGCTTGGTTGGCATTTTCAGGTAATCCCTTTACTCGCATTGACATTGATATTCAATCTGTTCCCCTTGTACCTTATTCAAGCTTTGCTTTGCAAAACGTATTAGGCCAAGGGGCGTCTGGTATTATTTCAAGAGCTGTTTGGAATAAATCAACTGATGATTTTCCAGATGACATTGCCGTTAAAGTGTTTAAGGGTGAATTAACCAGTGACGGATACCCAGAAGATGAATTACAAGCCTGTTTAAAAGTCGGCGGTCATGCAAGTCTGGTCAAGTCGTTAGCTCAAGTGAATGAGAAAGATTGTTTAGCTTTAGTGATGCAACTGATCCCTGAACACTACAGTAACCTTGGCTTGCCACCCGATTTTGATACCTGTACCCGGGATACTTTTGAAGTTGGTTTTTCATTATCCATTCAAAAAATCAGTAAAATAGTTAAACAAATGCAGTCCGTTTTTTCCCACCTACATGATAACCAAGTGAGCCATGGCGACTTGTATGCCCACAACACCATGCTGGACCAATATGCCAATATTATTTTTGGCGATTTTGGCGCGGCCACTATGTACCATATGCTAAATGAAAAACAACAGGCAAAAATTCAACAGATTGAGCGTCGGGCACTTCATTATTTTATCGAAGACTTATTGAGTGTTTGCGCAGAAGAAGATAAGAACAGTAGTGAATATACCCTACTAGCTGAGAGCTTGGGTTGAACTAGTTTACATTCAACTTTACGTTTTACCAGTAGAAGTGGCTAGTTAAATTTGAGCTACTTCGGCCTAAGAAGCCGCTCGCATTCTGGTTTTAAATCTGTTGCAAACGCTGAGCGATTTCAGGTGCAATAAGGTTAATAACTTCAACTTTCAAAGCCTCGCTGAGTTCTGAATGCCGCAGTTGGCCATCACCATCGGCTTCAATTAAGGCGTTTTCTTTTAACGCTTGAATAAATGTAGCCAGAACTTTTTTATCGAAAAACTCTGGTGAATTGATGCCGTGTAGCGCAGCCAATCTCTCGGCAAATTGAGCGCTTTTCTTTTCTAGCACAGAGCGGCTTACCCTTTCTTGCTTCGACAATAACGTTAACACTACCGCATAACGATGTAAGGTTTCTTGAATACTTCTGTTGAGTAACCATGCCGAATAGAACTCTTCACTATCGGCTGCTGGTGTCTGCAATCTGTTTCCATTAGCCTCGAGTAAACCCATTGCCAGCATCTTGGCCAGCAGTGACTCAGTATAAGATGCTGCTTGTTCCGAACTCATATACATGAATAATTCACGTTTGAGTAAGGGGTAGAGCTTAGCTATTAATAGCAATATTTGTTGCCTCGATATGCTTTTATTAGCAAACACAATGGCAGCAATCAGACCCGGTAGGGCGAATAGGTGCAGAATATTATTACGATAATAAGTGAGGGCCACTGCATTATTACTTTTTAGTGAAATTATTTTGCCAAAACTATCCTCGGAGATATTAAATTTATTTAATTTGAGAGTGTTTTCTAATAATTTTTTACCCGTAATTTTTGGCAGGGTAGCAAGTTCACTATAAGGAGCATCACGTAACAACTCTAAAAAGTGGTCAATAGCTTGTTCTAATTCAGACTGGGCCATAGCGTGCTTTTTGGCCGACAACAAACAGATGGCACAAATGGACATACCGCTAACAGCTGCCGTTTGGTTTATTCTACCCATCACATCTGTAGCAAGGTCATTCACAATCGGTGTCAGCCATTTGGGTTTTTTGTCGCTGTTGTTTTCTTGATCTTCACGCCAATTAGGCACTTTTTGGTCAAGGTAATTAGTCAGATTGATGGGGTCGCCAAAATTTAGGAAGCCGTAGCCATAATTTTTGAGTTTTTTAATGGCTGAAAATACTTGAAAGAATGATTCTTTTTTCTTACCTGTGCCGTTTAGTTCTTTGAGGTAACTGGATACTTCCATTACATGTTCGTAGCCAATATACACAGGCACTATACTTACAGGTCGGTTAATCCCTTTGATTAGTGCCTGTAATGTCATAGCCAACATACCGGTTTTAGGCGGTAATAGACGACCGGTTCTACTGCGGCCACCTTCAGGGAAGTATTTAACGGAGTAGCCCTTGTTAAATAGTAATTCTAAGTATTCACGAAATACGGCGGTGTAAAGCTTGTTGCCTGCAAAGCTACGGCGTAGATAAAACGCACCAGCTTTACGTAATAAACCGCCAACAGGTCGAAAATTGAGGTTTATTCCAGCAGCTATGTGCGGTGTGACTAAGCCTTCGTGGTAAATGACATAGGTGAGTAATAAATAATCCATATGACTACGATGACAAGGTACATAGATAATTTCGTGGCCATTTTGTGCCAAAGCTCTGACTTTATCTGCATGTCTAACTTCGATGCCGTTATAAATTTTATTCCAAATCTTGGTTAAAATTTTCTCAGCTAATCTGATTAAGCCCGGACGGTAATCAGCCGCAATTTCATTGACGTATTTTTTTGCCTGTTGTTTGGCTTGTTGATGGCTAAGGTTTTTGCCACGAGCTTCTTCAACTATAGCTTTACGAACTGATTTTGCACCTAGAACACTATTATATAATTGTTGGCGTTCAAGGATGTTTGGGCCTGTTAATGTTTGATGACGTCGATAAAAGTGAGTGCCTGCTACGCGGATAAGCTTATGAGCTATGTCTTCATCGCTTCCTTTTAATTCGATCATTTTTCTTGAAGATACGGCTTTGCTGTAACAAACAAAGTTATCTCTACCTAAGAACAACACGATAAAAAATTTACGGAGCCAACTAGGAGACATTTGGTTGGCTATAACGTCTGACCAACCAGAAGTGTTTTTATCTGGTGCCCTGCCCCAGAGTATAGAAACGGGTACTATCTGGATATCCAAGTCTGGATTTTCTCTGTGTAAACTAAATAGTTTGGCCGCATCGTCTTGAATTAGAGTGCCTTTGGATTTGCGGTTTAAAACTGAGCGGGGTTTTTGTAAAAACAAGCAGGAAGGAAGTCGGTGATCGCCAACAGTCATACTAAGCGTGGGTTTAGGTAAACCTAATGCTACCGTAGACATTTTTAATGCTACCTGGTCTGTGACTGAGCGGGTCCGTAAAAGATACACAATAGGGCGATTTTTATCTATACCCAATTCAGCCTCAAGATCACTTGGAATGCTGTTTACTTTTACGAGCCACTTTACCGGTATTGTTACCATTGCTAACAGCAATTTATGCAGCCAAAACATACTTTTTTGCCTTCAAATTAAAAACCTGCGAAGGATACCACAGACATTCAAAGCTGTTTAACTTTGATAATCGATGATGAATTTTTGTTTAACGATTTATTTTAGCTGTGACAAACGAAGCTGAATATTGAGTGGGAAGTTAGGTGGGGAATGAGCAAAAATCAAGCTGAAAAAACAAATTTGAGATTTAATGTTAACTGTATATAATGGGATATAACTGTATATAATAACAGGCTGTTTATGCGTCCACTAACTGCTCGACAAGAAGAAGTACTTCAACTTATTAAAAATAAGATGTTGAATACAGGTATGCCGCCTACTCGTGCAGAAATTGCCCGGGAACTAGGTTTTAAATCTGCTAATGCGGCGGAAGAGCATTTAAAAGCTCTAGCGCGCAAAGGCGTGATTGAAATTTTGCCAGGCACCTCTCGCGGTATCAAGCTCAATAAGCCACTTGAAGATCAACTAGAAGCTCAAGGTTTGCCTTTGATCGGTCAAGTTGCGGCGGGTGAGCCTATTTTGGCGCAAGAGAACATTGAAGGTCACTATCAAGTTGCCCCCAACTTATTTAAACCAAGTGCAAATTTTCTACTTAGGGTCAGCGGAATGAGCATGAAAGACATTGGTATTTTAGATGGTGATCTACTGGCGGTGCATCGCACTACAGATGTTCACAATGGCCAAGTCGTGGTTGCAAGGGTGGATGAAGATGTAACTGTAAAGAGGTTTGAGAAAAAAGGTAGTCAAGTTTTATTGCATGCTGAAAATGATGCTTTTTCTTCCATCATAGTCGACTTGGCAACTCAACCTTTCAATATCGAAGGGATAGCCGTCGGAGTGATCCGCAACGCTGATTGGATGTGATATTACACATTAATACACGCAATATCTCACTGCGTTGACAGTATCTAACCTAACTTGAGTAGCGTAAATGTTAAACATGTTGAGATTAAAGTTGACAGTAACATCGGGAAAAATTGATGGATATGCGTTTATGTGCTTAAAAAATAAGCAGGTAGGGAGATTTTAACAAAAAAGGTAGACGAACCCCCCCTAAATAAGCGATCCTTGAGATTGCTACAACAATATCAAAACAACAATATGTCTTTTTTTTAACCTGAAATGTTACTTCATATGTAATTTTGGGTACGTACGACCGAGCAAGACAATGTAATTAAGCACAGTTTGTGCTCAATCATCTGGATACGATATTTGGTGTGTAATGCCTAGAATATATTGTAATGAATAATTAAAAGTACGTTTGACAGATAGAGGTGTCGAGTGAAAAGAATTTTGTCCAAAGCTGGGTTTATGCTTAGCGGATTAATAGCAGCACCAGTGTTTGCAGAAACTTCAGATAAAATTGAACGTTATACATTAAACATGAGGACAGGCGTCACTGATATAAGTGCTGAAGTCCATGATATGCACATGTTGATGTTTACTATATGCGTTGTGATAGGCGTTGGTGTGTTTGGAGTGATGTTTGTTTCTATGTATTTTCATAGAAAATCAAAAGGTGCTAAGCCTGCTAACTTTCATGAAAGTGTTAAAGTAGAAATCGCTTGGACAGTAATACCTTTTATAATATTGATCGCTATGGCATTTCCTGCCACAAAATTACTGATTAATATGGAAGATGCAAGTGAACCTGATGTAACGGTATTAGTGACGGGTTCTCAGTGGAAGTGGCACTATAAATACATGGACAATGATGTTGAGTTCTTTTCTAAACTCGCCACCCAACAAGACCAAATTAAAGGAAGCATACCCAAGGGTGTCAACTATTTACTTGAAGTTGACCGTCCACTTGTAATTCCAACGGGTAAAAAAATTCGTTTCCTTGTTACATCTGACGACGTGATCCATTCTTGGTGGGTTCCTGATTTTGCAGTCAAGCAAGATGCCAATCCGGGTTTTATAAATGATGCATGGGCAATTGCCAATGAACCAGGTATCTACCGCGGTCAGTGTGCAGAACTTTGCGGTAAGCAGCACGGCTTTATGCCTGTAGTAGTTATCGCCAAGGAGCCAGCAGAATATGATAAATGGATTGCAGATCAAGAATCAATTCAACTACTAGCTAAAGAAGAAGAACAGCGCTTATTATCTATGAATATGACTATGCCTGAGGCTATGGCTCAAGGCGAGAAAGTATATTTAGCTAACTGTGCAGCTTGCCATATGCCAAATGGTGAGGGTCTACCAGGTGTGTTCCCTGCATTAAAAGGTAGTCAAATAGCGGTAGCAGATGAACCAAGACATATTGAGATTATGCTTAACGGTGTAACAGGAAGTGCCATGCAATCATATGCAAAACAGTTGACTATGTCTGAGATAGCAGCGGTGGTCACCTATGAACGTAATGCTTGGGGGAACGACACAGGTGATTTGGTGCAAGCCAAAGATATTAACGCAGCAATGAACGGACAATAGGATCAGGTTACCATGACAACAACTACTGAAGTAAATCATCATGATGACCACCACGACGGTGATCATCACGAACATCATATTCCATACGGAATCAAACGATGGCTATACACCACCAACCATAAAGACATAGGAACACTTTATCTTTGGTTTGCCTTCATTATGTTTTTGACCGGCGGTGCTATGGCTATGGTCATACGTGCAGAATTATTTCAGCCTGGCCTACAAATAGTAGAGCCACACTTTTTTAATCAAATGACCACAGTACATGGTCTTATAATGGTGTTTGGTGCTGTAATGCCGGCCTTTACAGGCTTAGCTAACTGGCTTATTCCGATGATGATAGGCGCGCCAGATATGGCTTTGCCTAGAATGAATAACTGGAGCTTTTGGATCTTACCATTTGCTTTCTCTATTTTGTTAGGGTCTTTGTTTATGGAAGGTGGTGGTCCTGCTTTTGGTTGGACTTTCTACGCACCATTATCTACTACCTATAGTACCGACGGTACAGCGTTGTTTGTGTTTGCTGTCCACATAATGGGTGCTTCATCCATTATGGGAGCAATTAACGTCATTGTGACTATATTTAACATGCGTGCACCAGGCATGACTTGGATGAAAATGCCTTTATTTGTATGGACTTGGTTGATTACTGCGTTTCTGTTGATAGCAGTTATGCCAGTTTTAGCAGGTGCCGTAACTATGGTGCTAACCGACAAATTCTTCGGCACTAGCTTCTTTGACGCCGCTGGTGGCGGTGATCCAGTAATGTTCCAGCATATATTCTGGTTCTTTGGACATCCAGAAGTGTATATCATGATTTTACCGGCTTTCGGCATTATCTCCCAGATAATACCTACCTTTGCTCGTAAGCGTCTTTTTGGTTACGCTTCAATGGTGTATGCCACTGCATCTATTGCGTTGTTATCATTTATTGTTTGGGCGCATCACATGTTTACTACCGGTATGCCTGTGGCTGCAGAGCTATTCTTCATGTTTGCTACAATGCTGATATCTGTACCTACCGGAGTGAAGGTCTTTAACTGGGTGGCTACTATGTGGCGTGGTTCAATGACGTTTGAAGTGCCTATGTTGTTTGCACTAGCCTTCATAGTATTGTTTACCATCGGTGGGTTATCAGGATTAATGTTGGCAATAGTGCCAGTGGATTTCCAGTATCATGATACTTATTTTGTAGTGGCACATTTTCATTATGTATTAGTCACAGGCGCTATCTTCTCTATTATGGCTGCTGTTTATTATTGGCTTCCTAAGTGGACGGGAAAAATGTTCCATATCGGCTTGGCTAAGTGGCATTTCTGGTGTTCATTGGTTTCAGTCAACGTATTGTTCTTCCCAATGCACTTTGTCGGCTTAGCTGGTATGCCTAGACGTATTCCAGACTATGCATTACAGTTTGCTGATTTTAATAAGTGGATCAGTATTGGTGGTTTTGCCTTCGGCTTATCACAGTTGATTTTCCTAACGTTGTTGATAAAAGCCTGTAAGAAGCAAGGTGAGCCTGTTTCTGACCAAGTATGGGAAGGAGCAGAAGGATTGGAGTGGGAAATTCCTTCGCCAGCCCCTTATCACACATTTGCAACACCGCCTGTTATAAAATAATTAACAGAATAGGGGATAAAGATAATGTCAGAGCAACAAGTGCAAACAAAAAATAGCAAGATGGTTATGAAACTAGCTGCCATAGTAGTAGGCATGTTTGGTTTTGGTTTCGCACTTGTACCTTTGTATGATGTACTTTGTGATGCATTAGGCATCAATGGCAAAACGTCAGATATAGCCGCTGTGTATGAATCAGTTGAAATCGACAAGAGTCGTTTGGTTACTGTTGATTTTATTACTCGTATTAATACCGGCATGCCTTGGCAGTTCAGCACTGACACAAAGCGAATAAAAGTGCACCCTGGCGAAATGAATCAGGTTGATTTTTATGTAAAAAATCCTGCAACTACAAGGATTGTTGGGCAAGCTATTCCTTCAGTTTCGCCTGGCCCGGCTGCAATCTACATGAACAAAACTGAATGTTTTTGTTTTGAACAGCAAACTTTACAAGCAGGTGAAGAATTGTTGATGCCTATGCGTTTTTATGTGGACCCACAACTGCCTAAAGATATTACCTATTTCACCGTGCAATATACTCTTTATAATGTAACTTCTTCAGCAGAACCAGTCGAAGTTGTTGCCATGAATCGCGGTTAAAGGAGAACACCATGTCAGAGAAAGAATACGAAACTTATTATGTACCCGAACAGAGCCCATGGCCAATTGTTGGTGCAGTAGCACTATTTTTAATTTCAGTGGGAGCCGGTAACTTTGTTATTGAAAGCACTAGCGATAAAGAAGGATATGGCGGTTATATTTTAACTGCTGGTTTACTAACTTTGACATATATGTTGTATGGATGGTTTAAGAATCAGATACATGAATCTATGAGTGGTTTATACAGCGCTCAGCTTGATCGTTCGTATCGCCAAAGTATGTCCTGGTTTATATTCTCAGAGGTGATGTTTTTTGGTGCGTTTTTTGGTGCGTTATTTTATGCTCGCACGATTTCAGTGCCATGGTTAGGTGGTGCAGGTAACAACGATATGACTGGAGAAGTTCTATGGCCAGCGTTTGAAGCTATATGGCCGTTAGTGACAACTCCAGGTGGCACCACGACACAAGCAATGGGATGGTTCGGTTTACCATTAATGAATACCGCTATTTTGATTATATCTTCTGTGACGTGCCATATGGCTCATGTTGGGTTAGAAGAAAATCGACGTAAAGCTTTAAAAATATGGTTAAGTGTTACGGTACTTTTAGGCTGTATATTTGTAGGATTGCAGGTGGAAGAGTACGTGCATGCCTATACAGATCTAGGCTTAAGACTAGATTCAGGTGTTTATGGAAATACGTTCTTCTTGTTAACTGGTTTTCATGGTTTCCATGTAACTTTGGGCACTATAATTTTGTTTATTATGCTACTGAGAGTATTTAAAGGTCACTTCACTCCAGCTAATCACTTTGCCTTCCAAGCAGGAAGTTGGTATTGGCACTTCGTTGATGTTGTTTGGTTGATACTTTTCTTCTTTGTTTACATAGTTTAAAGATAATACAACTTGAAAAAGAGCCACGTTTATTAACGTGGCTCTTTTTTATTAATAGGGTGATGAGTTAGGTGTTATTAAGCCAGTGGCTAAGGCAACTAAAATGAGCACAATTATTGTCACAGAAGCCATTAGTCTGCGTCCAATAAATTTACTCATTTGCGGTTTATCTGGGTCATTTTTTAGCATGACTATCATGGCTTTAAATAAATTAAACACCATAAACAGAATCAACCCACCAATTAATAATTTGATTAACATTTATTTGCCTCTGAAGAAATTTTGTTTGATATGATTAAAATACTATCTCGTTTACCTTTGGTTGCTACCTTAATTACTTTCGCAGCAGTTGTCATTATGTTTGCATTAGGTATGTGGCAATTACAACGGGCAGAAGAAAAAAATCTACGTTTATTGTCTATCCATAAAGCCTCCTTAACTGAGCAAATAAGTTTGCAGCAGGCCCTGACCGATCTAGACAATATGCTTGATATGCCAATTAGTTTCGTTGCAAAAGCTGACGTGACCCGTTTTTTTATGTTGGATAACAAAATCAATAACGGCCGTGTCGGTTATCAAGTATTGGTGCCACTGGAAACATCTTCTGGAATGTTGCTTGCAAATTTGGGTTGGTTACCTGCCACCAAAAGTCGTGATGTATTTCCTAACATTGAACTAGATGATAATAAAATGTCTTATACAGGTGTGGTTAATTTTCCTACTGATAATGCTATGGTGAAAGAGACCGCTGTTATAAATGATAATT
Organism: Paraglaciecola sp.; assembly: GCA_034111145.1. Lineage (GTDB taxonomy): Bacteria > Pseudomonadota > Gammaproteobacteria > Enterobacterales > Alteromonadaceae > Paraglaciecola. The sequence continues at coordinate 23,788 of JAWUXU010000110.1, forward strand.
GGCCTAAATTAATACAACAAATTGATTTTGAGGTAGTCGAGGCTATGTACAAGACACCCTTTTTACCTTTTGTGGTGCAACTCAATGATAACCCGGCTTCCGGTTTTATTAGAGACTGGAAACCGGTAGTAATGGCTCCTGAAAAGCATATAGCTTATGGAGTACAATGGTTCTTGTTAGCATTTGCTGCAATAGTTGTTTTTGTGATTGCACAAAGAAAAAAATTTATGAGGAACGATATTGACAAACATTAAAAAGGCCAATAATAAACGTTTGATGTTTATTTTTGTCGCAGTATTTGTATTACCCGTCCTACTAGCAAAACTAGCCTTGGATAACGGTTGGTTTAATCAAGCGGCCACCAACAAAGGTCAATTGATTTCTCCTCCCTTGGACGTTAGTTCTATAGATACTAGGCAACCAGAACCTAAATGGAAATTAGTCTACGTTTTGCCTGAAACCTGTAACCAAGCATGCGAAAATGCCTTGTACAGTATTATTCAGGTGCGCAGTGCATTAGGTAAACATAGCGACAGAGCAGAAGTATTGGTGATCACCCATGAAAATAGCGATAGCGAGCAGCACGCTATTCTCAAGCAAAATCAAAACGTTCGTTTGTTAACCACCGATTTTGATAGCGTTAAGCAAATATTTAAAGATAATATTAGAGAAGGTATTTTTATTGCAGATACTTTGAATAACGTTATTTTACGTTATTCGTTACAAGTTGACTCTAAAATATCTATCCTTGATAGTCGCGATATTTTGTCTGATATGCGTAAAGTGCTTAAGCTTTCGCGGATTGGATAAAGAAAAATAATATGAAAAAAATAGTTTTGGTGAGCATTTTCTTAGGAATGATAGTGATTGTCCTAGGTGCTTATCCAAGACTTACAGACGCAGGTTTAGGCTGTCTTGATTGGCCAGGTTGTTATAACGCCCAACGTTTTTCTAAAACCACCGAAAATATTGAAATCGCACAAAAAGTTCTCCTTGAGCGCCATTTAAACAAAGCAAAGCATGGAATGAGATAATCCAGCGTTATTTCCCTAGTGCATTAGTTTTTTTAATTTTGGTGATTTTTATAAATAGCCTTTTCAGCAAAGTTTATAACAAAGCATTAAAACTACCGCTTTTTTTGGTAAGATTAGTCTATTTTCAGGGCGCATTTGGTATGTGGAGTGTGACTCTCAAAATATCACCTGCGATGATGGTGAGTCACTTATTAAGTAGTTTCAGTGTATTGTCTGGTTTGTTTTTATTGTATTTAAGGTTAACCCCGTATCGTATTCCTGGGGGTTGCGTCAGTTTTGTAAACATTCAATATTAGGTATTATTATTTAGACAGGTCAAATCACTTTTGGTGGCTGGATGTCTGCTAATTTTGCTGCACTAGCCTACGCAGAATTGCCCATTTGTGAAGGTACATGGTATGAACGATTAGACCTTGCTAGTGCTTTTAGTATTATTGAAGCAGACAATTATGAATTTGGTGGTCATGATAGTAATGAGCGCGTGCTATACATATTATTCACCGAATAGACTCGTTGATTACCTTTTTGTATTTATGTTGGTTAGGTATCAGCATTGTATGCTGCAGCCAACTCAAACTTAATCAAAAAGTTATTTGTGATAATGGTGTTGGTTCTAGGCGCTCAAGTAATCTTGGGCGTTAGCAATGTAGTTTTTAGGTTACCAATTGTGGTTGTTGTACTGCATAACATGGTGGCCGCGTGTTTAATGTTGGTGCTAGTCACCATCAGTTACACGTTATATCGTAAAACTTAGGAGAAAAAGGTGAGTAAGGTCGTGGCTGCAGAGAAACAAAACAATCAATTTAATTTATGGGCTACTTGCCTAGATTATTATGAATTAACCAAACCCAAAGTTGTGTTATTACTATTGTTAACCGCATTGGTTGGCATGTGTTTAGCCAGTGATAGTTGGATAGGTTGGCAAATTTTTATCGCTGGATTAATAGGTATTGGCTTTTTGTCATCTGCTGCAGCGGTGGTGAATCATGTTGTTGATAGAAAAATAGATAGCAAAATGGCACGTACATTTAATCGGCCAGTAGCGAAAGGCAAAGTGAGCCCGAAGAAAGCATTGCTTTTTGCAGCGGTATTAACTGTTGTGGGTTATGTGATCCTTGAACTATGGGTCAATCGTTTAACGGCATTGTTAACCTTTGCTGGACTTTTGGGATATGCGGTGGTTTATACCATGTATTTAAAGCGAGCTACCCCACAAAATATTGTTATCGGGGGCTTAGCGGGTGCTATACCTCCATTGCTGGGCTGGACAGCGGTAACGGGAGAAATTCATGCTCATGCGCTGTTGTTAGTATTGATTGTATTTATTTGGACCCCGCCACATTTTTGGGCTTTAGCTATTCATCGCGAAAAAGACTACGCAAAAGCGCAAGTGCCTATGTTGCCTGTGACTCATGGCATTGAATTTACTAAAACCTCGATTCTTTTATATACGGTTTTACTCTGTGTGGTCTGTTTGTTGCCTTATTTGATAGGTATGTCTGGGCTGATATACCTTGTCGGCTCTTCGTTGTTAAATGCAGGCTTTTTATATTACGCTTGGAAATTGAAATTTACCGCAAACGAACAAACTGCAATGCAAACCTTTAAATTTTCAATTATCCATCTGATGATATTGTTTGTAGTGCTTTTGGTCGACCACTATGTGCACTTTTAAGCATGAGTAAATTACAAGCAGGCCTTATTGCATTTATCGCCCTCGTTATTGGAGTTGTGGCCGCAATCAACATTGCACCGCCTCGCGGCATTGATAAAATCCAACATGTGAGTCTTTACCCGCTGGCAAGAGCCCTGCCAGATTTTCAGTTAATCGACCATAATAAACAAATATTCACAGAAGAGGATCTAAAGGGCCATTGGAGTCTAGTGTTTGTTGGTTATACTTTCTGCCCTGATATTTGCCCAACTACGATGGCAGAGTTGACAGGTATTTACCCTGAACTGCAAAAAATACCCACGGACTTTCCTATTCAAATAGTGTTATTGTCTGTCGATCCAAAACGTGACACGCCAGAACGATTAAACGAATATATCAATTTTTTCCATTCTGGCTTTATCGCTGTAAGCGGAGAACATCCGCAGTTATTTCCACTAGTCAGAGCTATGGGAATGATGTATTCCATGTCTGAAAGTACCGATAACCCAAATTATTTGGTAGACCACAGCTCCTCTGTGGTGGTAGTAAATCCAAAGGCCCAGGTAGTTGGTCGCTTTAAACCTGAATTTGTTGTAGGTAAATTGCCCGTTAGTGAAGGGCAAAAAATACTGGCTGATATGCCGGCAATTATTTCCCTGTAAAATAATCTAAGTGAAAATAAGGCAAGCTAATAAGAGTGACGCAGAGGCCTTAGCTAAACTGGTTCTTTCTGCTGCACCTGTTGCATTAAGGGCTATCTTTGATATCAACCGTGAATTGACGGCCTTAAACTTTCTACATTCAAGCCTATTGATCCCTGATGGACAATACGGCTATGAAAATCACTGGGTAGCCGAAATTGATAATCAAGTTGTTGGCTGTTTAAGTGCATGGCATAGTGATTTACCAAAATCCTTCCACCAAGCTACATTATCTAATCTAGTTTATTTTTATGGTGTTACCCACTCAATGTATGTTGTGCAAGCTAGCCAATCTTTGCAAGACTGTATTCCCAAACCAAAAGAACATGAATGGTGTTTTGGACATTTTTCGGTGCTTGCACAACATCAAAAACAAGGTATTGGAAGTGCGCTGTTAACATTGGTCCACAAACAAGCATTAGCTTCTGGTAAGTCAGCTTTAAGTCTCGATGTTGAGGCTGCTAATAAACAGGTGACCAATTTTTACCAGAGGCAAGGATTTGTTGTGATCAACGGATCAGGTGTTAGCTCAAGGATGCAAGCCTTAGGCATTGGCCGGCATCTTCATCTTAGTAAAGACCTACACTCAGGTTAATCTAACCATGTCCCTTCGGCTGTTGCCATAAAAAAGGGTTGTGAAAACCAGTAGTATCTACCTTTCTCGCTTATGCTAGGGGCAGTACAGTTCACTCTATGTCTGCCGGGTTTTATAATGGGTTGTAAATACACTGAAACGGTATTTTTTTTGATCGATTTGTTAAGTAACTGGCCACTTTGAAAACAGTTGATTTGTTGTGGGCTTAAGTCTCCCGTTTTCACATTAAAGGTTAATTTTTGGTTTTGTATCGGAGATTCAAGCTCGGGATTATCAGGGGAAATATCTGTCACTGGCATCGCCAAGCTATTTAATTTAAGCTTTAATGTTTCAAGGTTGCTATAAACTCCAGCGGATGGATAACGAGGTAAAGCAGAAAAGTCACTGTGTGAAGCAATAGCACCGCTATGCTGGGAAAAACCAATATATCCTTCTTCGTTTAGCTGTGTTTTTAACTTTTTATCAAATTCACCGTATGGGTAAGCAAAATATTTAAGGCTGTAGCCAATATTTTCTTTAAGTATTATTTCGGCGTCTTTAATATTTTGAATAGTAAGGTTAAGCCAATCTTGTTGTGATCCCTCGGCATTTTTACTAAGCAAGTGGCGATGTTGTTTTCCATGGTTTGCAAAAGTGGCATTCTCAGCTGCCATAAGTTGTATTTGTTGCCAATTAAGTTGATAACTCACAGTACCAATAAGAGGTGGGTTCACAAAAACCGTATACGGGAATGCAAATTTTTTAAGAATAGGGTGAGCATTTTCATAGATATTTTCGTAACCATCGTCAAAAGTTATGACTACTGTTTTATCGGGTAAAGATTGTTTGTTTTGTAGAGCTTCAATAACTTGCTTAAGAGGTAATACCGTATGATTATCTGCTAAATATTGCATGTGGTGACGAAAAGTCAGTGGCGAGACTGAAGTCACTTTGGGAGTGGTGTTGCTGACATGGTGATATAATAATATGACAGCATTGTCTTTTGTCCAAGTGTTTAAGCTTAACGTCGCACATGTTATGGTCACAAAATTAATACACCAAGTTTTTATCATACCTTTCTGTTTAATAATGATTATCAAATGATTAACAATAATACCCTATCTAACTTCTTTCAGATTAATTTGCATCAAAAAATTATTGTTATGGCGATACCTATGATCCTGAGCAATGTCACGACTCCCTTAATGGGGTTAGTCGACACAGCGGTCTTGGGCCATATGCAGGACATATATTTTCTTGCGGGTGCGTCTGTGGCTGCATTATTAATAACTCAACTGTACTGGTTATGCGGCTTTTTAAGAATGACCAGTACAGGCCTTAGTGCCCAGGCAAAAGGCAGTAAAGATATTAACCAGCTTAATCAAAGCTTGTTTCAGGGGATATTGATTGGTCTTTTGTTGGGCTGTTTTTTATTGTTAGTGCAAGATGGAATTTTGACTTTAGGTTTATATTTTGCCGATGCGACGCCAGTTATTGAAGGGGTTATATCAGAGTATTTTACCACACGTATATGGGGTGCACCTGCTGCGATAGTCAATCTAGCTTTAGTGGGTTGGCTGATAGGTCAGCAAAAAGCCAAACAGGTGTTGCTTATTCAGGTGTTCGCAAATCTATTGAACTTGGTACTTAATCTTTGGTTTGTATTTGGCTTAGAGCTAGAAGTATTTGGAGTAGCGCTGGCCAGCGTCCTTGCTGAATATTCCATTTCCATAATAAGTATGATTGTGGCGTTCAACATTATCGGTAAGCCAATAATACAAAAAAAATGGTTCTCAGGTGTCTACTTACGCCCCCTATTATCTCTTAACGGCAACACGTTTTTTCGAAACCTTATATTACAAGGTTGCATCGCTTTTCTAATTTTTAAAGGCGTAGGGTTTGGGTCTACGTCAGCGGCAATCAATGCGATTCTGATGCAGTTTTTCAGTTTAATTGCCCTCGGTTTAGATGGTGTTGCGTATGCTGCGGAAGCCTTGGTTGGTGAACAAAAAGGAAAGAGAAACGCCAAAGGTATTATTTATGTCACCTTACACGGACTGGTGTGGTCAACTGTCGTTGCTGTAGTTTACTCGTTAATTTTTGCGGTGTGGGGAACTGAGATTATTAGTTTAATAACAAATCAACCTACCCTTCAATTAGAGATGAAAGACTACATGATTTTTGTGTATTGCTTGCCTATACTCGCCCATTGGTGTTTCTTTTTTGATGGCGTATTTGTGGGTTTGACACGTGCAAAAGCTATGCGAAATAGTATGTTTTTATGTGCGTTGGCTTTTTATTTTCCCGCTTTTTGGGTGTTTTCAGCTTACGCAAACCAAGGTTTATGGGTTGCGATGTTACTTTTTTTACTGTCGCGTGGAATAAGCTTAGGTAGTTACTTTATTTATCTTTGTCGAACTGGGAAGGTGGCGGTGGTTTAAAACTTGTGGTCACTCGGTGTGCCAAAATGCCTAAGTAGCCTCTGATAGAATACAAACTACCCACTGCCAATAGAACCAACCCAGGAATTTGGATAATAGGCGCAAATTTTGCGCCTATTAATATAATTACTACGCCTAAGCAAAATATACCTAAACCACGTTTAAAAAAAGCCCAGCTTTTATTTGAGTCGATAACTAAACGCTGAAGCCAGTTAATTTTTATATCCTTGCTGAGCTATTTAGTGAAAATTTAGTAGTAAGAGTGTTCACCAGATTGATGATCAGTGGAATCTTTGATGGCTGATAATTCGCCCGCAAACTCTTCTAACATCTGTTTTTCAATGCCGTTTTTTAAGGTGACATCTACTTGAGAGCAACCGTTACAGCCACCACCAAACTCCAGTATGGCCTCTTTTTGTTCGGTGACCTCTATCAAGGTCACTTTACCGCCATGACTGGCTAGTTGTGGATTGATTTCTGCTTCAATCATATAACTTATACGTTCGGCTAAAGGTGCGTCACTGTCTACTTTACGTGCTTTGGCATTCGGCGCTTTAAGGGTCAGTTGTGAGCCCATTTGATCAGTGACAAAGTCAATTTCGGCTTCTTGTAGGAAAGGCACACTTTCTAAATCAACAACGGCATCAAAACCATTAAATTCAAGAACTGTGTCTGACTCTTCTATCGCATCGGGTGGACAGTAAGATACGCCACATTCTGCACCGGGTGTGCCGGGGCTAACTACAAACACTCTGATGTTGGTATCAGGCTCTTGGTTTGCTAGCAGTTTACAGAAATGTGCTTGTGCTGTTTCTGAAATGTTAATCATGGGCTATCTACCTCTAAAATATGTCTTTTTGCATAATAACAAAATTACTTGACTAAAACACTCAAGTAATCATTTTTCCTTATGTTAATTTTGCCTAAAACGTGCGACCATTTTTTAAAATATTGACAGTTTGGACTGATTTTTATGGATTTAGTGTTTCGAATTTTTACTTTTTGTTTGTTGTTCATCAGTGCACAAGCTGCAGCCGTTATAGATACTGCGTATTTGCCAGCAGATACTCAATATAAAGCCCACATCACCACTCCCACACAAGCTCTAGGGTCTACAGTAGGTGAATGGCATGTGCGTCATGATCAAATTGCTCACTATATGCAATTGTTGGCTTCGCAGTCAGACCGGGTCAGTTTAGTCGAAACAGGGCGTACTCATGAAAACCGTCCCCTTTATCTATTAGCTTTTAGCTCTGTTGAGAATCAGCAAAACTTAGCGGCTATCCAAGCCAGACATATTCAAAACTTAGGCCAATCCACGGATAAAAATGACCCACTCATTATTTGGATGGGTTATAGCGTGCATGGCGACGAACCTTCAGGTTCGAATGCGGCACTTTTGATTGCTTATTACCTCGCTGCGGGTGAAAGTGAGTTAGTTAATCAACTGCTTAAAGACAACGTTATACTGCTCGACCCTAGTGTCAACCCGGATGGTTTATCGCGCTTTGCTCAGTGGGCCAATATGCATAAAAGTAAAAATCTGGTCTCTGATCCTAATAATCGAGAGCATCAGCAAGCTTGGCCTTCAGGACGTACCAACCATTATTGGTTCGATTTAAATCGCGATTGGTTGTTGTTAACCCATCCAGAATCGCGTGCACGTATCAAACAATTCCATGAATGGCGTCCACATGTATTAACCGACTTCCACGAAATGGGCACTAATAGCACTTATTTCTTCCAGCCCGGTATTTCTTCTAGAAAAAACCCTTGGACACCCTTAAAAAATGTGGAGTTGACTGCCGCGCTGGGGGATTTTCATGCTGCTGCGTTAGACAAAACTAAGCAGTTATATTTCACTCAAGAAAGTTTTGATGACTTTTATTATGGCAAAGGTTCAACCTACCCTGATGCCCACGGTAGTATTGGTATTCTATTTGAACAAGCCAGCAGCAGGGGACATCTGCAAGACTCTGATCACGGTGTGTTGAAGTTTTCCGATACTATTCAAAATCAAGTGACAACGTCACTTTCGACTTTTGCCGGTGCGTTGGCCAATAAACAAGCCATTCTTGATTACCAAATAGATTTTGCTAAACAAACCAAAGATTTAGTGAAAGATGACGATTTAGCTGGTTATATTTTGAATGAGAAGTTTGACCAAGCCCGTTTCTCAACAATGTTAGAGATAATGTCAGCACATAAGATCCAATATTTTCCTTTGAGCAAGGATGTAAAAGTAGATGGACAAACATTCGATACAGTAAACAGTATGTTTGTACCACTCGACCAACCTCAATATCGACTGATAAAATCTCTTTTCTCAACCCGCAAATCTTTTGACGACAACACGTTTTATGACGTATCGAACTGGAACCTGCCCTTAGCGTTTAATATCCAATATAAAGCTGTTGAGCGTCGCCCCAAACTGGATAAGCAGCCTGCTAAAGCGCCATCAACTGTTAACCCTAAATTGTTGCCAGGTGCTTACGCCTATGCATTTTCTTGGCAAGATTATCAAGCACCTAAACTTTTACAGCGTTTATTGGCCAATAAGGTAAAAGTGAAACTTGCGGGTGACGCTTTTTTTGCGCAAACCTCCCAAGGCGGTTATAGCTTTTCGGCAGGTGCAGTGATTGTCCCTATCGCCTTAGAACAACCTGAAAATTTGTTAGACATCATTGGCACGCAAAATATAGGGCTGGATATTTCTATTCATTCGGTTACGTCTGGGTTAACCCGTCAAGGTATTGATTTAGGTAGCCGTAAAATGCTCAATATT
>JAWUXU010000111.1:0-7253 GCA_034111145.1 Paraglaciecola sp.
AAAGTAGCTTGAGATTATATAACGGATACATAAACTAAATTAAACCAAATAATTTTTAATAAAATCATCCAAAACAGACCGTTTACCGTTAAATCTGGCATGTAAGTTATTGATTTACTGTTCACAGCCAGATCTGCACCCCCTATTTGATCAATTAAATTGTAATTAAATTGTAATTAAATTGTAATTAAATTGTAATTAAATTGTAATCAATTAATTTAATTGATTTAATTGGCCATTGGATTGCTGTCTCCTGCTAAAAATACTTAACACTCTTATTATAACACCGAGCGTTCACCACTAAAAATAATCGATGAATTCGTCTTAAATGACCATGAAAATGAAGTCAATATTAAAGACCAATTTAGTACATTTAATGGGGGGTGAAACAGGTTTTAGCAGGGGTATGAGGGCCTTAAGTTGCGCAGACAACGAAGTGATAGTTCAGTTATTGATGGTTCTATATTTGAACCGTTTTTAAATTTTTAAATTCTTGTGTAAATAATTGAATTTAAGCAAACACAAATAAGAGATTATGATGAAATTAACGGTAGGTAAAAAATTAAGTTTTGGTTTTGGCATTGTCATTATGTTGATGATTGTTAACGCGGTCGTAGGGCGAATAAAAGTCGATGAACTAAGTGTGGTGCAACATCGTTTAACTGACTTACGCACACCAACAGTATTAGCTGGGCGTGATATGCTCAATGGCATTAATGCCTCTTTAGCCGCGTTGAGGGGGTATATGATATTAGGGGATGACTCTAAAAAAGCAGAGTTATTCATATCTCAAAGGCGCGATGCGTGGCAGGGGATAGATTCGGCAGAAGCCCGGTTTAACATTTTTTCGGAGAATTGGACCGACCCAAGTAATGTGGAGGCCCTGAATACCATCAAACTTGATTTAGGGGCATTTCGTAAGGCACAGCAAGAGATTGAGAGTATTGCGCATACCAATGAGAATATTCCGGCGTTTAATATATTGATTACGCAAGCGGCGCCAACAGCTGGGGAGGTTTTAGAGAAAATCACTCTCATTATTGAAGAAGAGTCGACGCTAAAAGCCAATTCTGATCGTAAGAACTTATTAAAAAATCTAGCCGATAATCGGGGGTCCTTTGCCATTGGATTAGCGAATATTCGTGCGTTTTTGCTCTCAGGTGATCCCAAGTTTCGTGATCAATTTCTGGCCAAATGGGAGGTGAATGAGCGTAGTGTTACCAATATAAACACGATGAAGCGATTATTCACGCCTACACAATTAGGAAACTGGCAGTCATTGTTAGCCTCAAGGGCCGTGTTTTCAGGTTTGCCGATTGAAATGTTTAATTTAAGAGAAGCGGCTGACTGGAATAAAGCCAATTATTGGTTGGGTACGAAGGCGGCGCCACTGGCAAGGGAAATCGTGGTTTTACTTGACGAGATGAAAAGATCGCAGGAAGCTCTTATGCTCTTAGACCTTAACAAACTTAATGAAGTAAGTGATTCAGTTAAGCTCATACAAGTGATTGTTACTTTGATAGCTATTGCTTTAAGTATGGCTATCACCATTATTTTCGTTCGTAGCTTAGTTGGGCAGTTAGGTGGTGAGCCGGAAGAAGTTCTTGAGTTGGCAGAAAGAATTTCTCAGGGAGATTTAACACAGAATTTAACACATGGTGGTAAAACCAGAGTCGGCGTTTATGCGGCCATGGTAGACATGCAGCAAAAACTGATCGATGTCATTCAGCATATTCAAGGTAATTCCAGTCAGATTTCAGATGCCGCGTCTCAGGTCAGTGGCACGGCTAACACATTGAGTCAAGCAACTAGTGAACAAGCGGCCAGTGTCGAAGAGGTCAGTGCTTCAGTAGAGGAAATAGGGGCCTCTATTCGCCAGAACAGTGACAATTCGCAAACTACTGACAAAATTGCCAGTGAGTCGGCCTGTGCCGCGACTGAGGGCGGCAAGGCCGTTGCGGACACTGTTGTGGCAATGACCCAAATTGCAGAGAAAATTTCTATTATTGAAGACATCGCCTATCAAACCAATATGCTAGCCTTGAATGCGGCAATCGAAGCAGCACGTGCAGGGGAACATGGCAAAGGTTTTCAGGTGGTGGCCGCCGAAGTGCGAAAACTGGCGACACGCAGCCAACTGGCCTCTTCCGAAATCAATACGCTTACCGCAGATACTATGAAAGTGGCAAGAAAAGCGGGTGTCTTGTTGGAAGAAATGGTGCCAGATATCACCCAAACAGCTAAGTTGATTCAGGAAATCAGCGCAGCCTCTGAAGAACAGTCCATTGGCGCGGGTCAGATAAACAGTGCCATGCAGCAACTCGATAAGGTGACTCAGCAAAATGCAGCCGGATCTGAAGAGCTCGCAGCTACCGCAGAGGAGATGCAGGCCCAATCTAACAATTTACAACAAGTCGTCTCCTTTTTCCGCCTAGAGGCACAGGAAACCGCAAACAAAGGTGTCAGGCCGCCAGTGTCCTCAAATAATACAAAAGGTACAAAAGGTACAAAAAGTACAAAAGGTACAAAAGGAGTCAAGTTGCTTGCTTCACAATACGCTTGACTAATTCCTCGAATGAATTGCAAGGACACACATCGTAAGAGTGCAAGACAACCGGCTTTGGTGAGAACCGCTTTGGTGGCTGTGCCACTGCTTTTTCGCCTTTAAAGTTTCAGCACAAAAAGGCCTGTTTTAGGGGGAATTGACATGGGTGAAACTGATTTTTTTAGAAGCACCGCTTCGCCCCGTTGAACAGCTCGACAAGCGACCGCCATGGAAAGCGGAAGGTAGAACAATGCAGGAGTAACGGGTTGGCGCTCCAGTTGTCGAGAAGTCGAGATTGTTACGCGGTAACCGAGTGCCAATCATCATGGATGTGTGAGCATTATTGTTAAATCTGGTATAAGTTGTTCGAGTAACCTTTTATAAGGGTCTTGGTTGCCTAAGCCCCTTACCTAACGCGTCATAACAGGGATGAGAAGTGATAAACTAAATATTCTTATCTAAGGCGTTGTGATGCTAGCTTGTCCAAGGGTATTCTGCTGGATGCTTTATTATGTTTGCTTTTATAGGGTTTAATTCAATATATCGACTGACGGTTAAAAAATAATGTTCGCTATCTACCAAAGTAGATTGGTATCGCCTTTCCCATAATGTACCGCTTCGATTGAAGGTCTTATTGATATACATAACAACGTCCTAACGATTGCATTAGGGTGCTTACCCCCTTTTCTGTAGAGGGTGTTATCAAGATATGTACATGATTTTTCATTGAAGTAAACATATGAACACTAACTGAAAATTTATTAGCGTAATGGCCGAACTTGTCTAAATAAACTGAATGATCTCGTTCAGCAAAAAGCAAACCTGTCTGTTGTTTCCGCGTTGAATAACGTGTGGTGGAATATTAGGAATATTTAGTCAGGGTAGTCTAGCCTAGCCATGATTTTCATCCTTGATATGCTTTCACCAAGCTTAGTATTTTCAGACAGAATTACTAAACAGTGCCAACAATAAACTAATGATAAGAATCAGTGGCTCTAACCCCGCAGATATGACCCCGCAGATAACCCCGCAGATCAAAAACTAAAAACGTGAATTAATTTTTATTTTGCAAATTTAATTACAAAAAGCGCGAAAAAAAATCAGCGTGATTAACCTATGCTGTTGATTGTTAAAGTTAATTATTACGGCGCGTGTTATGCATATATGCATAATGAATTAATGTAGTTAACTATTATCTCTAGCCAATTTACATTTATTGGCCTTCACTTAAAATAAGGAAATATGATGTACAAACATAAACTGTTTATGCTTACCCCTGCATTACTGTTAATCATCAACTGCGGTGGCGGCAGTGAAAATAGTCCGGTAGCGGTGACTAGATCACCAACAATCAACACTCCTTTACCAAGTAATATCGAAAAAACCACGTTACTAAAAGACAATCCAACATCCATTGTTACAGCTATAAAAGTATTCGACAATTTTTCTATTGAAATTTCGATGATAGAGCTGGATATGGAGGGTGAGTTTCGTTTTTTGAAAATTATGGACATACATAAAAAAAGCCTCTTTTTAGGCCAAGTAGTTCACCAAGAAACAATAAACGTACCACTAAATATCGCTGCTGATTCATTTCCACTTACAGTGGAAGTGTTTTCAGAATTAAAAACTGATGCAACAATTAGTTACGAGGTTTCTTATGATTAATTTATTTTTTAGATGCACGCTTGCCAGCTACTTATTATTGAGTGCATTTAGTACCCAAGCAATTGACAGTGAGCGACTAAAGCACACAATTTCTAAAGGCACGGGTGATATTAACTTATTATTAGGACAAGGGAATAAAACGATTAGTCCTGCAACATTAGAAGCATTTCGAGTAGAAAATAATGGTCAACTAATACTCGGTGTTGATGTTAATGAAGCATCGTCTGGTAGCGAAAAAGCCAATAGTCAGGGCGTTGCTATTGCTCATCTAACCTTAAGGGTTACAACTGGAGAAAACACCTATATATTTGAAGAGTATTCAACAAAAACCAAAAGCTCACTTGCCAGCAATAACAGTACGAGTCGTCAATTTTATTATACCTTACTAGGCCGTACTGGTTCCAACAACATTACAGGTAGCAACTTAAATGGTACATCTTTTGATGACACACTGACTATACCCGTCGACATTGGGCTGTCAGATGCATTGTCAATTGAACTTAACATTCAGCTGCTTGAAACAAATGTAAGTTTGGGGGACCCGGAAGAATTCTACGACTATAGTGCTGGCTTTGAAGATTTAGCATTATTAGCTGCCTCAGATGTTCAGTTTTTGGACACTCAAGCCGCAGGAAGGGAGGAAGCGCCATTAGTCGTACTTTCCAACGGTCCTACCGCAGTGGCCAGCAGAGCTTACTACCCATCATCCACATCCTATTATATAGTCGGCTATGAAGATCAGTATCCCCATCGTGGGGATTATGACTTTAATGACTTAGTCGTTGCATACCGAGTAAACTTTGGCTTAAATGAAGCTCTAAAAGTGATCACTATTAACGCAGAAGGCTACCTTATTGCCAAAGGCGCGAGTTATGAGCATAGTTGGCACCTGAGAATAGCACTGCCTGAAGGGTCGCAAGCCAACGGAACGTATCAGCTTTATATTCCCCCAGGAGTAACATCAGGCAGTGAACTGGTTCAATATATTGATACCAGCTCAGGGATAGATATTACCCTTTTCAATCATACTACCTCATTATTTTATGACCCTGCTTCGTCATTCACCAACACGCTGTGGGATAGCGAACATATATTAGGGCATAAATTTTCTTTTGAAATAACGCTCAGTAATCCCATTACATTGGGCCAAATAGATACTGCGCCCTTTGACCCATACCTGTACGTATATGATACGAATTTAGAAATACATCTTGAAGGTAAGTCACCGGTGATGCCCGTATCAGATAATGTCAGTAAGGGTCTCACATCATTTGTCGATGATAATGGTTACCCATTTGCCCTAGTGTTTCCTGAAGACTGGCGTTTCCCTAATGAATTTGTCGATATTGGCCAAGCCTACCCAAAATTACTGGAATATATTCAATCGAATCGCCAAAGCCAAAAAGACTGGTACAAAAATGGTGTTGCATCGGATGTTTCTAAGCGTGGAAAAGCGGATTGGGCATGGTAAGTAGAATAATATTATAAGTATATGCGCTGCAAGATGACTTCTTCAGTGCATATACTTAGTCTAATTTTATATCCTTGAAAGAGTGAAAGTCGGCGACTGCTCGTCTATTACTCAACTGGTTTTACAAAATTCACAACAAGCGTCTTCTACTGTTGTGCCAAACAGCCATGAAAATTGCGTTTGTTTATGATGATGAACGTGTCTTCATTCAAGTAGGCTTATCTGAGGCGGTGCTCGACTTTGTGAAGGGGCAGATACGACGACTTCATCATTTTTTGTATTCAGGCGACTGAGTATCTTTTGGATCACTAATGGATGTTCATTACACACATCCCTGTGCCTAACCCCACGGGGCAGCATTCGCTGTACAAATCGGCTTTCCTGACGATTTGTCGATGCTCGCTATAACGTCCCACCACCGCATTGCTCACAGGTTTCTATTTCTATTCCAAAAACCCGTTTAAGTCTTTGTGCCCAGGTCATCGACTGGTGCTTTTGTGCCCGTGTTTCTTCCTGCCCTAGGGGACCCATTGTAAATGTTGTCAAATGACTCTAAATATTTGACTGAATAAACGGTCAAAACAAACTGATCGCAGCAGAAGTATCAGTCTACTAAAATTTTGGCCGTAATTTACGAATACACCCTTTACGGCGATTTTTACTCTAGTGAGGATTTGACTGAACTATCTGTAATCTTGTTTGTCTCATTGCAGTAATTTAAAAGGGATTAGAATGAACAAAAAGAATAAGGCGGCAGCAATTTTAATGGTGGTTTTGTTTGCTAGTGGCTGTGCTAACTCTAACCTGGGTGATGCTGCTGTTACAGGAGCAATTCAAACCATCAAGACTCAAAAAAAATCAGATAGAGCCGACGGTAACAGCCGAGCTTCGGGGATTGAGAAAGAATCTTTTATTAACGGCACCATAGCGTTTGTTTTTTGCTTGTTTTCTAGTTCTGAAGAATGTGAAAGCGGTTAAAATAGAAAGTTAGGTCAAATTTCTTAGGTCTTAGAAGTCTCGTTCTTAAAAGGGTAGCTCAAAGACAGTTTACAGATACACCCACTTTAAATATTATCAAATAACTCTAGATATTTGAATGACTTACAGTGGGTTTTTGTGAAATTAACACCCACTTTTTTAGCTTGTGGTTAAGAAAACTTCGGCGACCAACAATATGTGTATAGCCAACTCTTCGCTTCTAAGCCCATCAAATATTATTAGTCCAATTCCGATACTCATCAGAAGGTTTAACAGACAAAACTTTAAAAGATACTCATTGCCTAGCTTTCTTGATTTTGTGACATAAATACTTGATTTAAAATTATTTCTGTTTAGATTTATAGGCTTGGCAAGGCAAAAGAGTCAGACTATTACGGCAAGAGTAGTTAGTTGCAGAGCAAGTGCAAAACTCTGTTTGCCATTTGTTACATTCTTTTGTTTGTTGATCACAACAATCACGTTTGCTACGCCTGTAGTGCCGACACAATTCACGCATATATCAGTTTAAGATGGTTTGTCTCAAATTACGGAATCCGATATCGTCGAAGAGATTATCGGATTCATGTGGTT
>JAWUXU010000112.1:0-58265 GCA_034111145.1 Paraglaciecola sp.
TAACTTCTGTATTGGTCAGTGGTTTGGTTATTTTAGCCATTTTGGTAACACCGCTTTTGGAGATCCGTTTCTGTGTTACCAAGGATGTTACTAAAAAAGCTGAATGTTACCAAGCGTTATTGGTTCTTACTGGACATAAAAAAACCCGAGAGGCTTGTTTTTATTGGCCTTTCGGGTCTTTATTGGTTCTCATGGAACCTATGTATGGTGCGGATGGAGAGACTCGAACTCTCACGGCCTAAGCCACAGCCCCCTCAAGGCTGCGTGTCTACCAATTCCACCACATCCGCGATTTATTTTTAAACTAGTTTGGTATGTCTTCTTCTTTAGGTGCGTCGACTGGAGGTACATCAGATTCAGTATTGGCGGGTAACGATTGTTCAGTCGCAGGTACGTCAGAATCAATAAGCTGCTCAGAAACAGGCACTTCAAGGTTTTGCCATTCATCTATTGATTTTTCTTTATCCGCAGTTTGATTACCCAAAATCAAACTAATAACAAAAAATAACGTGGCAAGAATAGCCGTTGTCCTAGTTAAAAAGTTACCAGAACCAGCTGAACCGAATACAGTATTTGATCCACCGCTACCGAAAGACGCGCCCATACCGGCACCTTTTCCTTGTTGGATCAATACAAAACCTATCAACATAACTGCTACAATCAAATAAACAATAACTAAAACTTCATAAAAAACCATGTGTTGCCTCTACTGATTTGCCGCTTGGCAAATACTTAAAAAATCTTTTGGATCCAAACTGGCACCGCCAATTAAACCACCATCTACATCTGCCTGAGAAAATAATTCTTCAGCATTGCTACCTTTAACACTGCCGCCATACAAAATAACGATATTGGCGGCAATACTTACGTCTTGTTTTGCTAAATGTCCACGTATAAAAGCATGCACTTCTTGGGCTTGCGCTGGACTTGCTGTTTCACCTGTACCTATAGCCCATATAGGCTCATAGGCTAAAACAATTTCAGTAAATTGACTTATACCGACTTTATGCAAGACTGCATCTATTTGCGCGGCGATATAATCAAACAATGTACCGTCTTCTCGCACATTTTTAGGCTCGCCTACACACAAAATAGGCGTTAAGTTAGCTTTCAATACCTGCTCAACTTTTAGCGCTACTAATACATCAGATTCTTCATTGTCTGCACGACGTTCAGAATGCCCTACAATCACATATTCACAGTTGAACTCATTGAGCATAGCAACAGACACTTCACCGGTGTGTGCACCTGAATCAAATTGACTGGTATTTTGCGAACCCAATTTTAATTTGCCATCAAAAAGTCCTAAGTATGGAAAAGGCGGACAAATAACCACATCCATATTTTCAAGACTGACAGCAGCAAAAAGTGTCTGCATTACCTCAACCAATGCTTTATCGCCATTCATCTTCCAATTGCCAGCGACCAACTGTCTACGATTATTTAATTGCACGTTATGCTCCATTATGACTCATCAAACACCAATAAAAAACCGCGCGATATGTTAACCAACCCAATGACAATATACAAGTGGTTGTGCTTAATATTGCCCTGTAAATCTTACTAATCGGTTACTTTACGCACAGCATCGGCAATATATTCAGCCCAATTACTTGTATCCTGCGCATCGTTGGCTTCAACCATGACTCTAACAAGCGGTTCAGTTCCACTTTTTCGTAACAATACTCGGCCTCTTCCGTCCAAAGCTTTTTCTGCTTCTATCACAGCTTGTTTGACGTTTGGGTTTTCGAGTGGAGTAGTTCCCTGAGCAAATCTAACATTGATTAACGTTTGTGGATATTTAATCATACCTCGACTCAATTCACTCAAGGTCATATTAGCATTTAGCATCGCAGCTAAAACCTGCAGTCCTGCTACTATACCATCACCTGTAGAAGCGGCGGATAAATTCAATACATGACCAGAACCTTCACCTCCGATTGACCAACCTTTTTTCTTGAGTAGTTCCATTACATACCGGTCCCCAACTTTGCTTCGTGCAAAAGGGACACCCAAGGTGCCTAATGCCACCTCTAAACCTAAGTTACTCATCACTGTACCCACTACGCCACCTTGTAAACGTCCATTTTTTAGTGCATCTCTGGCAATAATATAGACAATTTGGTCGCCATCAATCACGTTACCTTTGTGATCTACTAACATTAAGCGATCACCATCACCGTCTAAGGCAAAACCCAAATCAGCTTTATTTTTGACAACACTTTCAGTTATCGCCTTCATTGATGTTGCACCGACTTTATGGTTAATGTTCACTCCGTTTGGATCAGTGCCAATCTCGATGACTTCTGCACCTAATTCGCTTAGTACATTTGGTGCAATGTGATAAGTTGCGCCATGGGCACAATCCACTACAATTTTTAGACCTTTGAGTGATAATGCAGAAGGGAAATTACCCTTACAAAATTCAATATATCGGCCCGCTGCATCAGCAATACGCACAGCTTTACCCAATTTATCCGAAGCGACACACTCCATGGGTTTATCCATCTGGTTTTCTATTGCAATTTCGATATCGTCGTTTAACTTCATGCCGTCGGCGGAAAAAAACTTGATACCATTGTCGAAGTAGGGATTATGTGAGGCACTGATAACAATACCGGCTTCAGAACGAAATGTTTTAGTAAGATATGCAATAGCTGGGGTTGGCATGGGACCAAGCAAACCGACATTGATGCCTGCAGCCGACAAGCCAGCTTCTAACGCAGACTCCAACATATAACCTGAAATGCGAGTGTCTTTACCTATCAATACTTTGTTCGTTCCTTGCCCAGCCAAAACTTTACCTGCAGCCCAGCCTAGCTTCATCACAAATTCCGGATTAATAATATTTTCACCGACTTTTCCACGAATACCATCTGTACCAAAATATTTTCTATCGCTCATTATTATTCCTGTAAGCGTTAATTATGTTTATTACTTTAACAGCATCTACTGTCTCTTTAACATCGTGTACTCTAATTATTTGTGCACCTTTTTGCGCAGCCACTGTAGCAACTGCAACACTACCGGCTAGGCGTTGATCTATTTCCCGTTGCAACAAATTTCCAACCATCGACTTACGAGACATACCTGCCAAAACAGGTACATTTAACTGATGAAATTCTTCCAGATTGGCTAACATTTGGTAATTATGTTTCAGTGATTTACCAAACCCAAAGCCTGGATCAATAATGATTTGTTCCTGAGGGATACCTGCTCTAAGACTAGCAGAAATACGATCTTGTAAAAATTTTATAACCTCTTTTACAACATCATCATAGGTGGGGTTTTGTTGCATTACTCTGGGTTTGCCTTGCATGTGCATCAGGCAAATTGGCACTCTGGCGTTGAATGCCGCACTTAATGCACCATCCTCCTGCAGAGCTCTTACATCGTTAATAAGACTGGCGCCTGCATTGACTGCTTCAGTCATAACTTGAGCTTTACTGGTATCTATAGAAATAACAGTGTCAAAACGTTGATATATTGTCTCAATCAATGGAATGACACGATCAAGTTCTTGTTGCAACGAAACGTTCTGAGCGCCAGGTCTGGTGGACTCACCACCGATGTCAATAATGTCAGCACCTTCACTTAACATTAAGCCTGCTT
Source organism: Paraglaciecola sp. (assembly GCA_034111145.1). GTDB lineage: Bacteria > Pseudomonadota > Gammaproteobacteria > Enterobacterales > Alteromonadaceae > Paraglaciecola. The sequence goes on from JAWUXU010000112.1 coordinate 3,613, forward strand.
GAGCAAGACCATTTTCGAGTAGATTAAACGCCCCACCATCAGAGAATGAATCCGGTGTAACATTCAATATACCCATTATCTTAGGTGTAGATAAATCTAAAAATTTATCTTTAAACTGCATGATTGTTGAACTGCATAGGCACTCAGTATTATTTATTTACTCTAATAAAAAACGCCTTGCTGAATAATCAACAAAGCGTTTCCATCACATCCAAAAAAACTAGCTGGTTGCGTCGCCAGGGTTACCTATATTAGGTTGGACTGGCTTATCATCTTTCTTATCTGAGTCAGACACACTGGCACCGCCCGAAGGTTTGCTGCTATCGTCTTTGTTATCTCGAACCCAATCTGCTGGAGGACGTGGCTCTATTCTTGCCATTAAATCATCAATTTGTTTTGCATCAATGGTTTCGTATTTCATTAAGCAATCTTTCATTGTCTCCAGAACATCACGGTTTTCAATCAGAATTTTCTCTGCGCGGTCGTAATTGCGGTCAATAATAGATTTGATTTCAGCATCGATAGCTCGGGCAGTATCGTCAGACATATTCTGAGATTTTGACATACTACGACCCATGAAGACTTCACCTTCTTCTTCCGCATATAGCATAGGCCCCATTTTTGAAGATAAGCCCCACTGAGTTACCATTTTACGAGCAATATCAGTAGCGCGTTCAATATCGTTTGATGCCCCAGTGGTTACGCCATCTTCGCCTAAAGTCATGGCTTCAGCGATTCGTCCACCAAACAAGCTAGAAATCATACATTCAAGATGTTGTTTGCTGTGACTGTATCTGTCCTGTTCTGGTAGATACATTGTTACCCCTAATGCTCTACCGCGAGGGATAATAGATACTTTATATACTGGGTCATGCTCGGGAACCATACGACCTACAATAGCGTGTCCCGCTTCATGATAAGCAGTATTGGTTTTTTCTGCCTCAGACATCACCATGCCCTTGCGTTCAGAACCCATCATGATTTTATCTTTGGCTTTATCAAATTCATCCATTGCCACCACTTTCTTACCTGTACGTGCTGCAAATAAGGCGGCTTCGTTAACCAAGTTAGCTAAATCAGCACCAGAAAATCCTGGGGTGCCACGAGCAATCAAACTAGCTTCGACATTTTCGCCTAGTGGTACTTTACGCATGGGTACTTTAAGGATTTGTTCACGGCCACGAATATCAGGCAAACCCACTGTTACCTGGCGGTCAAAACGACCAGGTCGCAACAACGCAGGGTCAAGTACATCTGGACGGTTAGTGGCAGCAATAACAATTATACCTTCGTTACCTTCGAAACCATCCATCTCTACTAACATCTGATTAAGTGTTTGTTCTCTCTCATCGTGACCACCGCCTACACCGGCTCCACGTTGACGGCCTACTGCATCAATTTCATCGATAAAAATAATGCAAGGAGCTGCTTTCTTGGCTTGTTCAAACATGTCACGTACTCGAGACGCACCGACACCTACAAACATTTCTACAAAATCAGATCCTGAAATAGTAAAGAAGGGAACTTTCGCTTCACCCGCTATTGCTTTAGCCAGCAAAGTTTTACCCGTTCCAGGAGGACCAACTAATAGGATACCGGTAGGGATCCTTCCGCCTAGTTTTTGGAATTTGCTTGGGTCACGAAGAAAATCAACTAACTCAACGACGTCTTCTTTGGCTTCATCACACCCTGCTACATCGGCGAAAGTAGTTTTAACCTGATCTTCACCTAACAATCGTGCTTTGCTTTTGCCAAAAGACATAGCGCCTTTACCACCGCCACCACCTTGCATCTGGCGCATAAAAAATATCCAAACACCGATCAGTAGTAACATAGGAAACCAAGATATGAATATCGAAGTTAGCAGAGACGATTCTTCCGGCTCTTTTCCGAAAACAGCGACATTGTTTTCGATCAACTCGTCCATCAGAGCAAGGTCTGTGTAAGGGATTATGGTTGTGAATGATTCACCATTACGTTTTATGCCATCAATTTGGCCAGAATTTCTATCAATCGTGGCACTACTCACCACACCATTACTAACATCACGTAAAAACAAAGTGTAATCGGTATTGGTTGATTTTGATTCAGTACCAGAAAAATTTTGGAAAACCGACATCAATACCACGGCGATAACCAGCCATAAGATTAAATTTTTTGCCATGTCACTCAAGTTGTTGAACCTCTGTTGTTGCTAGAATCAGTGTGATTCTATGAATTGCGTCTCGCGCCGTATTAATAATTAACACAGAGACTACTATAATTTGTATCCTGTCGCCACCAGATAAACCTCTCTGGAACGTGCTCGAGATGATTCAGGCTTACGAGTTTTGACTGTTTTAAAAACCTCTTGGAGATCTTTCATAAACGGCTCAAAACCCTCACCCATAAATACTTTGATCACAAAGCTGCCATTTTTTTTTAAAACTCGGTGACACATGTCTAGAGCTAACTCTCCTAAGTACATCGACTTAGCTTGGTCTATTGCATCATTACCACTCATGTTAGGAGCCATATCAGACATAACCAAGTCTACGTTTTTGCCACCTATTTTGTTCAATAATTCGTTTAAAACATTTTCTTCTCGAAAATCTCCTTGAAGAAATGATACGCCTGCCAGCGGATCCATGGGTAAAATGTCGCAGGCTATCACTAAGCCTTCCTCTCCCACCAATTTAGTTACATATTGTGACCAACCACCTGGCGCTGCACCTAAATCAACCACTGTCATGGAAGGTTTAATTAAACCATCTTTTTTCTGGATTTCTTCTATTTTAAACCCAGCCCTTGATCTCAAACCTTGCTTTTGAGCTTTTTGCACAAACTTGTCGTCAAAATGTTCTTTCAACCAACGCTGACTACTAACAGATTGTTTATTTTTACTCATCGACCGTAGATAAACACTATATTCAAATTAGTAATAAATTGTAGATGGCGCTAGAATAGCGATTTTCAACCACCCATCTTTAATAAATTTGTAAGAAATACTAATCAATGACTTTATCAAACAAGCAAAAACAGTACCTCAAGGGCCTAGCCCATGCATTAAAACCAGTAGTTCAATTAGGTAACAATGGCCTAACTGAAGGGGTTTTGGCTGAAATAGACGGAGCTATTAAGCATCACGAATTAATCAAGGTGAAAATTCCAACCGAAGATAAGGAAGAAAAAGCTCTAATCATGGATGCAATTATTAGAGAGACAGGTGCAACTAAACTTCAAGCCGTTGGCCATGTTTTAGTATTATACAAACCAAGTGATGACAAAAAGATCGAGCTACCTAGACGATAAGTGCAAATATAGTAATTAATAGCTTGCATAATCATCGACTTCGCTAATATTACTTACCTAATTATATACAATAATTTAGCTAATATATTAATAATATCGAGACCTAAAAAGCACTCACATAAAATATTCGGGTAAAATAGGAAGTCTAGTTTGCGTTGGAACTGGTATGACGGTGGGTGCGCACATAACACCAATCGCCCGCAGTCATATAAAAAATGCTGATGTTGTTTTTTTTTGCATGACATTCTTTGCTGGAGTTGTAGGTTAGAGAAATGAACTCAAACCTACATTCATTCCAAGTATTTTACGCTGAAGCTAAGGACAGACGCACCACATACAAAGAAATGGTCCATGCTATGATGACTGAGGTGCGGGCTGGAAAGAAAGTAGTTATTGTGTTTTATGGACATTCCAGTATATTTTTACTATCTGCTCATAAGGTAATAAAAACAGCCAAAAAAGAAGGCTACGCCGCTCATATGGTGCCAGGCATTTCAGCCGTCGATTGTTTATACGCAGATTTATGTATAGACCCAGGAAAATTAGGCAGTCAACACTTCGAAGCAAGTTAGTTTATGTTTTATCAGCGCAAAGTCGACCCTAGTGCTTATTTCATTTTGTGGCATGTAGGCATAGCCGGCGATAAGTCTGCGGCGAAATTAAGTACCGGTAAAGCTTATCTGCGGATTTTAGTTGAATTACTCAATGAATATTATCCCAGTGAGCATAAGGTGGCTTTATACGAATGCCCTACCGTTGCCATAAGACAACCCAGAATTGACTGGATAACCTTAGGTGAGTTTGAGGATGCAGAATTATCCCTTATCACCACCATGCTGATACCACCTAGTCAAAAATTACTGAAAAACCAATCAATCAATCAATCAATCAATCATAGAAAGAGTTGTCTTACTAGATAATAACGAACAGTAGCTGATAAATAAAAGCACTTTTAAGAGAACAAAAAAGGAACAATTATGACCGCTATTACATTGCTTGAAAAACTAGGCGCTGATGCATTATTTGACTGGAGCCTTTTGAGTATGAAGGACAAGATGACCCTTGAAGACATTATCCAGAAAGCTCAAACTTTTAATGCAATAGAAATCATTGTTGCTACAGACGAGGACGAATCAGAATCAGAGGATGAGCCTGAGAAAGAAAAAAACGTATAATCAAATATATTCAAACAGGCTTAGATAAATTAATATTTTAAGATTACTGCTTCTACTACTACTCATTATTATCCACGTAAGTGACTCTATCGCAGACGAGTCTTATACTGCGCAATTAGTTAAAGCTGACGAGTTAAGAACTTCAAACCCTGAACAATCACGCGTTTTACTCAGTAATATAGATAAAACCCAGCTTAAAGATAACGAAAAAGAGTTGTATGAGTATTTAAGAGCCTTAAACTTATTCGTAAATGGGAAAGTACAAAAAGCAAATATTTCATTAAATCAGTTGGCTAAGAGTAGCAAAAGCACAATTATTCAAGTAAGAGTGTTGGGGACTTTATTAAGCATATATGCAACCTCAAATGATTGGCTAAATGCATTACAAACAGTCAATATTTTAAATGAATTTCTTGAAAAAAAATTAGCCCCTACTAAAATTGATTTTGAGAGAACAAAGTTATCTGTTCTAAATTTTTACAATAATATTGGCGAATATTCCTTAGCAAAAAAAATGGCTAACGATTTATTAAATACCAATATTTCTCCTCGATTGCGCTGTCTAGCCTCAACTGAGCTTCTCAATAGTCAAATTAAATCATCTATCGGTAGCATAAATTCTGCAGACTTCCAAAAAGCTATAAATCTGTGTACAAAAGCAAATGAAAACATACTCATAAAAGCAATTAATGGTTACTTTGCCGAATACCACCTAGCATTAAACTCCCCCCAAAAAGCAGTCGAATTGCTTGAGTCCAACATTTCAGATGTTAAAGCTATTAAATACCAAGCACTAATTGCTGGCTTTTATGGCTTATTAGCAAAAAGTCATTTAGCTTTAATAAATTATCCTGAGGCAGAAAGCTATGCTCAGATACTGATTGATAGTGAAGAGCAACATCAATATCAACCCTCTCTTACCACTGCTTATAAAGTACTCGCAGAGGTTAATGAACATCACCAGCAATATAAACAAGCTTTTTATTACTACAAACAATATTCTGAAGCGAGTCAAATTGAACTAGACCAAAATAATGCAAAGTTACTCGCCATTCAAAAAACCAAACTTACTGTTATCGAAAAAGACACCCAAATATCCTTATTAGATAAAGAAAATACCTTATTGAGAACCCAATCGTTGCTTGACAATAAATCCGCTCAGAACAGACTTTTGGCTTTAGCTTTATTAACTATGGCCTTATTTGTGTTTGTATTATGGACTTATAAAAACAGAAAAATTTATCTTGAAATGCGTTACTTTGCCCAGACCGATGAATTAACCGGTATTGCCAATCGTCATCATTTTGCGAAGTTAGCTTCTTCAGGGATTGAGCTTTGTAAAAAAACGAATCAACCTGTTAGTTTTGTGATTTTTGATTTAGATCATTTTAAGAAAATTAATGATAATTACGGTCATCTAGTAGGTGATGAAGCCCTTAAGATAGCCGTTAATGCTGCAAAAGCAGCCTGTCGTAAAAATGATATTATTGGTCGTTTAGGCGGTGAAGAGTTTGGTATTTTATTAGCAGGTTGTGGTAATCATTTAGCCGCACATATAGCTGAAAAATGCCGTAAAGCAATTGAAAAAGCCGACACTTCAGCATCGAATCATCAGTTTACAATAACGGCAAGCTTTGGTATTTCTGATTCATCCGTTTGTGGTTATGAATTTACTCAGTTATTTGCTGGGGCTGATAGAGCCCTATATCAGTCTAAAGATTTAGGGCGTAATCAAGTATTTAACTATCAAACAAGTGCTTTTGCTTTTAATTCATAGGTACGGTTGACTTCGGGTAGTCCATATAAATTTTCTAGTGATGATGTCCACCGACACCATGGGCATGACCATGTTCGGTTTCTTCATCGGTTGCTGCACGCACATCTTCAACTTGAAGTTCAAATTGTAAGGTTTTACCCGCCAAAGGATGGTTAGTATCTATGGTGACCATAAACTTTCCCACTTTCAGAATAGTGACTTCGCGCTGACCTTGCTCAGAGTTGACAACAACTGTCATTCCGGCTTTCCACTTTGGTTTTTTTTCTGAGCTGTGTTTTTCTGAGCCTTGCAGATGTTTAACCGATATACGTTGCTCACTGTCGGCTTGGATCTCACCGTATGTTTCTGTGGCTTCTAATTCTACTTCAAGTAAATCACCCTTTGACATTGATTCTAAAGATTTTTCGATACCTGGCATCATGTTGTTATAACCATGGAGGTAAGCAACGGCTTGAGCGTCGAAGTTAGACTCTATCTCTTTACCGTCTAGATCTTTAATCCGATAATGAAATTGAACTACTGTGCCTTTTGAAATTTTCATAGTGTGATCTTATAAAATAAAAAATTAATGGCAAGATCCTAACAGAATAAAGTAAACCTGTTGAATGTTTAAGTACTAAATATTCAGACTACGCAAAGCGACCTAATCATCATCTGCACCTGCCACTATATTGGCAATATTAAGCAAACTAGACACCGCAATATAATTAACAGAACCTTTTGGGTAACGACCCTTTGTGTTCAGTGCACCCGCGTCTTTGTCCATTAACAATTCCAACGCATCATCAACAGTTTCTACTACACAGACATAAAATCTCTCTGCTTTGACGGCCGCCAACAACTCTTTATCAAGCATCAAATTCACCTGATTAGATTTAGGTATTATCACCCCTTGAGTACCTGTTAACCCCCGATGTTGACAAAGTTTAAAGAACCCTTCAATTTTTTCATTCACACCGCCCACAGACTGCACTTGACCGTACTGATTTATTGAGCCCGTAATGGCTAAATCTTGACGAATGGGCACTTTGGTTAAGGCTGAAATTAGCGCGACCAATTCTGCCAACGAAGCACTATCACCGTCTATATGTCCATAAGACTGCTCAATAGCAATGTTAGCTGATAGGGTTAATGGAAATAACTGTGCATATTTATGACCTAAATATCCCGTTAACAGCATCACCCCCTTAGAGTGACTGGGTTGACCAAGTTCAACTTCTCGCTCAATATCTACTACACCGTTTGCGCCAACGTAAACTGTCGAGGTGATACGTGCCGGTGTACCAAACATGCTATCACCGATTTCTAGTACCGTTAAACCATTCACTTTACCTACGTCGACACCTTGGGTCGCAATCAAAATTTGGCCCTGTTTTATATCGTCTAATACTGCTTCACTAACACGCCCAGTACGATGTGTTTTTGCCCTTAGGGCTCTTTCAATATGGGTGACATCCAATTCTTGGCTTTGTTGCTGTGCACAAAAATATTTAGCTTCGTGTAATAATTCGATAACGTCAGAAAAGCGGGCTGATAAGCGTTGTTGATGTTCTGCCAAACGTAAACTGTACTCTACCAATCGATACATGGCTTTGGCTGAGATACCCTGTAAACCTAGGTCTTTTACCTGCACTCTCACTCGACCCACAAAATCAAATAAGTTTTTTTTATCAAGCGGGATCTCGTGGTCAAAATCGACTAAAACCCTAAAAATTTCATAAAACTCGTCATCATAATCTTGCAAGGTATAATACAATTCACGGGAACCTAACAAAACCACTTTGACATCTACTGGTATTTGCTGTGGATTGAGCGTAATGGAATTCACCATTCCCACATCATGTTGCGGCAAGTCCATTTTAAGCGAGCCAAACTTAAGTACTAGTTTCAGTGTTTCCCATGCATAAGGTTGATCGATAAGCTTGTCTACGTCTAACAGTAAATACCCGCCATTAGCTTTGTGCATTGCACCAGGGCGGATCATACGATAATTAGTAAAAACCGAACCTTGAATATTAGTATATTCGACCCGACCAAATAAGTTCTGGTGGGTTGGGTTGGGCTCATAAATCACAGGAGAACCACTGTTTAAATCATGTGAAACTAAAATATTAGGCAGGTATTGCTCTTCTAAAATAGAACGTTTGTCGTATTCATCGTGTTTGTCTTCTTTTTTATCATCAGCTAATACTTCAACAACTGTTTCTACTAAGTGCGGTTTAAGCTGACGAAAAAACTTTAAGATGGCCAAGTCAGATGAGTACTTATGTTCTAAGTCTTTTAGCAAGGGTCTGATCCCCTGCTCTGCTGTCTGTTTTTTTAATGCTCTAAGTTTTTCAGCAGTAGCTCGTTTCCATTTGGGTAACTCAATTAATGCTTCGCCTAGTTTGTCTTCGAGCTCGTCAATGAGTTGGTAATAATGTTGTCTTTCTGGGTCCGACACTTTAGCAAACTCGGCATCAGTAATAGGCTTACCATCCATAATAGGCGAAAAGGTGATCGTACCGCCATCTTCAAACAAGGCCACACTTTGCAGTTGCGCTTGTTGTTCAACTTCATCAATCGCTTTGTCATACCCTTGATCAAATTCACGGGTGATCGCTGTTTTTTTGCGTTGATAGCCAGGATTGTCATATGCTGCAGGAAAGGTATCTAATAATTCGTCTACTAGGTTTTCCATGTCTTTGAGCAGTTTTTTACCTTCACCTGCTGGTAGCTTTAATGAAATTGGTTCACGCTCATCTTCAAAATTGTTGATATAGCACCAATCATCAGGTGTGAAAGTTTTACTCACATATTTATCAATAAATTCGTGTACTAAAGTAAACCGCCCTGTAGCTTGTTCGCCCATGACATAAAGATTATATCCACGTGCATCAATACCTAAACCAAAAGATAAAGCATCGCGCGCCCTGTCTTGGCCAATGAAAGTAGAATTTAATGCTTGTTGATCTTTTAACGCTTGATTAATCAATCGTATACTGGGTTTTGCAGTCAACTGCTGCAGGTGAAGGACATATTTGCTTTGCATGTTAGAAATTATATGAACATTAATTGTAAAATTTGTTTAGTAGTGAAACCTGTAATCCGTAAGCTGTCAAATACATAAGTAAAGTATTGAAATAAGCGTACGTTTTGCGTACGAATTTGAAATGAATGAATACATTGTTTGCACAAATAAGGTGTTTACACATGGCGATTTAGAGTACTTGGCACTACCCCCCCCTTATCAGTATTGTGCATTTTGAATTTTTTTGGTGTAACAATTACGTTCTTATCTGGCTAAAAATTGGCATCTTAAAGTCAGACCAACCGTTTATGGTAAACAAAAGGCATCGCCTGTTGCCACCTCTAGCGAAAATATTATTAACAAATACCGCACAATAGCAGGCTTGATTGAAAAATTTAAAATCTAAAAACAATAGAAGTGTTGTGTATACTTGGGAATGGGTTGAATTTTAGTCGTTATCTGAAAAATCACCGATTTATCAGTGACAAAAACACTTTCATCTATTGTCGCACCTGCGCAGGCTAAGGTATTCTTATAAACCGAATTTTTAAGGTCATACTGGCTTTGAACAACCCTAGTTACGGAAATCTTTTTTAATGGCCGAAAAACAGTATCAACCTCAAAAAATCGAAAAAGAGGTTCAAGCGTATTGGGAAACCCAGCAAACATTTAAAGCAACCGAAGACGCTGATAAGGAAAAGTTTTATTGCCTTTCTATGTTCCCTTATCCTAGTGGCCGTTTGCATATGGGTCATGTTCGTAATTATACCATTGGCGATGTCATTAGCCGTTATCAAAGAATGTTAGGTAAAAATGTACTGCAACCAATGGGTTGGGATGCTTTTGGTTTACCTGCTGAAAACGCAGCCATCGACAATAATACGGCTCCGGCCAATTGGACTTATTCAAATATTGAGTATATGAAAACCCAATTAAAAACATTGGGTTTTGGATATGATTGGGATCGCGAAATAGCCACCTGTAAGAAAGATTATTACCGCTGGGAACAATGGTTTTTCACCCGCTTATTTGAGAAAGGTTTAGTCTATAAAAAGAACGCCACTGTTAACTGGGATCCTGTTGACCATACGGTTCTTGCTAATGAACAGGTTATTGATGGTCGTGGTTGGCGATCAGGCGCATTAGTTGAACAAAAAGAGATCCCCCAGTGGTTTCTTAAAATCACCGACTACGCAGAAGAGTTAGTCAACGATTTAGAACAATTAGAAGAATGGCCAGAACAAGTACGAGCCATGCAGAAAAACTGGATTGGTCGTTCAGAAGGTGTTGATATTACTTTTGCCCTTGAACAAACAGTAGCTAACGTAGAAAGTTTTGATGTGTATACCACTCGTCCAGATACGTTATTAGGCGTGACTTATGTTGCCGTTGCGGCGCAACATCCTATTGCCTTAGAAGCGGCAAAAACCAATAGTGATTTAGCTTCCTTTATTGAAGAATGCAAAAACACAAAACTGGCCGAAGCGGAGATGGCCACCATGGAAAAGAAAGGCTGTGCCACAGGATATTTCGCTATTCACCCCCTAACCGGAGACGAGGTGCCTGTCTGGGTAGCAAACTTTGTGCTAATGAGTTACGGCTCCGGTGCGGTAATGGCAGTACCTGGACACGATCAACGTGACTGGGAATTTGCCACTAAATACTGTCTTGAAATAAAACAAGTTATTCAAGGTGATACACAAAGCACTGTTGAATGTAATTTAGGTCAGGAGGCTTTTACAGGAAAAGGGGTATTAGTAAATTCTGGCGAATACGATGGCCTCACCTCAGAACAAGCCTTTGACAAAATTGCACAAACTCTTATAGATCAAAATAAGGGTAAAAAGAAAATTAATTACCGTTTGCGAGATTGGGGTGTGTCACGCCAACGTTATTGGGGCACCCCTATTCCAATGTTGAATCTAGAAAATGGTGAGTCCGTACCAGTACCTTGTGACCAATTACCCGTTGAACTACCTGAAGATGTGCATATGAATGGAGTTATTTCTCCAATTAAAGCAGATCCTGAATGGGCTAAAACTCAATATAACGGTCAACCAGCGTTAAGAGAAACAGATACCTTTGATACTTTTATGGAATCATCATGGTATTACGCACGTTATTGCAGTGCGCAGAATGACCAAGTCATGTTGGATCCAGCGCAGGCCAATTATTGGTTGCCAGTCGACCAATATGTGGGCGGAATTGAACACGCTATATTACATTTGTTGTACTCACGTTTTTTCCACAAACTTTTGCGTGACGAGGGTTTGGTGCAATCCGATGAGCCATACAAACGCTTATTATGTCAAGGTATGGTGTTAGCTGATTCATTTTATCGAGAAGATGCTACAGGCAAAAAAGTCTGGTATTCCCCAGCTGATGTTATCACTGAAAAAGACGATAAAGGCAGGATCATCAAATCTGTATTGGAGTCTGACGGCCAGGAAGTTATCCACCACGGCATGATAAAAATGTCTAAGTCGAAAAATAATGGCATTGATCCTCAGCAAGTTATAAATTTATATGGTGCTGATACTATTCGAGTCTTTACTATGTTTGCAGCGCCCCCTGAACAAACACTAGAATGGATTGATTCAGGAGTAGAAGGTGCTCATAGGTTTGTAAAACGCCTTTGGAATTTAGTACAAGAACATGTTGAAGCTGGGGAAATTGTAGCGCTAGATAAAGCTAATTTATCTGGCCCTCAAAAAAATATTAGACGCTTAATACATAAGACAATTGAGAAAGTCAGTGATGATATTGGTCGGCGCCAGACATTCAATACGGCAGTTGCTGCCACAATGGAATTGCTCAATCACTTGCAAAAAGCGTCAAAAACGTCTGAGCAAGATTTAGCTGTGCTACGAGAGGGTATCGATGCAATAGTGTTGCTACTTGCTCCTATAGCCCCACACATTTGTCATGTCATGTACAAAGATTTGGGCCATAATAATGAAGTAGAAACTGCACCATGGCCTGTGGCTGATGCTAATGCGATGATTGAAGACGAAAAATTGGTAGTGGTGCAAGTCAATGGTAAAGTCCGAGCAAAAATTACCATTGCTGCCGATGCTACAAAAGAACAGGTCGAAATCACGGGTTTGGCAGAACAGAATGTGCAACAACACATTGATGGCAAAACCGTCCGAAAAGTCATCTATATACCGGGCAGACTTCTCAATATAGTAGCGAATTAAAATGTTTAAAAACATAAGCTTAAAGGTTTTTACCTTTACCATCATTGTAACTATGATGGGATGCGGCTTTAAGCTACGTGGTGATTATGGTCTGCCTGCAAGTATTCAGCAACTGCAATTATTAGCAGCACAAAAAAATGCGCCTCTGCACAGAATATTAGGGAAACAGTTAAAAGGATTTAATATCGAAGTGTGGGATAATAAGGCTAGTGCCAGCCAAATCGATGAGCAAGTAGATGCCATCGTTTATTTAACGTCCGACAAACTTGAAAGGCGTTTGTTATCACTTTTTTCAACCGGCCAAGTGGCAGAGTATGAGTTGGTATATACCATTAAATATCGGCTTCAATTTCCTGCGCAAGACGCCCAAGAGATAGAGTTCGACGTGACCAGAGAATACCAAGAAGACCCCAATGCAGTGTTGGCTAAATCTCGAGAGTTAGATTTGATCCAAGACGAAATGCGCCGAGAAGCAGCCAATCGTATTATCCGCCAAATTGCCATTTCCCATAGTAACTGGCAACAAACTACAGGTGGCTAATGCAGGTTTATCCAAATCGTTTTAATCTTGAGCCATCATCAGAGCTAAAACCTTTTTATCTGATTTTTGGTGATGAGCCACAACAAAAGCTAGAATGTATTGAACAGATTAGAGTTGCTGCTTTAGCGCAAGGTTTTGACGAACGTCAGTCTTTAGTTGCAGACGGTCAATTCAGCTGGGACACCTTACTTGAAGCGACACAAACCTTATCGTTGTTTTCTAGCAAACAGATAATAGAAGTAGAATTACCTACAGGAAAACCTGGCACCGAAGGTAGTAAAGTACTAAGTACCTTAGCGCAACAGGACAATCCTGATGTATTAATTGTTGTTCATGGCGGCAAGATTGGCAAAGAGGTACAAAACACAAAATGGTTTAAAGCATTGGATAAGCACGCTGTTTATGTGCCCTGTTATCCTCTTGAAGGCAATGCCTTATATCAATGGTTAAATACCCAAATGCGTTTGGCAGGCATGCAGCCATCTCAAGAAATTTCGCAATTGTTGGTTGATTATTGTGAAGGCAATTTACTCGCGGCTAAACAAGAAATTCAAAAGCTAATGCTGCTGTATCCGCAAGGCAACCCAAGCTTTGAGCAGGTTGAACAAGCGGTAGTGGATCAGTCCAGATTCACCGTATTTCATTTAATCGATGTGTTGCTCGCAGGAGATGCTCAAAAAGCGGTCAAAATGTTGTATCGCTTAGAAAGCGAAGGAGTTGAACCCAATATTATTGTTTGGGCTTTGACGCGTGAATGGCAAACCTTACAAGCAATATTATTTGACCGACAGCAAGGCAAAACAATTAACTGGAATCAACACCGGATATGGAAAAGTCGCCAAGCTTTGTATCAATCAGCATTACAACGTTTATCGTTAGAGCATATGCAAGCACTGCAGCAAAAGTTAACGGAGTTTGATAGCGCCATCAAACAATCGCAAGTTGTGCGTCCTTATGTGGAGTTATGTCATTTATGTTTGTTATTTGTTCCATATTCATTGAAAAATGTGCCTTTAGACTATGGCATTTTAGACTAGGGGTTATTTAATTTATGCAACTTGCCCTTCCCTTAGGTATTTTTGGTGGCACCTTTGACCCCATTCACAATGGACATATTTTTCCCGTGCTGGAAGGGGCAAAAAAAGCCAATATCAAACAAGTCGCCTTGATGCCCTGCTTTATTCCAAGTCATAAAGACCCAGCAACCGCATCAAGCCAAGACAGATTAAAGATGGTAGAACTAGTTTGCGCTGACCACCCTTTGTTTTATCCAGATTCGAGAGATATTAATCGAGGAAAGCCGACTTTTAGTGTCGATTCTTTATCAGAAATCCGTGAAGCATTGCCCACTACCCCTCTGTGTTTTTTCATCGGTACCGACTCGTTGCAAAATTTGTGCTCATGGCACAATTTAGCCACACTGTTTTCCCTTTGCCATTTTGTGGTGTGTGAAAGAAAAGGTAACTCAGTAAAAGACCTAAACGGTAATTCTGATAAGCTTTTACAACTACAAACATTGCTAAAAGAAAGGCAGACTTTTACCCCTATAACGCTGCATAACAGTCTCGCGGGACATATTTATGTGGCCAATACACAAACATTAACCGTATCATCTAGTAAAATTAGGAAAAAACTGTTTAATAATCAAACAGTTGAGGAGTTTTTACCACCAAAAATAATAGATTATATTCAACAACATAAGCTCTATCAGCCAAGTACCGATTTCTGCTAAACTACTTGGTAATGCATTTTTATAAAATTCAAACTAAAGGAAAGTCTTTGGATCACCAACAATTAAAAGCCTTTGTAATAGAAAAAGTCGAAGACTTAAAAGGCCGTGACATTATTGATTTAGATGTCGCTGAAAAATCTTCCGTTACCGAAACCATGCTAATTTGCTCAGGTAATTCTAAACGCCATGTTATTTCAATTGCCGAAAATGTGGTAGTTGAAGCCAAACAAGCTGGTACAGCACCTCTAGGTATTGAGGGGCGTGAAACCGGTGACTGGGTTTTAGTTGACCTAGGCGATGTAGTTTTGCATGTAATGCAAGACGATGCTCGGGATTTCTATCAATTGGAAAAACTCTGGGGCTAAAATAACCAGTGCGTATTCAAATGATAGCAGTGGGCATGAAAATGCCCGGTTGGGTTGAACAGGGTTTTTCAGAGTATAGCAGACGATTTCCTGCAGATATGCCTTTACATCTTACCGAAATAGTTGCCGGTAAACGTAGCAAAAATGCAGATATCAAACGTATCTTGCAAAAAGAAGGTGAATTAACTCTAGCTGCTATTCCCAAAGGCAATAGAGTCGTTACACTAGAAGTAACAGGCGCACCTTGGAACACCGCGAAATTGGCTAAAACCATGCAAAGCTGGCAAATGGATGGCCGGGATGTCAGTTTGTTAATTGGTGGCCCTGAAGGCTTAGCACCTAAATGTATCAATATTGCGGAACAAAAGTGGTCATTGTCGAGTCTTACGTTACCTCATCCTTTGGTGCGTATAATTGTAGCTGAAAGCCTTTACAGAGCTTGGTCAATCAATAATAACCATCCTTACCACAGAGAATAAAATTGCCTTCGCCGCGTATACTCATTAAAAACCATTCAGCAGAAGCTAATCTTTTTGCCAGGCGCACTTTTATTGGGCTGTTGGTGGTATTCGTAATGATAGGTATGGTAATGACAAACTTGTATTATTTACAAATAACACGCTTTGAAGATTACCAAACACGGGCAGACGGTAACCGAATAAAAGTGTTACCTGTAGCACCTAATCGTGGATTGATTTATGACCGCAATGGCGTATTACTCGCAGAAAACCGTCCAGTATTTACTCTCCAAGTCATCCCAGAAGAAATTGAAGATCTGAAATTAACCGTTAACGAACTAAGCCACTTGTTAAATATTGACGAAGAAGATGTGAGTGACTTTTACGATGACTTGAAAGGCACTAGGCGCTTCAAACCTGTGAACTTGATCAACCGATTAAAACCTAAAGAAGTTGCGCTATTTTCTGCCAAACAACATAAGTATCCCGGTGTATCTATCCAAGCTAGACTCGCTCGATATTATCCTTATGGCAGTGCACTCACCCATGTTATCGGTTACGTTGCCAAAATTAATAAGAAAGATTTACAGAAACTCAGTGAAGCAGGATTTGAAGCAAATTATGCAGCCACTTATGATATGGGCAAAAGAGGCATAGAAAAATATCACGAAGATATGCTCCACGGAGAAGTTGGGTTTCAAGAAGTGGAGGTAAATAATCAAGGCAGAATCATTCGTATATTGGACTTCAACCCACCAACTCCAGGTCAGGATATCGTATTGAATATCGATATGAATTTACAACTGGAGGCAGAAAAAGCTTTCACTGGCCAACGAGGCTCTGTCGTTGCAATTGATCCTCAGGATGGTGGAGTACTAGCTTTATACAGTAGCCCAAGTTACGACCCTAATCTTTTTGTGCATGGTATCAGCAGTAAGAATTATAAAAAATTACTCACTTCAGACAGGCCTTTGTTTAACCGTGCTACCCAAGGGCAATATCCTCCAGCTTCAACGATTAAACCTCTTTTGGCATTAACTGGGCTTGAAGCAGAAGTTATTACCCTTGAAAGTCGAATTTATGACGTCGGTAAATATCAGTTAAACAATGTGGAACGGGTATGGCGAGACCATAACCCATGGGGCCACGGTTGGGTGGATGTGACTAAGGCAATAGAAGTTTCATGTGATATTTATTTCTATGATATGGCATATAAATTGGGCATAGATCGTATCAGCGAGAGTATGTACGAATTTGGATTTGGTGATTATACCGGTATCGACTTGCATGAAGAAGCTGATGGTATTATGCCAAGTAGGGGCATTGTCAAAGCCTTGTTTAATCGCCCTTGGTATATTGGTGACACCATCAATATTGGCATAGGACAAAGCTACTGGACTGCAACACCTGTTCAACTTACTCAATCAATTACTACTTTAGTTAATAAGGGAAGACGAATTATTCCGCAAATTATTCGCGGTAAGATGGTAAACGATACCCTCGAATTACAAGCGATTAAAGAAAGGCGCCCCATAGAAATTAAAAACGAACATAATTGGGATATTGTATTAGATGCGATGTATGGCACTGTTAACAGGAAACAAGGCACTGCACGTAAGGCATTTATAAACGCTCATTACATCTCGGGTGGTAAAACGGGTACAGCACAGTTGGTGACAATTGCTCAAGACGAAAAATATGATGCTAAAAAGCTTTCCAGAGAAAACCGCGATAACGCTATGTATGTTGGTTACGCCCCCTACGATAAACCACAAATTGCACTGGCTGTTGTATTAGAAAATGCAGGGCATGGTGGAGCAAAAGCTGCACCTATAGGCCGTAAGATGATGGATAATTATTTTAAAGATCAGATATTTCCAGAACACAAAATTATTGAGTCTTTAGAACAAGTTAGCGTTGAACTTACACCAACCGAGGCGCAACCCTGATGCTTAGAACCAAACTAGCTCCTCGCAATCGTTCTTTTGGGAACAGAATACATTTTGATGGCATGCTATTGGCCGGCTTACTTGTATTAATGTCGGTGGGCCTTATGACTATTTATTCAGCCGGGGGGCAAGACATAGGGCTCATTCAAAGACAAATTACACGCCTTGGATTAGCAATAGGGGTGATGTTGGTTGTGGCGCAAATACCCCCTATGGCTTATCAAAAATTGTCTGTTTATTTTTACGTAATTGGTATAGCTATGTTGATCGCCGTTTTGGTCGTAGGTGTGTCCAGTAAAGGTGCGCAGCGCTGGCTGGATTTAGGTATATTTCGTTTTCAGCCCTCTGAAATAATGAAATTAGCTGTGCCTATGATGGTGGCCGGGTATATTAGTCGATTTAATTTACCACCTAAAACGTGGCATATACTGGTAGGTCTTGCATTAGTTGCCCTACCCACTTTATTGATTGCTCGTCAGCCAGATTTAGGCACCGCACTTTTGATTGCTAGCTCAGGCGTTTTTGCACTTTTTTTAGCTGGAATGAGCTGGCGTTTTATATCCTTTGTAGTTGTTGCATTATCAGCTTTTACCCCCGTCATGTGGACTTTTTTGATGCAAGATTATCAAAAACAAAGAGTACTGACATTTCTTAACCCTGAAACTGATCCTCTAGGATCTGGCTATCATATTATTCAATCAAAAATTGCCATTGGCTCGGGCGGTGCAGAAGGTAAAGGCTGGTTGCAAGGTACACAATCACAGTTAGAGTTTTTACCCGAACGCCACACTGATTTTATTTTTGCAGTGTTTAGTGAAGAATTTGGCTTCTGGGGCGTGGTTGGACTGCTAGCTATTTATGCATTTATTGTTATCCGTGGCATGTTGATAGCCGTAAAAGCACAAGATGCATTTAGTAAAATTTTAGCCGGTAGTATTACCCTCACCTTTTTTGTTTATGTGTTCGTGAATATGGGCATGGTTTCAGGCATTTTGCCTGTTGTCGGTGTACCTTTACCCTTAGTTAGTTATGGTGGTACCTCTATGGTGACTCTATTAGCAGGTTTTGGTATTTTAATGGCCATTAGTACTCAAAAAAGAATTATGTCTCGAGAATGATCGGAACTATTCTGTTTAGTTTCCCACCATTTTTGTTCATCTTTCCCTCAAATTGGCTTAGCTTTAATATAAACGTCTTGATATCCTAATAAATGACCTCAATATCGGTGAGAGATAAAGGGTCAACAGCCCCTAAAATTTTTGGTTAAGTGAAATTCTTAGCTTACAAGGAGAAACAATGAATCTTTTTAGAGCGTGTTTAGCATTAACCTTTTGCATAACAGGTTTTGGTATCCAGGCGTCTCCTGAAGAACTGCAGAGGGAATTTATCGATTTGATGGTGAATAAACATCAGTTTGATAGAAAAACGATTGAAACAACATTAGCAAAAGCTAATAAAAACGAGACTATTTTACAGTCCATAGCCAAGCCATGGGAAGCTAAACCCTGGCATCAGTATTACCCTATATTTCTCACTGAAAAGCGTCTTGCAAAAGGTTTAGCCTTTTGGCGGAGCCACCAAAAAACGCTACAACGCGCTGAACAAGAAACCGGTGTACCCGCTGAAATTATCGTTGCAATCATTGGTGTTGAGACTTTTTATGGTACTTATAAAGGTAAATATTCAGTATTGGATGCGTTATTCACCTTGGGTTTTCACTATCCACCTAGAGCGAAGTTTTTTGGTAGCGAATTAGCAGAATTATTTTTATTAGCTAAAGAAGAAAACTTTGATATCACCGAACTTAAAGGGTCTTATGCAGGAGCAATGGGCTGGGGTCAGTTTATTTCATCTAGTTACCGTCATTATGCAGTGGACTTTGACGGCGACGGCATAAGGGATTTATTAAACAACCCTGTAGATGCTATAGGCAGTGTCGCAAACTATTTTAAAAAACACCATTGGAAGGACGATGCTGATATTGCGTTTAAAGCAAAAGTTAGTGGCAAACAATATTTAGCATTATTGTCAAAGTCGCTTAAATATTCTCATCAATGGTCGCAGTTACAAGATGCAGGCGTGAGTATCGATGCGCCAAATTTAAACAAAGACATGCGCGTCAAATTATTCGAATTTGAGCAGGTAGATAACAAAGAATACTGGGTAGGCTTACCTAATTTTTACGTCATCACCCGCTATAACCATAGTCCACTATACGCCATGGCAGTATTTCAATTCAGCCAACAACTCAAGCAAGAGTTTAACGCTGCATCAACTGTTAAAATAAATCATTAGCACTACCATGATAAGTTCTAGTCGTTGCCTAGGTATAATGGTTTTAATATTAATTATTACTGGTTGTGCTATTAAAGGGCGTTATTACCAACAGCAAGATTCAGCACCTAAAGTAGTTCCGAAAAATGTCACTACACAAGATGTAGTCCCTAAATATGAATCGTACGCTTCAGCTAATATGCGTCCTTACACCATAAGAGGCATAAGGTACCAGCCGCTCAAAACGGGAAAAGGTTTCAGTGATTCAGGTCATGCCAGTTGGTATGGACAAAAGTTCCATGGTCACTTAACGGCTAATGGTGAAATTTACGATATGTATCAGATGTCGGCCGCGCACAAAACATTGCCCTTACCATCTTTTGTACGCGTAACTAATTTGATAAATGGCAAGCAGGTAGTCGTTAGAGTCAACGATAGAGGCCCTTTCCACAGCGGTCGAGTGATTGATTTATCCTATGCAGCAGCGTTAAAGCTAGACGTGCTTGAAAATGGCTTTGCGGATGTAAAGTTAGATGTTATTCACGTAGATCAAACGGGAAAAGTCACAGTGGGACGCTTCCCTACAATTTTAAACGAAGACAAAAATAAGGTTAATCGACAGGTCTTTATTCAAGTAGCGGCTTTGCAAAACAGGAAACAAATAAACAAATTAGCCAGTGGCTTAAAAACGTTATACCAACGCCCCTTCACAACTAGATTTGAAAAAGGCATTTACAAGTTACACCTTGGCCCCATGCAGAACGAAGATGATGCAGACATGTTGCTAAATGAGCTTAAAAAAAATGACTATCCCAGCGCCTATAAAGTTTACGCCAATTAGGCAAAGCTAGCGGTGATGACTTATGCATTATCCTTTAAGTTAACGTAAGCTGTTTATTAAAATTTATATTAAAATTTATATTAAAATTTTTCTAAGATCATTGATGATGATAAAAATCATCTTTATAATTAATTTAATGTGTTTGGTCGGGCAGCAATATAGTCCTCAAAATGCTATATTGAGCCTAGAAATTTGATTTCACAATTTGTGTCGATTAAGACATCTATTCTTACAACATTTTCAAAAATGGTAGTTTAATGCTTAAACCAAAAACGTACTTAGGTCTCCTTGTAAGCAACATGGTCTTGTGTTTATTTATTTTTTCAGCCTCTGCTGCTGTGGTCATCCCACCTGCACCGACTGTCTCGGCTAGAGGATTCATACTAATGGATTTTCAGACCGGCAATGTCATCGCTGAACAAAACGCAGATATTCAAATACCGCCTGCTAGTTTAACAAAAATGATGACCAGTTATGTAATTGGCATAGAACTCTTAAACGGTAATATAAAAGAAACTGATTTAGTGACTATTTCTGAGAAAGCATGGGCCAAAAACTTCCCAGATTCTTCAAAAATGTTCATAGAAGTGGGCAAACAAATATCAGTCGCCGATCTCAACCGCGGTATTGTTGTTCAGTCTGGTAATGATGCTTGTGTTGCAATGGCAGAACATATTGCAGGCAGTGAAGATGCCTTTGCTAGTATGATGAATATGCATGCAAAAAAATTAGGTATGATTTCTACTTATTTTGTGAATAGCCACGGCTTGCATGATGCTCAGCATTTCACCACACCAAGAGATATGGCAATCTTATCTGCAGCACTGATCCGCGACGTACCAAAAGAGTACGCTATCTATTCTGAAAAAGAATTTACATTTAACGATATTAAACAATACAACCGCAACGGCTTGTTGTGGGATAAAAGCCTAAATGTCGATGGTATAAAAACCGGCCATACGTCAGATGCAGGTTATAGTCTTATCACATCTGCTTCCCAAGGTGACATGCGTTTGATTTCTGTGGTGATGGGCACAGACAGCGAACGTGCTCGTAAAGTTGAAAACAAAAAATTACTAAAATATGGTTTTCGTTTTTATGAAACCATTACCCCTTACAAGGCTGGGGACAGTTTTGTTTCGCATCGAATTTTCATGGGTGATAAAAAAACCGTGGATCTTGGTATATTACAAGATACCCCAATCAACATACCCCGCGGTCAAAGCAAAAATTTAAAAGCTAATTTCAAGTTGGACAAAAATTTAAAAGCCCCCATTGCCAAAGGCGAAACAGTAGGCAAACTTTTCCTTCAGATTGATGGTGTAGATATTGCGGAATACCCGTTGGTTGCTTTGCAAGAAGTTAAAGAAGGTGGATTGATTGACCGCATGGTTGATTTTGTCAAATTAAAATTTGACTTTGATAGTAATTAATCGTGCCTTTTGTTAAATATTAGAGAAAAAAATGGATACTAATTTTGATCAACTACTGGATTTCCCATGCCAGCAAACCTTTAAAATATTGGGTGTTGCACACGAGCGTTTGCCATTAGATATTATTTCTTGTTTGCAGGTGCATGCTCCTGGTGATTATGCACCTAAAATAAAGCACAGTTCAAAAGGGTCTTATCACTCCATTTCACTCAGCATTACAGTGACCAGTAAAGCACATATGGAAACTCTTTATATTGAGCTGGCTAAATTAGAGTTGGTTAAAGTTGTTCTGTAGACAGAGTATGCTTATAAAATGTCAACTACATTAATTGTCAGACAATTAGACTTACAAGCCTACTTGCCTATTTGGCAGGCCATGCAGAATTTCACCGATAATAGGGATGCAGAAACAGCCGACGAAATATGGCTAGTTGAACATCAAGCGGTGTTCACCCAAGGCCAAGCTGGAAAAGAAGAACATATACTTATGCCAGGTGATATTCCAGTGGTAAAGGTCGATAGAGGTGGCCAAATCACCTATCATGGTCCAGGTCAACAGATGATGTATGTATTGCTTAACCTTAAAAGAAACAAGCTGGGTGTTAGAAATTTAGTCACCGCATTAGAAGAATGTGTAGTTAACACATTAAAAGAATATGCAATTAACGCCTATCCTAAGACCGATGCTCCTGGAGTATATGTAGATGGCAAAAAAGTTTGTTCTATTGGTCTAAGAATACGAAAGGGTTGCTCTTTTCATGGTTTAGCCTTAAACGTGAACATGGATTTAAACCCTTTTAAACGGATAAATCCGTGTGGTTATGCCGGTCTGGAAATGGTAGATTGCGCACAACTTGATGGTCCTGCCACACTTACTGAAGCGGGTAGAAAGTTGACTGATCATTTATCTGCCTTGTTAGGTATAAAATACATAGAATATAGGGAAGGCTTTAATGAATAACGCACGCGCAGTGGCCGGAGTAAAACTTCGGGATGATGAAAAAGTTAAACATATACCTATCACCATCATGCCTACAGAAAAGGCAGAGATGTTGCGTAAACCTTCATGGATAAAAATAAAGCTGCCGCGCAATACAGACCGAATTGACCAGATAAAAAAAACCCTACGTAAAAATAATTTGCATTCGGTTTGTGAAGAAGCCAGTTGCCCTAACCTAGCCGAATGTTTTAGTAAAGGCACAGCAACCTTTATGATACTAGGTGATATCTGCACCCGTCGTTGCCCATTTTGTGATGTTGGCCACGGTAAGCCTTTACCTCCCAGCGCTGAAGAGCCAAATAAGTTAGCTAAAACCATTGCCGAAATGAAATTAAAGTATGTTGTCATCACCTCAGTGGACCGAGATGATTTACGCGATGGGGGGGCTCAGCACTTCGTCGATTGTATATCAGCTATTCGCGAACACAGTCCAGCTACTAAGATAGAAGTGCTAGTTCCCGATTTCAGAGGACGCATGGACAAAGCGCTTGAAATACTCAAACAAAGCCCACCAGACGTATTCAATCACAACCTTGAGACTATTCCGCGTTTATACCGAGAATGCCGACCAGGTGCTAACTATCAATGGTCATTAGATTTATTAAAGAAATTCAAACAGCAGCATCCTAGGATCCCCACAAAGTCGGGCTTAATGATGGGCATGGGCGAAGACAAACACGAAATCGCTGAAGTATTAAAAGATTTACGCAAGCACGACGTAGAAATGTTAACTTTAGGCCAATATTTACAACCCAGTAAACACCATTTCCCTTTAAAACGTTATGTACATCCAGACGAATTTGACGAACTCGGTGAAATAGCCAAAAACATTGGTTTTAGTCATGCCGCTTGTGGCCCTATGGTAAGGTCGAGTTATCACGCTGATAAGCAGGCTGCGGGTGAAGAGGTAAAATAAGCAAAAATTTTTCGGTTACGACCCACCACTCATGTCAATAATTATGATGGTGGGCTCAAAAGACTTATTGACATTTGACACAAAAAGCATCTAATTAGTAATGTTTTTTTTTCAAGATCTTTTATATAATGTCATCCTACGCACTTAAATAGTACAGTAGGAATATAACTTAGAATGCGAAATATAGGCCAGCCAACATTAACTTTAATGATTTTATTACTGGTGTTTTTCTGCAGTAATGGTTTCTCTAAGTCAGCAATAGATTACGAAAAGGCTTTAGCAAGCTTTAATCAAGAAAGCTTCGACGAAGCTTATATTCACTTAAAAAACGCCCTTCAAGATAATCCCTCGCATTTACAATCTAAATTAATGATGGGTAATATCCTGTTACGCAGGAACCAAACACGAGCAGCGATTAATGAATACGAAGAATCACTCGTTTTGGGGGCTGATTTAAATATCGCCAATTTCCCTTTAGCAAAGGCTTACACACGTATTGGAGACTACGATAAGGTAGTTGGATTAACGACAGATAACTTAAATAAAGATAACAAGTTTGGAATTACTTTGTTACAAGCTCTTGCTTATGAAAATTCAAAACTTTATAAAGAATCTCAACTTAAATATGAGGAAGCATTTGAATTACAACCCGCCAACATAGACGCTATAAATAATCTTGCAAGCTTTCATATGAGACAAGGACAGCTTGATAAAGCCCAAATATTCATTGTGAAAGCAATATACATTGACCCTAACAATGCGAACATATTACATATTCAAGGCCAACTAAAACAAGAACAAGGTAAGCTCACTGAAGCTTTAGAATTTTTTAAATTAGCCCACACAAAATCTCCGACTGAGCCTTTTATAAGTCGTTCTTTGGCCAATACCTATGTGAGCTTAAACAACTTAAGTAAAGCACGTGAAATAGTCGATATGATGCTATTGGTCACTCCAGATGAACCATTTATCATGCTGTTAAGTGCCAGAATTTATAGTATGAACAACAACAATGAATTAGCCACAAAAGCGTATGAGGCAATCACCCAGAAACTTGCACTTATTCCCAATGAATTACTTCTTAAGCAAGAAGAATTATTATTGATTTCCGGACTAGCCTTATATATAACAGAAAACTATGAATCAGCCAGAAATAAGCTTATTAACTACGTCGCTTACAACCCTGAAAGCCTCTATTCTTTAGAAATCCTTATGGATACTTATATCAGACTCGGTGAACCTAAAGTGGCACTTAAATTATTAGAGTCACGATATGAATTAGTCAAAAGTAGCCTTCCCTTATCAATGGTTTTATGTGATCTCTACTTAAAAACGAACAAAATACATCAGTGTCAAAATTTAATTTCAGAACTCAGAGAATTACACAAGGCTGAACGCGTGTTAGATCTTTTACAGGTAACAACATTTCAAGCCCGTAAAAAGTACCAAGAGGCACTCGCCTATTTTGAAGCAAAATTTTCTGATACTCGTGGCTTTGAAGTGAAAAAAACAGCCGTCATTTTGTATCTACAAAACAATCAAGAGCTTCGTGCACTAGAAATCGCCAATGAACTCATCGCTCTTTTACCAGATAATGTAAATTATCAATTATTGAAAAGCGATGTTTTAATTTCGCTTAAACGTTTTGACAAAGCTCAAAGCATTAACAATAAAATTCTCGAAACTCAATCTGAACTGTTTCCAGCTAAGTTCAATCAAGCCAATTTATACTATTTAAAAAAAGAATATCAACAAGCTCAATTCTATGCAGAAAAATTATTAACGGAAGATTCTAGTAGTTTTAGACTACACCTTTTACTGGCAAATACTTTACTAGCGCAAAACGAATTTGAAAAAGCAAAAAACGCATTTAACACTGCCAAATTGCTTGACAGAGAAAACCCTATCCCTTACGAAAAAAACATCCAGATTTACATGCAATTAAACGATCTAAAATCGGCTATAAAAGAATTAAACCGCTTACAAAAAAGTCACTTTTTGAATCCCAATTATATTCAGACTAGAGCTGAAATATATATACAACAAAACGAATCTGACAAAGCGGCTGAGCAATATAGTAAACTATACAATATGTGGAGCGACGATCATCAAAAATTACTTTACCTTGGACAACAACAACGTTTCGCAAAAATAAATAGCGGTGCAGAAATAAGCCTATTACACGCTTTAGAACTAGCCCCTAATTTCCTTTATGCCAGAATCGAATTGATGCGCTTATATATATCTATCGGAGAAATAGGCAAAACAGAAGCAATCCTATCAAAACTGCCAACTGACATACAGAAGAAGCCTAATATTCAGCTTATTTTAGGCGATATAGCATTGGCGAAACTTCAATTAAATCAAGCTAAATATCATTACCTTGCGGCCATTCAATTAAACAATAACTACCAGGCAGCAATTATTAAATTATACAATTTGGCTAAAGAAAAAAACATTGGCATAGATGAATTTTTAACCACAATGCAAAATATAGTGAACAATTATCCAGACGCACATTTTCAACGACATATCTTAGCCGATTTTCTTTATTTTGAAGGGAATGCAGCCGAAGCCAAGAAACACTATTTGATACTCGATAAAGTACCAGGATTATTGAGAGTTGAATATTTATACAACAATTTGGCTAACTTATTAGTAGATGAAAGCCCCATTTCAGCAATAACCTACATCGATAAAGCACTTGAAATCGATAAAAACAACTCCGCCTTTATTGATACCAAAGGGTGGATATTAACCAAACAATCACAATTTATTGAAGGTTTAGATTTACTAAGAGAGTCTTTCGCTATGGATTCAAGTAACCCTTCTGTGAAATACCATATTGCTTATAACCTAGTGAAAACCGGACAATTGTCAGCAGCGCGTCTAAAACTTGAAAAACTCGTGTCTTCAGATCGTGAATTTGCGGAGAAACAGCGCGCAAAGGAATGACTAGAATCGATTTGAGCTATAAAAGGTGTTCTCAGAATGCCTTATTAACAAAGTAATATTTTTATTACACAACCTCAAAAATGACGAAGAATTTTACACTCCTAAATACAAAAAAATAAAATTAAAATCAAGTTATTGATAATTAGAATATTTAATTTATAGGCATGAATGATGCCTTGTAAAATAGTATGAATAAACTACCGCTTTGATAGTTGTATGAATCTTATAGGATAATTTGTTATGTTAAAGAACATACTCGTCATTTTAATATCAGCCTTAGTGAGTCTCTCTGCTTTTGCTGGTAACACTTTTAGCTACGATGGTCATTACGATGCAAGCGAATACGATATCAGCTTCGACATTGATTATTACTATGAGGTGTCTGCCGACAACCCTACTGGAATTGTTAAAGGAGGAACTTTGGCCTTGACTACCCATAATGGCCAACAGTACATGTATATTAGCCATCCATTGGGGTTTAAGGATTTGTCTTATGCTGACAAAAATGATGGAGATAATGAGGACTATACAGTGGGTTGGAACAACACTGGACACGGTAACAATAAATTAAATGGCGCAATAAAAAGCGAATTTATTGAACTTAGTTTGACCAATAGTAATGGTACTTATCAGGTGAAATTTGACCCAGAATATAAAGGCAATGATCCGGGTGAAGACAATACAACTTCTGTTAATGGTGGAAACGACGCCACTTTTGAGTTTCTCTCAACCACTGACTACAATCAAACTTTATTTGATAACGCGATTGGCGGTGTACCAAATTGGTTTACCAAGCACTCTCCTGAAACACTCAAGCCGATAGATATTGCTGATTGCGCTAATGAACAAAGTAGTGACCCAAGTTGTTACCAACTCGCTGATATTAATACCAATAAGGTCGTTGGCACTTTGATTGATTGGGACTTTAACTGGGGTATGGAAATTAAATTAAATGGAGCAGGTGGTGGTGCATTTTTTGATAATATTTCATCCATAGATATAGATGACTTTGGTTATAAAACAGGTGGTGTGTTAATTTCACTTGATGAATTGCATGCTTCTGACCCTAAAACCTTGTTAGCAGGCCATCATAACCAAGGAAACTGTGCGAACGGTAATCAGGCACCTAATCATGAACCCTGCAGTGCAACGGTTGGTATTACTGGTCCTGAACCCGTACCTGAACCTTCTGTCTTAGCCTTATTTGGCCTAGGAATATTCGGAATTTGGTATAGAAGCAGAAAAGCTGTTTAATACAAATAAAGACTTATCCATCAATAAACTCGCCAATTGGCGAGTTTATTGATGGATGTACTAAAAGAATTCCAGACTAATATTTTATTTTAGCAGTGCCAATAATTCATTGGTTTTTTGTTCCATCAAGGCAATATCAGCCCTTGATTCAACATTTAACCTTACAACAGGTTCAGTGTTTGACTTACGTAAGTTGAAGCGCCAATTTTCAAACTCTAAACCAATGCCATCGGTATAATCTACAAGGGTTGCACTTGCTTCATATTTGTCCAATACAGCCTTAATGGACGCATCAGGATCGGCCAATGTACTGTTAATTTCACCTGAAGATGGGAAAGCAGCAATACGTTCTTCTACTAACTGCGACAAAGATTTTTGAGTGGTACACAAAAGCTCTGCCACTAACAACCAAGGGATCATGCCTGAGTCACAGTAAGCAAAATCACGGAAATAATGGTGCGCACTCATTTCACCGCCATAAACTGCGTCGTCTGCTCGCATTCGCTCTTTAATAAAGGCATGGCCCGTTTTACTTTTTATGGGTATACCGCCGGCTGATAAAACAATATCTTCGGTATTCCAATATACTCTTGGGTCATAGATGATTTTAGAACCGGGATCTTTATCTAAGAACGCTTTGGCTAACAAACCAACAATATAATAACCTTCGACAAAATCCCCTTTTTCGTCAAATAAGAAACACCGATCGAAATCTCCATCCCACGCTATACCCATATTGGCAGCATTGTCGATAACAGCATTAGCGGTATCTGCCCTACTCTCTGGTAATAAAGGATTAGGAATACCGTTTGGAAAGGTACCATCAGGTTGATGATGCACTTTTATAAACTCAATAGGCACATTGGCCAATTCTAAAGCACTTTGGATAGCGTCTAACGCATCACCTGCCGCACCGTTACCGGCGTTCACTACCAATTTTATGGGTGTGATGTTGCTAGTATCAATGTAAGACAACATATGGGCGACATAAGGTTGCATATTATCCAGTTGGTTATATTGGCCGCTAGCCAAGAGTTTATCTATGACGACCGACCCTTGGCCTTGAATAAAGGCGTGCTCAGCAACCAGACCATTAGCATAAAACTCAAGTCTTGAAAGCACCTTATCTGCAGCGTAGGTTTCAGCCAAATCACGTATAGCAAATAAGCCTGTATCACCACTAACAGGTTTAGAGTCCGTTTTAACCAACTTCATACCATTATAGTCGATTGGATTGTGACTAGCGGTCACTTCAATACCACCATCAAAGCCAAGATATTTGGTGGCAAAATAGATTTCTTCGGTGCCTGTCATACCTAAATCGGTCACCGTTGCCCCGCCATCGATTAAACCAGCTGTTAGTGCCAATTTAAGCGGCTGGGAGGTTAATCGAATATCACCGCCCACCACCACGGTTTTTGCCTGCATATATTCTGCAAAGGCTCTACCAATGCGGTAAGCAACGTGTTCGTCGAGTTGTTTGATTAATTTGCCGCGTATGTCATACGCTTTAAAACATGTGATTTTCATAATTTCTCTTATCTTTTTCTAACATGAAGCATCAATACCATTAGCTCTTGACCCTATCGATTCCTGTCTTTTATCTTTTTCTAGAATCTATCTACTGCTCTTATAAAATACGTCTATTTTGTTTCGACACGGCCGTAACGGTCAGAAAAACGCACAATATCATCTTCACCTAAATAGGAGCCTGATTGCACTTCGATAAGCTCCAATGGAATACAACCAGGGTTTTCCAACGCATGCACCACGCCAATTGGAATATAGGTAGATTGATTCTCTGATAACAATAGAGTTTGTTCACCATTGGTGACTTTTGCCGTACCTGACACCACAATCCAATGCTCAGCTCGATGGTGATGCATTTGTACTGAAAGTTTTTCACCCGGTTTTACTGTGATACGTTTTACTTGGAAACGCTCGCCGTTATCAATAGAGTCATAACTGCCCCAAGGCCTGAATACTTCACGATGAAATTCCCACTCAGGGCGATGTTCTGCTTTAAGTTGATTAACCACATTTTTGATATTTTGCACTTTGTCTTTGTGTGCCACCAGCACTGCATCTTTAGTTTCAACCACAACAACATTGTCCAAACCCACAACAGAGATGAGTCGTTCTTCAGAATTAATATAACTGTTACTCACGCCATCAAGAATAGCATCACCGATGACCACGTTATTTTGTGCATCTTTTTGTTTGGCCGTTTCCCATAACGAAGACCAACTGCCCACATCACTCCAACCCGCATCAAGAGGCACGACACAGGCAGAATCTGTTTTTTCCATGACTGCATAATCGATAGAATCATCAGGGCAAGTGACGAATACATCGGCATCCACTCGCACAAATTCCAAATCAGTAGATTCAGAGGCAATCGCTTTTTTACATATTGCCAGCATTTCGGGTGCGTACTTTTCAAGCTCTTGTAGGTAACGACTCGCTTTAAACATAAACATGCCACTGTTCCAATAAAACTCGCCTGAGTCGACATATTGTTGTGCAGTCTCTATATTTGGTTTTTCAACAAAGTTGGCCACATTAAAACCCACCTCTACACTGGCAACCTTATCTCCACGCTTGATATAGCCGTAACCTGTGTGAGCAGAATCAGGCACAATACCAAAAGTGACTAACTTGCCTTGCTTAGCTAACGCTTCGGCCTGAGTAATGGCTTTATGAAATTCCGGCGCATTATTTATCAGATGGTCAGCCGCCAAAATAAGTAAAATCGGATCCTCGCCATTTAGCGACGCATGCAAAGCAGCCAAAGCAATAGCAGGTGCGGTATTACGCCCCATAGGCTCTAGCAATATGCCTCCATGCTGAGTACCCTGCTGGCGAAGTTGCTCTGCAACCAAAAAACGATGTGCATCATTGCAAATGACTATAGGTTGCTCTGCCCCTGAGCCTTCTAACCTTGCAATGGTATCTTGCAACATAGTCAAATCACTGGTTAAGCTTAAAAACTGCTTAGGTAACGCAGCTCTCGATTTAGGCCATAAGCGACTACCACTTCCACCAGCTAAAACAACAGGTTTCATAATACATTCCTTTTTGATTATTTATAATTTTTCAAGGCAACAAAATTAATACTAATTTCAATACATTAATAGTATTAAAACCTGACGGGTTATTCAATCAGGAACATTAAAGAAGCCGAATTTATTCATATTTCAATTAAATAAAATTTGTCTAAAAAAGATAAGTAACACCATTGGTGTTATAGACTGCGCCACTGATATAATATTATCTGAATAGGTTTTATTGACACGAGTTTATGGATCAGCAGCAAGCAACAGAACAAAGATTTGGTGGCACTCAACGCCTTTATGGTATGTCAGGAACAGATATTTTACGCCAATCACATGTATGTGTAGTCGGCATTGGAGGGGTAGGCTCTTGGGTTGCCGAAGGGTTAGCAAGGAGCGCCGTTGGGCATATCACCTTGATTGATTTGGACGACATATGTGTTACCAATACCAACAGACAAATTCATGCATTGCAGAATACAATCGGTGAAGCAAAAGTAGAGGCTATGGCTCAGCGTATTCTGCAAATTAATCCAACTTGTCGCGTCAGCAAGATTGAAGACTTTGTGACGCCTGATAACGTTTCAGAATTACTGAATAACTCATATGATTACGTTGTGGACGCTACAGATAGCATAAAAGCTAAGGCGGCCATGGTGGCGCATTGTAAACGTAATAAAATTCCAATCATCACTATTGGCGGCGCTGGCGGTCAAATTGATCCCACACAAGTTGCAGTGACTGACCTAAGTAAAACTATCCAAGATCCTTTGGCAGCAAAATTACGTTCGGAGCTTCGCAGATTTTATAACTTCAGTACCAACCCCAAAAGACGTTTTGGCATTGATTGTGTTTTTTCCACCGAACAACTCCGCTATCCACAGCCTGATGGTAGTGTATGTTCTAAAAAAACACTGACAGATGGAAGCGTCAAATTAGACTGTAATAATGGTTTAGGTGCAGCAGTAGCAGTTACCGCTACTTTTGGTTTTGTTGCATCGGCAAAAGTAATAGAGAAGTTAATCAGTAAATATAATCAATCAAGTTAAAGCATCTGACTTGATTGTTCTATGCTTTTTAAAATCTATAAACAACGCGATTCCCAACCAAATGCTGACTGCTATGACTAAAACCCAAGTATTTTCTGCCATCTGCATGACTTGCTCACTTAATACTGTTGTACCCCAGATAAGCAACAAATAATAAGGTAAGTTAAGCAGACCAGCCCAAAGAACGATCTTTGGTGATTTGTGATTTGCCCCTTGGCTGAACATATAAAATGCCAAAGAATTGATATGTATCATAGCCACTAATAAGTTTTTTACTGACAAATCTGACTGATCTTTTTTTACATCACCAAAGTGCCGACCTAAAAAATAATTAATACATGAACCTAATGTTGCCGCTACAACCATAGCTATCGTCAAAAAGAGGATATCCTGTGGTTGAGGTTTGGATAAAACAACCAAAACCACAGCAAAAAACTGCCCAGGAAAGTAGAATCCAACGTAGACAATTGATTCCAACAAAATAATGAATAAAATAAGTAAATAAAAGTAGTCGTCAAAATTTGTTTGCAAACTTTTCAACAAGTCAAAACCAGAAGGTATGACCTCAAAAGTCACTAAAGCAGATAAAAAAAACAACACAATCAGGGCTGATAATGGTAAGACAAAAGAATACTTCAAGAATAAAACACCTTTACTGTTTTTAATAACTATAACCCAAACAATAGCCAACGGATCATCTAAACACATCAAACACATCTAAACACATTTAAACCACTATAACGAAATTACATTTCTAATCGACAAATTACTTAATAAGCAACACAATAGTTATATAAAAAATTAATAGAGATAAAGAATGCAAATGACATCAGCGGAACTGACAGATTTAATGATAGACAGCTCACAAAATGCTGTCACCACCACCGAAGAAGAATTCAATCTTACCTTAGATGGCAGTGATCAAAGTATTGAATTGGTGGATGATGTAATTTTAAGCTGGTTAGGTCGATATAAAGATCAAGCATTAGAAGAAAGCGCGGTTTTTACGATCTGTAATATATACGGTGCTTATGTAGGCGAGATTTTTCGCCATAAAGTCGGTGGCAACTGGGCTTATGATGAGTCAGATCCTGACGCACCTTATGTAGTACTTAACTATGCAGGCAGCACTTATGCATTTGCGGGTATTTGTTACCAGCGATTAGTGAATGATAGCCAAATCAGTGTCAAAAGTTATTACGACCAAGCACTAGTCAACAACATACAGTAAGCACCTAATCTTAAGCCATCGGTTATGTTGATGACGTTATAGGAATTCTCCAGTCAATTAACATCAACTTTGTGTGTTTGTCTTTTACCAAATAGTAAAAAATCAACACATCAAGGAGTAAGGTAAAGGCAATTACCCACGAGAATTGCCATCGGTCTAAACTGGCCATCATAATATGTAAGCTTAGGTCAGTGAGCACAGAAAAAATTAATAATGGTTTGATACAAGTAAAAATCCAACATTTATTTGTATTCCAAATTTTCTCTCTAAATCCTAAAAGCAATAATGCCGCAAAGGCGGGGATAGCAGTAGCTAGGCTAATATAAAGATACTGCTTTTCAGGATAAAACATCCCTAACAACTGCTCACCATTTTCCCGAACTGAAATCGAGCCAACTATTATTAGCAGACTTCTGGATAAAAACAGGATACAAACATATACAGCTAATGCTGGCTTTACTCTGCCAGCTTCATCATAATATTTTAATGGGAGTAACAACTTCATTCAGAACTATCGGAAATATTCAATTTATAATAATTGAATATTAAACTTCATGGAACGTAGAGTCTAGGTTTGCGATGCACTTTACGTATTTCATCTAGAACATCTTCAACATCGGCAAGATTAGTTACAGCACTGTATACATGCATACTTGAAAGAACATCAACCTTTCCACCATTGCCTACTTTAAAGCTTACTTCGGCTAAGGCTTTTTGAACTCTTGAGAATAGTTCTTTGGCTACCTCATCCTCAATATTGACTAAACAAACAATAAACTGGTCTGCGCCAACACGCCCAACGATATCTTTTTCTCGCGTTACTTGTTTTAAACACTCTGCAACTTGTTTCAATGTTTGCTCTCCTGCCTTGTAACCGAACTCGGCATTAACGGCATTGAAGTTACTTACATCGAATAATGCTAGTGCGTTAACTTTTTCATCTATGGGTGCTTTTACCTTTTTAATTTTAACGACAACAGAATGTTCGTTAGACAGTCCGGTAAGGGGATCAGTGGCCAATTTGAGAAGATAACCCCTACCCAAAGTTAGATAACCCAATGCTAACAATCCTAAAATAGTTACTAATATCAGTAAAATGATCTGCCAGCGCTGCTCTTCCGCTTCAGCTAGACTCGTTTCTAAGCCGATAACCTCATTATGCAGATTGGCAACGCCCAGAACTCGGGCTGATGTCTGTTGGTTTTCAATTTTCTCCAAAGAAATGAGAGAATAATCGTCAAAGCTACGCTTTGCTGATTTCACGTCTCCCAAAAACAAATGTGCCTTAACTAAAAACCCTGTGTAGTGAAGATATTTAGACAAACTCTTTGGCATAGCCAAACTAGTATTGTTTTGTCTTTGTAAAAAATCACTTACGCACGCTCTGTCTTCGTCATGCAGACAAAGCGCAGCGACATACCACTCATAAAGCATATGCATTGTTTGGTTAGAAATTTGCTTTAAGAATACATCCCAGCTACGGAGACTATCCCGCAAAGACTCGTAATCGTTAATGCGATAAGCTTGGCGGCTTTTGGCGAAGTGATACCAGCTATTAGTTAGGGGAGTATTTACTTTTAAGTTACGCCTGCCCAATTCCTCAATCATCAATTTAGCCTTTCCATAATCACCACTACCAGTGTAAGAAGTAATAAGACTGATCAAAGGCGCAAGTTGGTTTTTCTCTTCATATACTTTTAAACCCAACTTATATGTTTTTTCATACTGCTCAGCCGCAAGCGCCCGTTGACCAATCGAAGCGTACAACAAGCCAATATTGTTATGGATATGGGCTACAGACTTTAGGTCGTTGACATCGGAAGATAATTTTAGCAACGCAAACAAACGTCCCAATTTAACCCCAATATCTTGCTTGTCTTGACCACAAACTGTTATGAGCCCGAGTTGCGAGCTTAGATGAATTTCGTTAAATTTGCCTTTAGACAGCTTTTCGGATCGGCGATAAAAATCACATTTTTCTGGTTTTTCCTGCACATCGAAAAGAAAACCTATTTGATAATGCACACTGGCATAGCTCTTAGAGTTTTTATCCATGAAGGGGTCTATTAACAGATTTTCAAGGACTATTTTTGCTTCATCATTTCGACCAACACAAATTAGCCAATGCGCTTTATGCACTTTTATCTTGATTAACTGTTTTGGTGAAACACTGAGCCGTTTCAAGTATTCATCAACTTGCGGCATAAACTCATCATCAGGACAGTCATAGGGAGAAACTTGAATCTTTTGAATAAACTCGTCTACTTTGTCTGCTAAAACATGTTGTGGAAAAATAATAAGAAACAATCCAAACAACGAATTTTTTAAAATTAAGGGCATTGAAAAATTTTGCTTATAGTCCATATTTACAACCATAATACTCTCAATTTTTTATCCAGTTTAATTCGAACGGAAATGAATGAAAATACTCTATTTACTACAATTAAATAACCAGGAGCATTATCTGGGCAATAAAAAGATTGCTGATTTTCTAACGAATTCGAGGTAAGCACTTGAATTTTGTCCACATTAATAATGCAAATCTGAGTTGTTGGGTCAGTTCGCCTAAGCAGTTGTTGATGTAATTTTTGAATAAGAAGATTGCGCAAACTCACAACAACACAAAATAAAAATTGCCATACAAAACGACTTTTACCTATACCTATCTGCATAAAAAACGGCTCTAACATGCCTAACCCAACTCACTAAATTTAAGTTCTTTAATCAGCATTCTACATAACGAAGCCAGGCCACAGCGGACAATTTTAAAGTTAAAGAATTGCAGATTTTACTCAACCTAAAACCTCTAATAAACTACCATTTAATCACGACATGTATTTGATTCAGATCAATAAACATAGGTCTCATTGCTTTTTTTTATTAACGTTTAAATCAAAACCAAGCTAGCGATAAAATATCCAATAAAAGCCAGAACACCACCGAACAGCGCATAAGGCATTTGTGTACGTACATGGGTCAATAAGTCACAACCCGAAGCGATAGAAGATACTGCTGTGGTATCAGAAATAGGTGAACAATGGTCGCCAAAAATTCCCCCACCTAAAATGGCAGCTATCACTAGTGATGGTGGCAATCCTAGCGTTTGTATCAACGGCACCCCTATCGGAATAAGTATTGCGAAGGTGCCCCAAGACGTGCCAGTAGTAAAAGACATGACTGCTCCAGCTAAAAAGAGCACAGGCACTATTAAACTAAAAGGCAAATAATCGCCCACAATATTGGCTACGAAGACACCAGTGCCCAGCTCTTTTAAACTCGCACCTAAGGTAAGTGAAAACAGCACAATAGCAACCAATGGTAAAATTTCTCCCATACCTTTGAAGCCTGTATCTACTAATTCTTTATGAGAGTACTGTTTCGAGCAAAGTAATAACATGTAAGCAACAAAACATGCCAACACAGTTGCATACAATACCGACTTACTGCCGCTACCACTAGATAAATCACCATTTCCGGTCCACAGCATAAAACCCATCATACCTAGGATCATACTGGCAAGAGGCAGTAACATAAAGCGCGCTTTACTGGCTGCAACAGGCATTTGTTCGCCTTCTAATTTAACCAGTTCTCGCTCAGCATCTTTCATTGGCCCATGAACTTTGTCTGCCAAGATTGTGTACAGCACCAGCACAAGGGCAATAATAGCGTAAAAATTAAGGGGAATAGTACCCCATAAAATTGATACCGCACTTTGCTCTAATTCATAATTGCTCAGCAAACCTAAAATAAAAGCGCCCCAACCATTAAGTAAAATAAGAATACATATTGGTGCACTGGTGCTATCAATAATATAAGCCAGTCTCGCACGACTCATATTAAATTTATCAAACAAACCTCTCGCTAAGATCCCCGAAGCCAACACGCTTAGATTTGATTCAATAAAAACCACTATGCCAGTGAACATGGTCAGTAACCCAACCTGCTTTTTGCTCTTTGCCACGCCTTTTTTGACTAATAATTCAACCGTGGCCGTTACACCACCTGAATAACGCATATAAGCTAAAAGAGCACCTATCAACACACTAAATAATAAAATCCTGCTATTACCAGCAGAAGTAATAATTTCTATTACCCGTTCGATTGAACCTATTGCACCGGTAAA
This sequence comes from Paraglaciecola sp., assembly GCA_034111145.1. GTDB lineage: Bacteria > Pseudomonadota > Gammaproteobacteria > Enterobacterales > Alteromonadaceae > Paraglaciecola. The sequence goes on from JAWUXU010000112.1 coordinate 41,240, forward strand.
AAACACTTCATTTTGATTTTGATAAGCTAGCAAAAACTCAGCAGACAATATAGCTGCTACCAAAGCTAAAATGACTTCTTTTCGCCAAAACACAATCACAATGGCAATGATGGGGGGTAAAACAGAATACCAATGCATACAAGGACCTTATATTGCTAACACGCTTTTTATTATGTTGGACCTGAAAGACTAAACAGGCAATCTTATAAAAATAATCTTATAAGATTGCGGTGTCAGTATACTAATTTTTTTATCGTAAAACTTGATTTCACGTCAAACAAGTTTATGCCATCTACCGAACTTTCATAAAATACATCAAAGACTTGCATGTCTGCTACAACTACTTTGAGCATAAAGTCATATTTTCCAGTCATTTGATAAAATTCGAAAATTTATTCAATGTTTGCCACCTTGTATGCAAATTTTTTAGCCTAAAATATTTATATCAAAATACTCAGCACATTAATTAAGCTGAGTAATAATCCATGAATTCACAAATTAATCTCCAATTTAAAATAACCAAGTCGCAGTTGTCGGTAAAGGTGGCACTGTTATCGGCATTGCCATTGAGTAATCCCGACAGTCAAACTGCAGGTATGCCGGCACGTGTAGAAGGTTTACCCGTCAGCATTTCCTGGGTGCTGTCGCTTAGACTGCCTCCAAGACAAGACAAAGAATAACAAACGAATATAATGATATTTTGACTATTTTTGCTGATAATGGAGGGTTATGACTTAAATAATCACTATTTGGGCTGTCGAGCTTGGATGGTGATTGACCAAAAATCAAGGCGGAAATTCAAAAGATCCTACAAATGAGATGCAAAAACATGTTGGACTTTTCGCTTAGCACTAGGGCTTATAAACGTTTGCATACGACGAAATAAGTCAACAAGTCCAGAGCCATGTTGTGCGACAAAATCTGGGCTCTTCATAGCGATTTCAGTTTCGTTGGCAACGGTAAGTTCACATATTTGTTGCAACAGCTCCGAGGATATAACTGATTTCTCAGCAGTTATGCGGTCATAAAAGACTGGTTTGTCGACTAGGCCAAACTGAGGGAAAAAAGCATCTGTGTCGCATGCACAATAATGGTAAACGATATTTTCTGCATCACTACCAATTACAGCTACCACCTCTTGTCTTTGTGATAACTCAAATAAATTTCGTACAAAAACAGAAGTACCATAAGCGGCATGATACAAACCAGCATCTTGCAACATTTCTGATGCGTTCCAAGACTTCAATAGACATCTAGTAGCCTCAAGATGGGCAATGAGTAAACCATCTACGTATTCGAACTCTCCAGCACCTAGCTCGATCAACTGCCGAAATTTTTCATCCATCTTATTACTCCTTACAATGACTCCCAACAATGACATTCAACAAAAACTCATCAGGGGCTAAATTTACTCACATTCTTTGACATATTGAATAACAAATATTTGCATTGCAAATGCTTTAACATTACAGGGTCTATCAACGCAGGGGATTATCAATGAATATATGACCTTACCATCTTGGTGAAGAACATGAAATATGGCAACTTTTTAACCAAACTATTCATCATGTTAACTCCCAACATTATACTCAAAAACAATTAGACGCTTGGGCACCTTCGCAATTCGATAAAAACTTATGGTGCAAGAAACTGACGAAGCTTTACTCTTTTGTGTGTATAAATAATGACGAAATATTAGGCTCTAGTGACGTGCAAAAAAATGGTTATATAGACCACTTTTTCTGCCATTATCGATATCAAGGTATAGGTGTAGGCTCTGCATTAATGGCGCATATTCACACTTTAGCTAAGCAACAAGGTATGACCCAATTATCGGCAGACGTCAGTTTAACAGCTAAAGCATTTTTCGAAGCACAAGGATGTAACCCGATAAAACAGCAAGCTGTCACTATCCGAGGGCAAGTATTAACAACCGTTAAAATGGTAAAAACGCTAAACGTTTAAGACGCGGTAAATTCAAAATATAAAATAATTAAACTCGACGTAGCTGTGATCATCAACACATAACCATTAATACCAAAATAATCTTTGTCACGGCGATTGCGCCTGCGCTTCATAATTAACACAGCCACACTAATCATCACACATAACGATAACAAACCTACTAAATACCCAGTGAGTGCTTTAGACCATTCTTGACGACCTTCCATATCCCAGAAGACTTGCACCCCAGAAACAAATTCAGGACGAGCATAATGAAACACAAGCAGTGCCCCAATAAATACTAACCATCCTAAAACGTTGATAAACACCATGCATTGGAAAAACTTGTCACTTTCCCGAGGTGACTTTCTTCTGTTTTGAACAAGTGTTGATCTTTGTACAGTGTTTTTCATGTGCTTAATTGTCGATTTTTCTTGAGTCTAGGCGTTACCTGAGTAAGATTACACACCTTGCGAGATTAGCCAAGTAAACTGCATGCAGTAATACAGCCAATTATGTGAATTTTCGGCTGTATCTAAAGTTTCAAGAGTGTTTTATGTCTTTGTTTTGTCTCTTTGTACGGCATTTAGCAAAACTCAGTAAATTTGATTTTACAGATTATACTTTTGGTTATGTTTTGGAAAACAGTTTATATAATAAATAATGTCGGGATCGATATCCCAATAATTGGAGAAAAGTAAATGGCGCACGCCCCGGTGGCAGACATTTTTGCCGGTAAATATTCAGTTGGTGACCAAGTTACAGTTAAAGGGTGGGTTCGTACTCGCCGTGATTCAAAAGCGGGTTTGTCTTTTATTGCCTTACACGATGGCAGCTGTTTCGATCCTATTCAGGTGATTGCACTGAGTTCCATTGAAAATTACTCTGATATCCAAAAACTGACTACCAGTTGTTCACTGGTGGTCACGGGCTCATTGAAGGAGTCGCAAGGTCAAGGTCAATCTTTAGAAATTCAGGCCACAACAGTTGAAATAATAGGTTGGGTAGAAAATCCAGACACTTATCCTATGGCACCTAAACGCCACAGTCTAGAATACTTGCGAGAGCATGCACATTTGCGTGCCCGCACAAATGTAGGCGGCGCAGTTACCCGTGTGCGTAACTGTTTATCTCAAGCCATTCATCGTTTTTTCCATGAACAAGGTTATTGCTGGGTAAGTACGCCAATTTTGACAGGTAGCGATACCGAAGGCGCAGGTGAGATGTTTAGAGTTTCTACTTTAGATATGCAGAATATTCCTAAAACAGAAACAGACGAAGTTGATTACAGCCAAGACTTTTTTGGTAAAGAAACATTTTTAACCGTATCAGGTCAGTTAAACGGCGAAACTTACGCCACCGCGATGTCAAAGATTTATACCTTTGGCCCTACTTTTAGAGCCGAAAACTCCAACACTAGTCGTCATTTAGCCGAGTTTTGGATGATCGAACCTGAAGTCGCCTTTGCTGATTTAGCGGACATAGCCCAGCTATCTGAAGACTTGCTTAAATATGTATTCAAAGCTGTTCTAGCAGAGCGCCCGGACGATATGGCGTTTTTTGCCGAGCGTATTAATAAAGAAGCCATATCCCGTTTAGAAAAAGTGATAAACCAAGATTTCGTGCGTATGGATTACACACAAGCCATTGAAATATTGCAAAACTGTGGTAAAAAGTTTGAGTTCCCTGTGAGTTGGGGCGTAGATTTGTCCTCAGAGCATGAGCGTTACTTAGCCGAAGAACATGTTGGCGCACCTATAATCATGCAAAACTACCCCAAAGACATTAAAGCGTTCTATATGCGCATTAATGACGATGGCAAAACCGTCGCCGCTATGGACGTTTTAGCACCAGGCATTGGTGAAATCATCGGTGGTTCACAGCGTGAAGAACGCCTTGACGTATTCGACCGTCGTTTAGCAGAAATGAATCTCGACCCAGAAGACTACAGCTGGTACCGAGACTTACGTAAATACGGTACTGTCCCCCACTCTGGTTTTGGCTTAGGCTTTGAACGCTTAGTCGCTTATGTGACAGGTATGCAGAATGTCCGAGATGTAATTGCTTTCCCCAGAACGCCGGGGAACGCCAGTTATTAAACATAGGTGAGTGTTATGTTTTGATTAAGCCACTTTTTAAGTGGCTTTTTTATATATGCAAACAATCCCGTTAAAACTATCCTTTGTATTATTCATTCAACTTAGTGTGCAAACCAAACGCTGGATAACCTAAAGCTTAAAATTATTCCCGCAACAGTCATCAGCAAAAAAATGACTGACAACATGCTGTATCCCAACTTTACAAGCCAATGTTTTATTTTGGTAAAAAAACCGACTTTGCCAACGGACTTAATAGGAATATTAACGAAAGCATTCAGCATAATAAAAAGTAACACACTCCAAATAAAACCAGCCAAACCGGGGATCAGATACACCTCTTCAATGAAGTACCCAACATCAAATAATGAAGAGCTAAATATACCGAGGCAAACTAATCCTATAATTAAAACGATAGGTCTTAACCATCGGAGTCTGGAAGAAATTGAGGACAGAGTTTCAAGCATTATGTGTAATTCAACTCAGTTTAATCAGCTGTGGTGTGCACAGCAATCTGTTGGCTGCGCTAAAGCAAAAAAGCTAAATGAGTAATATGGATCCAATGATATATATTACCTTAATTTTTATCCAATAATTAATGATACGGTTGCATAGATACTCCCCTAATTAAGACAAAATAGCCTTAACCGGAGATATACAATAATAGCTCGTAAGCAATATTAAAAAAAATAAAACTGGATGCCATCGCCTTGGTGGTCTAGCAAAAATACAGTCGAGCAGAGGCCGTCAAGAATTTAGGGCTTAGCCTTCAGATACCCGGGCGTTAGCTTAAGGAGTAAAAGATAATGATGGTCATGCTTTTCATGGTAATGGCTCCCTAACACTCGAACAAGCAAAAATTCGCAGCTTGAAGGGGCAAGTTAAGCGTCTCGAAATGGAGCGCGAGATATTAAAAAAAGCGACGGTCTGTATGCTAAATAAACGAAGTGAAATATTCGTTTATTACCCGATATAAGAAAATCTAGCCTGTGCGCTTAATGTTTAGGTTACTGAGTGTACAAAGCAACAATTATTATGGTTACAGGAGCGCCAAATAGATAAACCTGATGACCTGACGCATCAGGAGATGCTGCCATGGTTAAAAGACTTCGCCAAGTTCAGCGAAAATATATACGCCGAAGACGCATTAAAAAAGTATTGAATGAGCTGAGCTTCCCAAAGGGTCGCAGAAAAACAACCAAATTGATGAAAGAAGCAGGCGTGTGGCTGCGTTATAATAATAAGTATAAAGCCACCACCAACAGTGACCATAAAAAGCCCATTTATAACAATATGCTTAAGCAAGGCTCTGTAGCACAACTTTTAGTTCTGCCATTGGAGATCATTAATGTTTAACAAACATTGAATTATCATTAAAACATTCCCATACATACAAATTATCGGCCTATGTTCACCATTAAAATGGTGAACTTGAACTTGTTCGGTTAACTTTGTAGTCACAAATCTACGTTAGAGAAAATAATAATGAAAACATCAAAACAACTCTTTACTCAAATAACTTCAGATGGACAGCTTGTAATCTCCTTAAATGAACGGGATGTGCCAACACCAAAACCTCATGAAGTCATAGTTCGCATTGAAGCAGCCCCTATCAATCCTTCAGATATGTGGCCAATGTTTGGCCCAGCTAACTTAGCTGAAGCAAGTTATGACGCAGATAAAAAAGTTATGACTGCGCCCGTACACAAAGGCATATTGCCACGTATCAAATCACGTTTAGATCAAGTGTTACCTATAGGTAATGAAGGTGCAGGTACTGTTATAGCCACCGGCGATCACCCTGCGGCACAGGCTCTAATGGGTAAAACAGTGGGTGTGTTATCAGGGGCTGTATATAGCGAATATTGTTGTGTACCTATGCAAGCATGTATAGTGCATAACGAAGGAACTACTGCTAAAGATGCCGCGTCTTCTTTTGTAAATCCACTTACGGCATTGGGTATGGTCGAGACCATGCGTATGGAAGGACATTCTGGTTTAGTGCATACCGCTGCGGCTTCTGCTTTGGGCCAAATGCTCAACAAAATTTGCTTAGCTGAAGATGTACCTTTGGTAAATGTTGTACGTAATCAACAGCAGACCGATATATTAAAAGAAATTGGCGCTAAACATATCTGTGATTCATCTAGCCCAAGTTTCAAAAAAGATTTATATCAAGCTATTGAAGAAACAGGCGCGACCCTAGCCTTTGATGCTATTGGTGGCGGTGATTTAGTCAGCGATATTTTGACTGCAATGGAAGCGGTTGGAAGTAAAAATGCGGTAGGATTTAATACCTACGGTTCAGAAGCCAATAAACAAGTGTATATCTATGGTGGTTTAGACTTTAATCCAACAGTGCTTAATCGTGCATATGGCATGACATGGGGCATAGGCGGATGGTTGTTAATGCGTTTCTTAGGTAAATTGCAGCCACAACAAGTAGGTCAATTACATAAAAAAGTAGCAGATGAAATTAACACCACTTTTGCTTCTACTTTCACTGAGGAGCTTAGCCTAGAAGAGGTAATGCATCCACAAGCTATTCATAAATACAACGCTAAAAAGACAGGTGAAAAATACTTAGTTAACCCTTCCAAAGCGTAACAAAAAATGCAAAAACAAAAACGGGCGCTTAATGCGCCCGTTTTTTATATTACGTCAAACTACATTACCAAATACGTACGCGGTCTTCAGGCGCTAAATAAAGGGCATCTTCAGGTTGTACGTTAAAGGCTTCATACCAAGCGTCGTGATTACGCGGTGCCAATGCACGGTAACGACCGGGAGCATGAGTCCCCCCTTTTAATTGTGACAACATACTTTGCTCAGTGCGTTTTTCGCGCCAAACCTGCGCCCAAGCTAAGAAGAAACGTTGGTCACCTGTGACACCATCAATTACTGGTGCTTCTTTACCATTCAAACTAAGTTTGTAAGCGTGATAAGCCATAGAAAGTCCACCCACATCACCAATGTTTTCACCAAGGCTGTTGCGACCGTTGACAAAATTACCTTCGATTGGCTCATAAGCACTGTACTGTTGCGCGAGTGCATCTGCTTTGGTTTCAAATGCAGCTCTGTCTTGGTCGGTCCACCAATTTTGTTGAATACCATTGGCATCAGACTTAGATCCTTGGTCATCAAAGCCATGACCCATTTCGTGGCCAATTACTGCGCCTATGCCACCATAGTTGACCGCAGAATCGGCATTTGGATCAAAGAATGGTGGTTGTAATATTGCTGCAGGAAAGACTATTTCGTTAAACGAGCTATTGTAATAAGCGTTCACTCGTTGTGGCGCCATACCCCAGCGATCACGATCGGTTTTATCTAACTCTTTACTAACACTGTCTGCACGGAAGAACTCACGCATACGCACCACGTTTCCAAACAAGTCATCTGCTTTTATGTCTAAACCATCAAAGTTCTGCCATTTATCTGGATATCCAATTTTTGGCACAAATGCAGCTAGCTTAGCTTGGGCATTGACTTTGGTTTCTGTGCTCATCCAATCTAAGCCCTCAATACGCTCTGCAAGTGCTTTCCGTAAATTTTCAACTAGGTCAGCCATTTGTGCTTTTGAACTAGAAGGAAAATGCTTTTCAACATAGGTTTTACCTATGGCAAAACCAAGTGACTGAGTACCAGACAAAGCGACAATTGCTCTTTTCCAACGGGGACGAGGCTCTTGTTGACCGTTTAAAGTTTTACCGAAAAATTCGAAGTTTGTCATGAAAATATCATCAGACAAATACGCCGCATGATTCGAAATAGTATGGTATGTCATATAGTCTTTCCATACTTCAAGAGGCTGATCTTTTATGACTTTAATCACATCTTTTATAGGTTGTGGCTGCGAAATATTTAAGTGGGTAACTTTATAACCAGTCTTAGCTAGATATGTGTTCCATTCAAAACGAGGATATGTGTCAGTTAAATTTTCACGTGCCAATTGATTAAGTGTAAGATCGCGATCACGCCGTTTCTCACGAGGCCATTGCACTTCAGCTATTTTTGTCTCTAGCTCTAGTATCTGTTGAGCCTTCTGTGCGGCATCTTCCACATTTGCAAAATCCAACATTTGACTAATATGTACAACATAAGCGTTACGAATTCCCACAAAACGCTCAGAATCTTCAAGGTAATAAGATCGGTCAGGTAAACCTAACCCACTAACACTTATCGACATTTGATACTGATCGGGATCTAATCGATTAAAACCTAGACCACCAGAGATCGGACTAATTGAGCCATCTAACCAAGCACTGCCAAATGCAGCAGTTAGAGTTTTTTTGTTCTCAATATGACTAATCTTATCTAGAATAGGAGTAATGGGTGAAATACCTTTAGCATTTACAGACTCAATATCCATATAGGCAGTATAAAAATCTGCGACCATTTGTTGTTCTAGATTTAAATTTTTACCCTGACTGATTGCTTCTACTATTTCTTTTATTTGTGCTTCACTGCGTTCAGCTAATTTATCAAACGCCCCATAGCGGGTTTTATCACTTGGCATTTCGAAGTTTTTGTACCATGTTCCACCAGCATATTTAAAAAAGTCATCACCTGGCTTTACCGACTCATCTCTAGCATTAAGTGCAACGCCAAAGCTACCCAGCTCAGCGATACCTTTAATATTGGCTACACTGACCGTTTTATCGGCTGTATTAGTTTGTTCTTGTTCACTGTGTTTGCTGCATGCGCCGAGTAAAAATACTGAAGCAATCGCTGCACTGAATATTGTTTTTTTCATTAATGTTCCAACTGTTGTCAATTTACGTACTAAAATAACCGATCATCATCTTTAAAGACCAATATCTAAGTTATTGAAAAGATAAATAAGTCCTAGCGCAACTCTAAATATGTAAAGGAATTTGTCCACTTGTTCTTCTACGTGTTTAAACTGCCTAATTCGAACAAAAAACTGTGCCTGGCACAGCGCAGCAATAAACGTAATAATACGTATATGATGAGAGGACCCAAAATGAATAAGCTGCAACACGAATTGTTTGATCAACAAAACACTAAAGATCTACTAAAACAAGCTCAGAAAGCTGCATTTGACTACATAGATAATCAGTCAAACCAACGTGTATTTCCTAATGAAGTAAACCTCGATAAACTGGCTATCTTTGATGAGTCCTTACCCAAAAACACAAGCGACCCAGCCTTAGTGCTGGAGCTACTTAACACTGTAGGCTCAGTTAACACCGTTGCCCAAACTGGAGGTCGTTATTTTGGATTTGTGAATGGTAATGCCCTACCCGTTACTTTGGCCACTAAGTGGTTGTCTGACGTATGGGATCAAAATGCAGCATTATATGTGATGTCACCTATCGCATCTAAGTTAGAGAGTGTTTGTCAAAATTGGCTCAATCAACTTTTTGGCCTACCTCAGCAAACTGTGGCGGGGTTTGTTAGCGGCACATCGATTGCGACGTTATCGGGTCTCGCCGCTGCGAGGTTTCGTCAGCTACAAAACCTAGGCTGGGATGTTAACCAACAAGGGTTATTTGGCGCGCCAAAAATTCGCATGATACTGGGTAAACAAACTCACGGTACCGTGGCTAAAGCCATCAGTTTGTTAGGCTTTGGGAAGGCATCAATCGAGTGGGTGGATTGTGATAACCAAGGTCGGATGATAGTCGAAAAACTACCTAAATTAGATCAGAGTTGTATTTTAGTATTACAAGCAGGTAACGTAAATTCAGGTGCCTTTGATGACTTTACTCAATTATGTCAGTTGGCAAACAAAGCCCAAGCTTGGGTACATATAGATGGCGCATTTGGATTATGGGCTAAAGCATCAAATGTGTTTGATAAACAAACTACAGGTATGGAATTAGCCAATTCATGGTCAGTAGATCCTCACAAAACCCTTAACACTCCCTATGATTGTGGCATTGTATTATGCAAAGATGCCGAAGCCTTAACTAGTGCTTTGCATCAACAAGGTAGTTATATTCAGCTTAGTGAACAGCGGGATGGTTTGTTATATACCCCTGAAATGTCAAAACGCGCCAGAGCCATTGAACTTTGGGCGGCCATGAAATACTTGGGACGTAATGGCATAGCTGAGCTGGTTGAACAACTTCATAGTCATGCACAACTTTTCGCTGATTTATTAACGGATAACGGGTTCACAACATTAAATAAAGTCGCTTTTAATCAAGTGATCCTTAGGTGTGAAACCGAGCAACTGACTAAAAAGACCTTATCTTTAGTGCAGCAATCAGGCGAATGCTGGTGTGGTGGCTCGACCTGGCATGAGAAAAGTGTCATTCGCATTAGCCTGTGTTCTTGGGCAACGACCAAACAAGATATTGCGCGCTCGGTGGACGTATTCGTTAAATCTCGCGAGCAAGCCTTACAAACATAACTATATGAGTCTATTAATAAAATGTTACTGAATTTTGTGATAAATTATTGTTTAATAACCCAATAAATTTATCTTACATCCGCCATACGATACAGAGTAGAACAATCGAAACTAAGACCATAATACCCAAGCCACACACAATGTTGTGTCATGAGTGCCACTTAAGAGTTAAGTTGCCATCATTGACCCATAAGCAGGCGGCTGTGTGTCCTCGATGTGGTTTGCAGTTGACTGTCTATCACCACCATGCGTCGCAACGTATTATTGCTTTGGCGACCACCTCACTTATATTCTTGCTTGCATCTCTACCGTTTGAATTCCTATCGTTCAGTACCAGTGGTCGATATACGTCTATTGATATTCTTGGTGGGTTGTGGGTTTTGGTAGAAAAAGACTATGCGCTCCTTGCATTAGTGCAAGTGTTAGCAATATTGATACTTCCCGCATTTGTTTTATTGAGTTTATTGTATTTGTTAGTACCGCTGAGCTTAGGCTTTCGTCCAACAAAGGCTGAGTGGGTCATAAAAACATTGTTTAACTTGCTCCCTTGGACCATGGCTGAAATATTTTTAATTGGGGTGTTAGTCAGTTTGGTAAAAATTCTATCCATGGCAGACATAGGATTAGGTCTATCATTTTACGCATATCTACTTTTTACTATTTTCATGACCATTACCCTGCTATTTGTAGATAAATATCAGTTAAAACTATTGCTCAAGGTTGAAATAAAAGAGGGACAGGCACCAATTAACCGTTTAAGAAGCATTCAAACAACATGGGCATTGTTACTCACCTCAATATTGTTATACATCCCAGCAAACATTTTACCCATAATGCATACAAGTGTTCTGGGAAGTGACGATCCAAGTACAATCCTAGGAGGCGTCATATTACTATGGGAAATGGACTCATATCCCATTGCTATTATTATTTTTATTGCTAGCGTGTTTATTCCAGTAGCGAAAATAGTTATTTTGTGTTGGTTGAATTATTCAGTTCAAAGGAAACAGCAACATGCCAATAGTGAAAGGATATTTTGGTATCGTATCACCGAGTTTGTTGGCCGCTGGTCGATGATTGATGTGTTTGTAGTGGCGGTATTGGTAAGCTTAATCCAATTAGGTAACATCATGAATGCATTACCAGGTCACGCAGCATTAGCTTTTTGTGGCGTAGTAATATTCACTATGCTTGCGGCTATGTCTTTTGACTCAAGGCTTATATGGTATGAAACCGAAAAACTAAAAGGCGGAGAAAAGCCATTATGAGTCAGGATCTGCAACAACAACCCAAGGTGCCTGAAGAAGCATTAATTAAACCTGTCAGGACATTATCCAAAATTTGGTTTGTGCCTATTGTTGCCTTGTTTATTGGTATATGGATGGTGTATTACCAATGGAGTAACCAGGGCCCGATTATTACGATTGAATTTAAAACTGCAACTGGATTAGAAGCAGGAAAAACCAAAATAAAAACTCGAGATGTGGATATAGGCCTAGTCAATAAAATAGAGCTTAATGATGATTTAAGTGGTGTTTTAGTGACGGTTAGAATGGATAAAAATGTTGCTCCAATTCTGCATTCTGACAATCAGTTTTGGATTGTTTCCCCCAATGTGTCACTTAACGGTGTGTCAGGTTTAGGCACAATATTGTCTGGCCCTTATATTAATATGGCGCCTGGAGTCGAAAAACAAAAAAGTGAAACATTTGTCGCCCTTGAAGCTCCGCCTGTTACTCCAAAAGGCACACCAGGATTACATGTAACGTTGAACAGTGAAAGTGAATTTGCCTATAAAAAAGGCGATCCTGTGGTGTATAAAGGTATTAAGGTAGGGGAATTTGAAGATATTTTTTTCAACTTTGAGGAGAGGGTTGTGTATTACAATACCTTTATAGAAGCGCCTTATCACAAACTAATTACCACCAACACCAAGTTTTGGGACATCAGTGGTGTACAAATGGAATTGGGTGCCAGCGGTGTAAAGGTCAGTACTGGTAGTTTAGAAACCCTGCTAACCAATGGCGTCACTTTCGGTATTCCTGAAGGGATGCCGAGAGGCGAAGAAATAAGTGAACGAAGCTTTTTTGATATTCACCCGACTCATAACTCGGCGTCCGAAGAGCGTTTTAAGTTAAGTGCTGAGTATGTCATTTTGGTTAAAGATACCGTGAGAGGGTTGCATGTTGGCGCGCCTGTTGAGTACCGGGGTCTAGTTATTGGAAAGGTATTATCAATTAACGAGATATTTAGTAATCAAGAGGGTTTATTAGAGCAAGGTTACGACATACCTATTGTCATCAGTATTCAACCCGGCCGTGCACAACAACCAGATGATGAAACAGGTTTATCCTTTATCCGCAAACAAATCAGCCTTTGGATTGAGCGAGGTCTCAGAGCAAACTTAAAAACAGGTAATCTTCTAACTGGCGCTTTATTTGTTGACTTGCAACATTATCCCGATGCAGCTACTGAAGAAGTGAGACTCATAAAGGACTATGAAGTTATTCCAACTATTTCTGGTGAACTCTCGGAAATAACAGCAAAAGTCACTGCTATATTAGACAGTATTAATGAGATCAAACTAGATGATATTTCAAAAAATGCTAACAATATGCTGTTACAAATAGCGCAAGCAGCACAATCGTTGCAATCAACCGCGAATACAGCAGACAACTTAGTAAATTCTATGCGTGAGGATAAAGTCAGTGCAACCTTAGTTGAAACGTTAAAAAACCTGTCAAAATTAACTCAGGATTATTCTGCTGATTCAGAAACCAACGACGAACTCAATAAAACTATGCAAACACTACAAAGCACCCTGCAAGAATTCCAACCATTATTATTGCAATTAAACAGTACACCTAATAGTTTGATTTTTACTGATGGAAGCGGCTCAATATTAATTCCCAAAGCCAAAAAACCAAGCAATAAAGAGCAAGGAAATTAGCATGAAAATAATCATCACTTCATTATTTTTGGTCCTATTGTCGAGCTGTATATCTAAACCATTGATGGTGAAATATTATTTATTACATACACCAAAAAATAATATTTCACACACCAGTATTCAAGCAAAACCTGTCGTCATATTGCAAGTAGTGGATGTAGCCGAATATCTGAATAAATTAAGCTTGGTCATGCAAGTCGACAAGCACGAGTTGTATTACTCACGACAAAATGTGTGGGCAGAAAAACTGCAATCTTCATTTTATAAAGCACTACTTGAAGATCTTAATGCAACAGGCCAACGTGTTTACGTTGAACATAATTCGCCAGACGCAGAGTTTGCCGTTTCTAGCATTAAAGTTGAATTAGAGCATTTCCATGCAACAGACACTTCAATTGTTGTTAGTTCTGGACGTTACTGGTTATCCTTAAGTGATACTGAGGTAACGAAAAACAATAAATTTCCCACATCAAGTCAACCATTCTTTTTTGAGTCAGAACTAAACCAAGATGGATATGCCCATGCTGTTGAAAAACTCAGAACGTTGATTAATAGTTTGGCCAAACAGATAGAAAGGGATATTGCGGCTTTGCCGAATAATTAGAAGTAGTTTATGGATTTTAAAAAATTTAAGAGGCATGCTAAAAATCATTTAAATACTGGCGTGGTGCAATCAAGCAATACGGAGTCAAATCAACGTATTTTTGTTGCCAATTTGTTTGGTCTTATTGGTTACATTATCACCTTCCTAATGGGTGTTAGCGCATTTATTAGACAAGATATATTGCTTGGTACTGTGTTGCTTATAGCCTGTATATTGTTCTTTAGTTCAGATCTAATTCTTCATTCAAAGCGTGTTGCTAACGCTTACAAATTCTCAGCAAATTTATTAACTATCTCACTAATACTACTGATGATTTACCTAGTTTTCACCGGAGGAGTAAATGGCACAGGTCCGTTGTGGATTTACATTGTTCCGCCAGTTGCCCTATTTTTTGGAGGGATGCGCAAAGGCACACGCAATATTGGTTTATTTTTTTGATTATTAGTGTGTTGATGTTTTATCCGAATAATGAATGGCTTGGTACCACTTATACATTAGAGTTTAAGTCTAGATTAATTTATTCGTTCTTAACTGTTTCATGTTTATTTGCTTTCTACGAGTATGTTAGACAAATTTTACTTATTCGGATCCAAGAGATGAGTCAAAAGTTTGAGAGGCAGGCCATGCGCGATCCTCTATCCGGATTATTGAACCGCCGCGGAATGCGAGAAAAATTGCAGAATGAATTTGAACGAAGTCAACGCTACAAAAATAATCTAACCGTAATGATGTGTGATATCGATAACTTCAAGTCCGTCAACGACCAATATGACCATGACAAAGGAGATGAGATAATAAAAAGTTTAGGGGCTGTTTTTAAGTTAGGATTACGTAAACAAGACTCACTAGCAAGGTGGGCGGCGAAGAATACTTATTTTTGTTACCTGAACCCAACGGTAGCCAAGGCATGCAACTAGCAGAAAAAATAAGAGCTAAAGTTGAAAAAGAACAGTATACCCAAGGGGATAAGAATTTCAGTGCTACGGTTAGTTTTGGATTACATCAAATAGTTGTAACTGATACGATTAATCAAGGGATCACAAAAGCAGATGCTAATCTTTATAAAGCCAAAGAACAAGGTCGAAATCGCTGCATTATTAGCTAAAGCATCGACAAAAAAACTCTATTAATACCTAAGGTAGAACACTTAACACATGCGCTCTAATCGACACCCCATTAATGATGACACGCCAATTAATTGGCGTATATTTTCCCAGCTATGGCCGTATTTGACTGAATTTAAGGTTAGAGTAGGTTTAGCCCTGCTGTGTTTAATTGCCGCCAAAACAGCAAGTATCTATCTACCGTTTATTCTTAAATACACTGTTGATGAACTTAATGCAGAACGTGCGGCTGACGCTATAATCCTTGTGCCTTTTGGCTTAGTTGCCGCTTATGGGCTGTTACGTTTGGCTAATGTATTGTTTGGTGAGATAAGAGACACCCTTTTTGGAAGAGTAACCGAGCGTGCCATGCGGCGTTTAGGTTTACAAGTATTCCGACACCTACATAATTTAGATTTAGATTTTCACCTCAATAGGCAAACGGGAGGATTATCAAGAGACATCGAGCGCGGCACCAGCGGCATCAGTTTTTTAATGCGCTTTTTAGTTTTTAATATTGTACCAACGCTATTTGAAATAGCTGTTGTAGTGGGCGTGTTATTCTACAATTACGGGGTAAGTTTTGCACTGATAATTTTGGTTTCAGTGGTCGGTTATGTGAGTTTTTCAGTCAAAGCAACTGACTGGCGTACTCAATTCGTTCGTGAAGTCAACCAAGCGGACTCAAGCACTAGCTCAAGAGCCATTGATAGCTTACTGAACTACGAAACCGTTAAGTATTTCAATAACGAAACTTACGAAGCAAATAGATACGATGTTGACTTAGCCAACTGGGAAAATGCACGACGCAAGAACCGCTTGTCATTATTTGCATTAAACGGTGGCCAAGCTTCGATTATTGCTATCGCAATGACCAGTATGATGGCGCTTGCGGCTTATAAAGTCGCCCAAGGTGATATGACCATTGGCGACTTTGTATTGATCAACGCCTTTACTATGCAAATATTTATGCCATTAAATTTCTTGGGGTTTGTATACCGTGAAATACGTGGGTCGATTGCAAATATTGAAAACCTATTTAACTTATTGGATAAACAGCCTAATGTGCCAATAGATGAAAACGCCAAAGACTTAGCAATCACCCAAGGGAAAATAAGCTTTCACCAAGTTCAGTTCAGTTATCGCCCCGACCGTACTATTTTGCATGATATTAGTTTTGATATCCTACCTGGACAAAAAGTTGCAGTGGTAGGAGAAAGTGGTTCGGGCAAGTCAACCTTAGTCAAGTTGTTATTTAGATTTTACGATTCTGCAAAGGGCAGCATCAGTATTGACGGGCAAGATATCAGTAAGGTCAATCAACACTCCTTGCGCAAGGCCATAGGCATTGTTCCCCAAGATACCGTGTTATTCAACGATACTATTTTTGAAAATATTCGTTATGGCCGGCCAGATGCGGCTGATGCTGAAGTACAACAAGCCATTGACTTAGCCCATCTTCGCGCCTTTATCACATCACTCCCAGATGGTGAGAAAACATCTGTCGGCGAGCGAGGTCTTAAGCTCTCCGGTGGCGAAAAACAACGTGTCGCCATTGCTAGAACTATATTAAAACGTCCACCTATTATGGTATTCGACGAGGCAACATCCTCTCTAGACAGCCAATCAGAACAAGCCATTTTGACTGCACTAAAAGAAATATCACAAGGCCACACTAGCCTCGTGATTGCACATCGCTTATCCACCATTGTCGATGCAGATAAAATTGTGGTGATGGGTAATGGACGCATATTAGAGCAAGGTAGTCATCATCAGCTACTAGACTTAAACGGCGCTTATAAAAAGCTTTGGCAAACCCAACAAAATCAACATCACGAGTCAGATATTGAATAATCAAGCCCTATTGGACGCAATTAATCAAACGATGCCTTTTGGTAAATACGCCGGCAGAAAATTATTGCACTTACCTGAACCTTACTTAGTTTG
>JAWUXU010000113.1:0-16672 GCA_034111145.1 Paraglaciecola sp.
TTAAACAGATAATCCTGCATTAGTCTGAGCAAGTTGACTTTTCACGACACTTTTGATGTTCTACATCACAATTAATTTACATATTGATTACATCGAGAGCCGACCATTGAAGTTTTTAACAACCCCTGAACATTGTTTCGAACAAATAGCAGACTTTTCTTACGCCCCTCATTTTTTGCAAGTTGATGATAATGAAGGTGGTTCGCTAAAACTTCACTATATAGATGAAGGCCCAAAGCATGCCAATGTTGTATTAATGTTACATGGCGAACCTAGCTGGGCATACTTATATCGCAAGATGATTGACCCAGTTGTGGCAGCAGGTTATCGGGTAATAGCGCCCGATTTGATTGGATTCGGTAAATCAGATAAACCGACTGAGCGCAGTGACTATACCTATCAACGACATCTTGATTGGGTGCGCCAGGTTGTTATTCAATTAAACCTTAAAGACATAACCTTAGTTTGCCAAGATTGGGGCGGGTTATTGGGGCTACGCTTGGTTGCTGAGCATCCTGATTTGTTCGCTTGCGTTTTGGCAGCCAACACTATGCTACCTACTGGCGATCATGCTGCTAGTGCCGCATTCTTGAATTGGCAAACCTTTTCACAACAAGTAGAAGTGTTTCCAGTCTCGGGGATTATTAAAGGAGCCACTGTTTCACCCCTCAGCCCTGAAGTTATGGCTGCTTATGATGCACCTTTTCCTGATGAGACATTTAAAGCAGGTGTCAGACAGTTTCCTTTATTGGTGCCCACTACACCAGATGACCCTGCCAGTGAATCCAACAGACTCGCTTGGCAATCACTGCAACAATTCCATAAGCCATTTATCACCGCCTTCAGCGATTCAGATCCAGTGACTTCAGGTGGTGACAAAATCATGCAAAAGCTTATCCCCGGCTGCCAAGGTCAGGCGCATACAACCATTGAAAAAGGTGGACACTTTTTACAAGAGGACCATGGCAAACAACTCGCTGAGGTATTGCTCACTTTTATGAATGCCAACTCTATATAAATACTTTTTATAAATACTTTTTATAAATGCTTTTTATAAATGCTTTTTATAAATGCTTTTTATAAATGACATTTAAAATTTTTAGATAATAAATAACAGGAACAATTTGATGGATGAGTTATTAGATTTTACAGGAAAAGTAGCATTGATTACCGGTGCAGGTGGTGGCTTTGGCCGTTTGTTAGCGCAAGGGCTAGCCAAACGTGGATGTAAGTTGGTGATCAGTGACATCAATCAACAAAACTTAGATGAAACACTTGCCTCATTGCCAAAACAAGACAACGCAATATCAATGTTATGTGATGTTTCCAAAGAGCAAGACTGTAAAAGCATGGTAGACAACGCCTTAGAAAAATTTGGCCGGGTAGATATTGGTGTTAACAATGCTGGCATTGCTCACGATCTTACCCCTTTACATAAATTGACTGAAGACACCATGCACAGCCAATTTAATGTCAACGTCAATGGCGTATTTTTTGGTATGAAATACCAAATTGAGGCGATGCTAAAACAAGGCGAAGGCCATGTATTAAATATCAGTTCTCTAGCTGGTTTAGGCGGAGCACCAAAAGGAGGGGCATATGCAGCAGCCAAACATGCAGTAGTAGGCTTGACCAAAACAGCCGCTGTTGAATATGCCAGAAAAGGCGTGCGCTGCAATGCGATTTGTCCTTTTTATAGCCCAACGGCTATTTTAGGTGAATTTGCTTCACAGGAAGGGCAAGCACAGTTAGCCAGAGGTACGCCTATGAAACGCTTGTCCAAACCACAAGAAGTGGTCAATGCCATGTTATTGATTTTGTCTCCAGGTAATTCTTATATGACGGGGCAAACCATCGCCATAGATGGCGGCGTGACTGCCTGGTAAATGGCAGAAAAACAAGAAAAAACATTAATTACAGAGGGCATTTGGTGCCCTCTGTGGTGTACCCGCTTTTGTAACTTTTAGCTAATTTAAAGGAAAAAATATGCAAGCTTTGATGATGAACTCTCAATTAATGATTTCTTCAATATTACGACATGCAGACAAGAACTTCCCAGACTCGGAAATTGTTTCTGTCACAGCAGATAACCCAAGACATCGACATACTTATAAAGATTTTGCTAATCGTAGTCGTCAGTTAGCCAATGCTTTAGTCGAGCTTGGTGCTAAATTTGGTGATCGCATTGGTACCTTGGCTTGGAACGATTATCGCCATCTCGAACTTTATTACGGCGTGTCTGGTAGTGGCATGGTTTGTCATACTATCAATCCAAAATTGTTCCCTGAACAAGTTAACTACATTATCAATCACGCAGAAGACCGATTTATTTTTGTGGATTTGTTAGTGGTGCCTTTACTTGAAGCACTAAAAGCACATCTTCCCAAGGTTGAGGGTTACATCATTTTAACCGATGAAGCGCATATGCCTGATACCACGTTGCCTAACGTTATATGTTACGAAACCCTTATAAGTAAGCAGTCTACTTCTTTTTATTGGCCTGAATTTGATGAAAATACTGCCAGTGCCATGTGTTACACATCAGGCACAACGGGTAACCCAAAAGGTGTGGTGTATAGCCACCGCTCGACTCTTCTGCATGCATTAGGTGGCAGTATGCCCGATGTAGTAGCGGCGTCTTATAAAGAAACCACTCTGCCCATAGTGCCTATGTTCCATGTAAACGCTTGGGGAGCACCTTATGCATCATTAATAGCAGGCTCCAAAATGGTTATGCCTGGGCCTAAAATGGCCGATGGTGAATCACTACAAAACCTAATTGAAACGGAGAAAGTCACGTTTAGTTCAGGCGTACCCACAATCTGGTTGGGCTTACTAGATTATTTGGAAAAAACGGGCAAAACTATTCCTAGCCTGTCTCGTGTTAGTGTAGGCGGTGCTGCTTGCCCCAGAACTATTATTGAACGGTTTAAACAACAACATAATATAGAGGTGATCCAAGGTTGGGGCATGACCGAAACCAGTCCTCTGGGCACAATTTATTGCAAAAAGGCAGGCATGGAGGATTTATCTGAAGAACAGATAATCGATTTACAGTGTCTACAAGGCAGAGGCGTGTTTGGTATTGAAATGCGTATTGTTGACGAAAAAAACCAAGAGTTACCATGGGATGGTGTTGCCTTTGGAGCCCTAAAAGTCCGTGGCCCTTGGGTATCCAGTGGTTATTATGGTTTATCTCAAGTACCTGGTTCAGAAGGATGCCCAGTGGATGAACTTGGATGGTTCGACACAGGAGATGTTGCCACTATTAACCCACAAGGTTATATGCAAATTACCGATCGTACTAAAGATGTCATTAAAACTGGCGGTGAATGGGTAAGTTCAATAGAAATTGAAAATGCAGCAATGAGTCATCCGGCAGTAGCCGAATCGGCCGCAATTGGACGTGACCATCCCAAATGGACAGAGCGCCCACTACTGGTGGTCGTTCGTCAACCTGGAACAACTGTATCAACCGAACAAATGTTAGATTTTTTGCGAAATAAACTACACAAAATATCAATGCCAGACGATGTTGTGTTTGTTGAAGAATTACCCCACACCGCAACAGGTAAACTCAATAAGCTAGCATTGAGAAAAACCTTTGAGGATTATCAGTTTCCTACACAAGGTTAAGCCTATCTGATACAAACTTAAGCGTATTTAGTGCCTAAGTTTGTATGCTTTTATTGGTACTAAACTCATCGCCAATACCCCGCCCTGAACCTCAATTCCATTCATGTTGTATGCACTGGCTGAAGTGGAACAACCCTTAAAATTATTTATTATTTATTATTTATTATTTATTATTTATTATTTATTATTTATTTGCATATTATTCAAGTAGTTATGATTATATCGAAAGTTTATTTCAATATTAACATTGAAAAATTCTTTGCCAGCTACATATATATCTTGTCGACGCCGAAAGGGTTGGCACACAAACAAAGGATTGTATTGTGATGTGTTAACTAGACTTAGTTAGTACAACCCATACAGGGTTTGGTGATAGGACATCTATACCAAAAACGCCGCCGGTTATCGGGGCAACTTAAATTTTATATTGCTTAATTGCGAGGATATACACAATGCGTAACATCGATTTATCTCCACTTTACCGTTCATTTATTGGTTTTGACCACTTGGCATCAATGATTGACACGGCTTCAAAAAATGAAAAACAAACAACCTACCCTCCTTACAACATTGAATTGTTAGCTGAAGATAAATACCGTATTACCATGGCTGTTGCCGGCTTTACTAAAGATGAAGTTAGCATAGAAGTGCAAGAAAACACCTTACAGGTAATAGGCACTAAAGCAGCAAAAGAAGGTAACGATGCCTCCGGCAAAGAAGAACGTAAGTTCCTACACAAAGGCATCTCAGAGCGAAGCTTTGAACGTAAATTCCAACTAGGTGATCACGTTAAAGTATTAGCTGCTGACTTAGAAAATGGCTTATTACATGTTGATTTAGAACGTGTGGTGCCAGAGTCGAAAAAGCCTAGAAAGATAGAAATTGGCAGTAAGCTTATCGAGAACAATCAATAAGCTTTAAAAACCTCCCTGCTTTATGTGTAAAAATAACGGCGCCTAGTGAGCGCCGTTTTTTGTATCTAATAATTGTATTTAACGGTATAAAATTAGTATATTCATTACAGACAAGGTTATCAGTGAGGCAAAAGTCAGCAACATTCCAGACACTCTCTGCCAACTTGATCCTGAATGGCGACGCAGACCAAAAGCATGTAAAAACCGCCCAGATAACAGTGCTGATCCTGCTAGATGTAAAATAGTTGGCTGACTTAGATTAACTTCAGCTATAAAAAGCAAAATAAGCACAATAGGTGTGTATTCACTAAAATTACCATGTGCACGGATGACCTGTCGAAAATGATTATCGTCTCCATCACCAAGGGGGATCTTTTTACTAAGCCGGTCTTTAACAACCAAAGCCGAAAGATAGAAAAACAAAATACCCAATAATCCTGCATAAAAAGCTGTGATTGGTGTGTGCACGAAATTTCTCCAAAAATGAATAAAAGTCATAAAAAAGCCCGCTATAAAAGCAGGCTTAAATCAAATTAAATCTGCCCTAACTTAGCTCAACAGAGTTGATAGTTGACCACTTACCGCTTCAACTGCTTGTGTGCCATCAAGTTTATGATAAGCGCAACCATCTGCGGCAGCTAACTCAGTGTAATAATCCACTAGAGGTTTTGTTTGCTGATGGTAAATACCAAGACGTTTACGTACTGTCTGTTCCTGATCATCAGGGCGAACAGCCAATTCTTCACCCGTTTCGTCATCTTTTCCTGCAACCTTCGGCGGGTTGTAGCTTAAGTGATAAACTCGACCTGAGCCAGGATGAACTCTTCGTCCACTCATTCGCTCAACAATTACTTCATCATCCACATCAAACTCAATAACATGATCGACTTTAATATCGGCATCTTTCATAGCATCAGCTTGAGGTATAGTACGAGGAAAACCGTCAAGTAAAAAACCGCCAGCACAATCAGCTTCAGTGATACGTTCTTTGACTAAACCAATGATTAATTCATCAGAAACTAATTTCCCTTCATCCATCACGCGTTTTGCGGCAATACCGAGCTCTGTACCCGCTTTAATTGCTGCGCGTAACATATCTCCGGTTGATATTTGTGGGATGCCAAATTTACCCATTAAAAATTGCGCTTGGGTACCTTTCCCTGCACCAGGAGCACCAAGAAGAATAATGCGCATGCTGTGTCCTCTGAATAATGAAATTATAATAAAAGTAGGGCCGCAACCTTACACATTCAACTTTAATGTTACAAGAATAATAAGCCCTGCATATAAGACAAAGGTCTTAATAAGACCACTTTTACCTAGTTAAAACAAAAACGGGCATCTAAGCCCGTTTTTAGTTAACAAACTACTGTTTTTTGTTGCTTATTTTGCCAAGCTAGCTAGTAGCTTGTTTAAATTCTGCACAAAGCTTGCTGGGTCTTTTAGACTACCTTGTTCAGAAAGCGCCGCTTGATCAAATAACACCCCTGTCCACTGTGCAAAAAGTTCTTCATCTTGCACATCAGCTAATAACTTAACTAATTGATGTTCAGGATTCAGTTCAAAGTGATACTGTGCTTCTGGCACAGGTTGACCTGCAGATTGCATCAGTTTTATCATCTGAGTGGTCATGCCTTGCTCATCAGCAACAATACATGCAGGAGAATCAGTTAAGCGGTGAGTGAATTTAACATCTTTGACTTTATCGCCTAGTGCCACTTTGACTCGTTCAGCTAAACCTTCAACTTGCTTTTCTGCTTCTTCTAAGGCCTTTTTGCTCTCTTCGTCTTCTAAGTCACCTAAATCTAATGCACCATGAGTGATAGATTGAAAAGACTTTTCATCGAACTCAGTCAAGTGAGACATTAACCATTCATCAACACGGTCAGCCATTAATAACACTTCGATACCCTTCTTACGGAAGATTTCTAAGTGCGGACTAGACTTGGCTGCCTGATAATTATCAGCAGTAATGTAGTAGATTTTCTCTTGTTTTTCTTGCATACGACCAATGTAGTCGGCAAGAGACACTGTTTGCGCTTCTGAATCAGTACTTGTTGAGGTAAAACGCATCAAACCAGCAATTTTTTCTTTGTTGGCGAAGTCTTCAGCAGGCCCTTCTTTTAATGCATTACCAAACTCAGCCCAAAATGCCTGATATTTTTCGGCATCATTTTTGGCAATTTTTTCAAGCATTTGCAACACACGCTTTGTGCAACCTTGACGCATAGCCTGAGTGACTTTATTATCCTGTAAAATTTCACGAGACACATTCAATGGCAAATCATTTGAGTCAAGCAAACCTTTCACAAAACGAAGGTAAGTTGGCAACATTTGCTCTGCGTCATCCATGATAAATACACGTTGTACATAGAGCTTAAGTCCGTGTTTGTTATCACGGTTCCACATATCAAACGGTGCTTTGCTAGGGATATACAACAAGCTGGTGTATTCAGTTTTACCTTCAACTTTATTATGCGACCAAGTCATAGGATCACTAAAGTCGTGGGAAATGTGCTTGTAAAATTCTTTATATTCGTCTTCGCTCACATCAGACTTATCACGCGTCCAAAGTGCAGTTGCTTTGTTTGCTGCTTCCCAAAATCCTGGTACTGCAGGAATTTTAGTTTCATCAGGGCCATCACGCTCAGGCTCTTCTTCTTTAAACATCTTGACTGGGATACTAATATGATCAGAATATTTGCTAACGATTGAACGTAAACGCCAATCATCTAAAAACTCTTTTTCTTCTTCTTTAAGATGAAGCGTAATCTCTGTTCCGCGATCAGCTTTTTCAATATCGGCGATAGTAAACTCACCTTCACCGGCAGATTGCCACTGAACACCTTTTGACTTGTCGTCGCCTGCAGCACGCGTGCAAACAGTGACCTTGTCAGCAACAATGAACGATGAATAGAAGCCCACACCAAATTGGCCAATAAGCTGTGAATCTTTGGCATCGTCACCAGAGAGTTTACCAAAAAATTCTTTGGTACCAGACTTAGCAATAGTGCCTAGATGTTCAATCACATCTGCTTTGTTCATACCAATGCCGTTATCAGCAATAGTAATTGTGCCAGCGTCTTTATTAATGCTGAGCTTAACCTGCAAATCACCATCACCTTCGTAAAGGCTGTCGTTAGATAAGGCTTTAAAACGTAGTTTATCTGCAGCATCGGCCGCATTAGAAACTAATTCACGTAAGAAAATTTCTTTGTTCGAGTAAAGCGAATGGATCATCAGTTGAAGTAATTGTTTTACTTCAGTTTGAAATCCATGAGTTTCTTGTTGGACTGCTTCAGCCATAGTCAAGTATCTCCTGAGTTGTGGTTACAAAAAATGATGTCTGTTAAATGAGGTCGGTTAATTTGTTTTCAAGGATAGTTTGATAATTTGTTTTTATTTGCCTGCTAAACGGGCTTTACTGATTTACATTTGACTCATTGGGGATTAGGCATTAAGTGTTGTGCCCTTAATTTTGAGGATATATGCCGATAGCACTAGACGAGTTGCAAACTGCCATATGGATTTATGGTATTGAGCATTATAGTATTGTTTGGGCAAATCAAGGGGCTCTAAATTTATGGGATAGCTCCTCCATAAAAGCGCTAAAGAGAAGAGATTTAAAAACAGGACTTAGATTGAATATCAAACCAGCATGAAAAATGGATTGAAACGTCTAAGTAATTTAGGACAAAAGTGGTCTCTAGCATACAAAAACCACGAATTATCAACCTATGATCGATTTAAAAACCAATCAAATCATTTCTTTTGAAGCTTTGCTGCATTGGTACAATCCAGACTTAGGTAATATCAGCCCTCAAGAGGTGATTGATGTCGCAGAAAAGACAGCTCTAATTCACGATATTGAAAACTGGGTACTGAATCGCGCCATGAACGACCTTCTCTCGTTCAAACAGATAATAGGTCAGCATGTTACTATGGCGGTTACTATGGCGGTTAATATGTCAGGCATACATATGTCGGAGCCTAATCTTAACAAGTATGTTTTTCTTTATTAAATCAATATAATCTGGAACCTTCTGATTTAACCATTGAGCTTGCAGAAAGTGTGTTGTTAACCAATATTGATAACCCAAACTCCCCTGCCAACCAAATGACGAAGCAGGGTATTCAATTAAGCATTGATGATGTTGGAACCGGTTATTCGTCTCTGGCGTATCTGCACGCTATCCCTGCTTCTACCGTAAAGGTTGACAGGGCATTTTTAAATCAAACAGAAAATAATACTGTCACCTAAGAGTGTATTCACAAAAGACTAAAATCATTGAATATGGATAGCTCCATAGAGGGCATCGAAACGGTCTATCAGTCACAGTTGTTGCAAAGTATTGGATACAACTTTCAGCAGGGGTACTGTCATGGAAGACCAAAACCACTGGTTTATTATTTATCTGATTTTTTTACTCACAGACACTAAATATCTCTGCGCCCAGCGAAAGCGTGGGTCAAGGTATTGCCATCGATAAATTCTAATTCGCCGCCAACAGGCACACCATGAGCAATACGGCTAGCTTTTATACCTTGGGTTTTACACATTTGCGCGATGTAATGAGCCGTCGCTTCACCCTCAACTGTAGGATTGGTGGCTAAAATCACTTCTTGGATAGTGTCGTTTTCAAATATCTGCGACAACTGCTCTAAACCAATATCTGAGGGACCAATTCCGTCAATTGGCGATAAATGCCCCATTAATACAAAGTAGCGGCCTTTGTACTCTGAAGTTTGCTCGACAGCCAACATATCTTGGGGAGATTCCACCACACATAAAGTTTGGTTTTCTTGACGCATGGGATTAGCACAAATTTCACATAACTTGTTTTCACAAAAGGTACGGCATTGCTCACAATGTTTAACGTGTTCCATAGCATTGTGCAACACATGGCTTAACTGCAACGCCCCCGGGCGATTTCGCTCTAAAAGATGAAACGCCATACGCTGGGCGCTTTTAGGCCCCACACCAGGCAAAATTTTAAAGGCATCAATTAATTCTTTTATTAATGGACTAAACTGCATTATGCACAACTCTATAGTTAAATGGCATGTAACGTGCCTAGTGAACCCAAGGTTCTATTAGAAAATCAAGATAGAAAATCAGGATTGAATAGTAACATTAAAAAAAACGTTTTTTGACCGCTAATCATCATTACACCATTTTTAAAACAAGCACCTTTATCAGTAAATCAGAGGTATAAACCATCTTATCTATGGCTAAACCTAATCTGGTGAAACTATAAAATCAATCTCTTTGTAAGTTGCCGTTGGTTTCAAACCTCTGAAATAGAAACATGATCAATATAGAACTGCGTATATATATAGTTTCCTGAATATTATCAGCCATCACTTAATGAAGTGAGTGAACCTGCTCAGAGGATTGCACTGGCTCAAGAATATGGGCCGACCATTAAAACACTCGTAATTTACGTTATGAAAATAACTACGAAGTTTCACCCAAGATCCACATAATAATAGAATTGATTCTCATTTGTATTTGCATTATAGTAGGGAGAAATTATAATCAATCCCACACTAGAGAGACGCATGTTTAAAACTAAAAAGAGTTTATTATCCATCGCTATATTGGCCGGTTCACTTGGATTAACGGCTTGCGGAGGCAGTTCTAGTGACCCAGCGCCAACACCAACACCTCCTGCTAACAGCGCACCAACAGACATCACTTTGTCTGCAAGTAATGTTGCTGAGAATATTACAGGAGAGACTGTTGGCACGTTATCAGCAACCGATGCTGATGCATCAGATACCTTTACTTTCACTGTAAACGATGATCGTTTCGAAATAGAGGGTGCGGACCTAAAACTCAAAGCAGAAAATGCCCTTAACTTTGAGCAAGAAGCAAACGTTTCCTTAACTGTTACAGTTACTGACAGTGCAAGTGCAACTTACAGTAAAGACATAACTGTGGATGTTGATGACTTACTAGATTATTACGACTTCGAAAGTAAAGCGATGCCGGGCGAGTCTTCAGTTAGTTACAGTGGGCAAATTGCACGTCAGTTACTTATTAATGATTTGAGCAAGTTGATTGGTGCAGAACTAAGCGATACAACAACATTTGATACAAATGGCACATTTGTCAATCGTGAATCAGTGATGAATGCACTTAACTCATATTTTGATGTAGCTGATTACGACGTAGCTTCCCAGCGCGCACTTTTGACCACCACCACCCCTAGCGCTCAAACCATGTTGTCCGAAATCTCTAGTTCTTCTAAAGATCTAGTGGGTAAAATTGCTGGTAATGATGCAACTGGACAACATAGGAACTGGGAAGGTACAGAGCTCAATGGTGAAGGAGATCCAATAGACTCTATTGGTAACCTTAACATCGTCAACGGTGACTTTGCAGGTTGGGGAGCAAAAGGCTCTACAACACCTGAAATGCTTGTTCGCACCTTGTTTGGCATGTTAGCTGACAATGCACAAACTCAACTAGACGGCACCGTTCGTCTAGACGCCTTTGGCAACGATATAACTAATATCTCTTTAACCAGTGATGGCCGCGATTTAAAACAACTTATTCAAAAGTTTTTATTGATGTCTGTGGCATTTTCACAAGGTGTAGATGATTACTTAGACAATGATGTAGATGGCAAAGGGTTACTTTCTGATCACACCGATACAGAAAAAGCATATACCTCCCTAGAGCATCAATTTGATGAAGCCTTTGGTTATTTTGGCGCTGCAAGGGACTATCTTGATTACAGCGATGATGAAGTCGCGGCGAAGAGCGGTCGTGACGATTGGCAGCTTTACCATGATACGAATGGAGATGGATCCATTGACTTCAATTCTGAGTACAACTTTGGTCAATCAACAAATGCATCTAAGCGTGACCGCAGTGCAACCGTTGCTATAGATTTAAGCAAAGACGCCATGACAGCTTTTTTACAAGGCCGTAAATTGCTAAACGACACCGCTGGCGTTGCGTTAACGGATGAGCAAAGAACTGAGCTCTATGGGTATCGTGATACTGCTGTTTTAACATGGGAAAAAGCTATTGCTGCAACTGTAGTGCATTATATTAATGATGTAGATGATGATCTAGAAAAAATTGGTACTGATGACTTTAGTTATGCTGATATCGCTAAGCATTGGTCTGAAATGAAGGGTTTTGCTTTAGGTTTACAGTTTAACAAAGCCACACCTCTTAACAATGCAGACTTCATCACAGTTCACACCATGCTGGGTGATATGCCGGTGTTAACTGGCGAGGCTGAAGTGCTGGCTTATCGAGCTAATTTATTAACTGCTAGAGACGTGTTGCAAACAGCATATGCTTTTGATGCTCAGAATGCTGCTAATTGGTAAACCTTTTATAACAAGATTTCGTGATAAGGATTTACCGTAAAATTTTTATTGCGGATTTTATAAATAAACTGGAATAACACTAGTGATATTCATAAGAGGTTACCCTTTCGAGGCTAACTTCTTTTTAAATTTTACGATATACATATTGGAGTAGATTAGGTGGCAAAACCTTTTAAATCGAAACTAGTCAATCTAGTACTAAATAGCGCTGCTATAGGCGTCGTAATGAGTTTGGTAGCTTGTGGCGAAGGTTCAAGTAGCACTCAAGGGGCATTATTTTCTCAAAGTGCCACTAAACTAGCAACGCCTAGTAACGATTTCAACCCAACATTGCTTCTGCAAAGTTTAACTGACAACGTCATCGTTCCTACTTATACAAAATTCGCTCAATTGGCGGTTGATCAAGAAACTGCAATTGGTCTTTACTGCGATGCAGCAGCCTCTCAAGCAACTGATACTGATACAAAACAAATGTCAGCTAAGCAAAGCTGGCGAGATACAATGGCGGTTTGGCAAATAGCCGAAGTGATGCAAATAGGACCACTTCTAGATAACAACAACGCTTTAAGAAACAAAATATATTCTTGGCCTAATACGAGTGCTTGCGCATTAGATCAAGACGCAGTGTTAGCTGAACAACCAGGCTACGATATCAATACACGTACCCCTAGCAGAAAAGGCTTAGATGCAATCGAGTACTTGTTGTTCAATCCAAACTTAGATCATAGCTGTACTGTCTTTGGCACCGACCCACAAGGTTGGAATAGTCGTACAGATGAAGACAGAATAGTGGCAAGATGTGGACTAGCAAAAATAGCTGCGGCGGATTTAGTATCCAATTCTGAAGAGTTATTAGCGGCTTGGACTGGCACGGAAACCGTTCAGGGTTATGCAGAAGTTCTTAAAAATGCGGGCCAAGTGGATAGCATATTCAGCAATGCTCAAGACGCTGTGAATGATGTGTCTGATGCAATTTTTTATGTCGATAAAATCACTAAAGACGCTAAATTAGCTACACCACTTGGCGTGTTTGCAAATGATTGTGGACTGGTAGCCTGTGCGGAAAATGTAGAATCTCGTTTTGCTTACCATTCTCTACAAAATATCATTAGCAATATTCAAGGACTGAATATGATCTTTTTGGGTGGCGAAACTGATGCAGGTGTTGGATTTGAGGATTATCTAATTGATGTAGGTGCACAGGACACTGCAGCGCAGATGCGTGGCGATTTAACCGAAGTCATCGCGTTTTCGTTGAGTCTACAAACATCACTTACAGAGCTGCTAGTCCAAGATCCAGAGCAAGTGCAAGAAGTACACGATCAACTTAAAGACGTGACAGATAATATGAAAACAGACTTTATCCAAAGGCTCGCCCTTGAATTACCAGCTACATCGGCAGGTGATAATGATTAATTTAAACAAAGTAAATCCATCTATGAACAAGAAGCCCTTAGCCATTTTAATTACCGGCATACTGCTTAGCACATCTGCCACTGCGGCCGATGACGATAACACCCCGTCAATTGAGCGGATGAGTGTGATTGGGAGTAAAGAAGATCTCATAAAATCAACAGGCTCAGTTAATTTGATTGGTGAATTAGAGCTAGAAAGATTTGAGTACGATGACATCGGCAGAATTTTAGCCACCGTTCCTGGGGTCAATATTCGTCAAGAGGACGGTTATGGGCTTCGTCCTAATATCGGTTTTAGGGGGGTAACGGCTGAGCGCAGTAAAAAAATTAATATTATGGAAGACGGTGTACTCATCGGGCCTGCCCCCTACTCCGCAGCAGCTGCGTATTATTTTCCCAATGTCACCCGTATGACGGCAATAGAAGTCACCAAAGGTCCATCAACCATTAAGTACGGTCCCAATACTGTGGCGGGTGCATTAAACCTAATTTCTAGGCCAGTACCAGAAAGCCAGGAAGGAGCGGTCGATATTAGTTTTGGCGCTGATAACTATGGCAAGCTTCATACCTACTTCGGGGATACTGTTGGCGACTTCGGTTTTTTAATTGAGGGTTTGCATTTTAAAGCTGACGGTTTTAAAGAGCTTGATGGTGGTGGTGACACCGGGTTTGATAAGTCCGATTTGATGGCGAAGTTTAACTATAATCTAAATGGAGACGATTACACTCAGCTACTTGAGCTAAAACTTTCTTACGCCGAAGAAACTTCAGATGAAACCTACCTTGGCTTAACTGATGCTGATTTTACTGAAAACCCATACAGGCGTTACGCCTCTAGTCAACTCGACCAGATGAATTGGGAGCATCAACAAGTTCAGCTGACCCATCATATTGAGTTTTCTGATTTTAATGCCACAACACGTATTTACCGTAATGATTTCGAACGGGATTGGTTTAAAGTAAACGAATTCCTTAGTTCTCAAGGTGGCTTTGTTCCGACCCTACAGCAAATTCTGCGTGACCCAACGAGCGAACAAAACCTTCCCTACTACCAAACATTGACGGGTGAAAGAGATAGCAACTTAAGAGAAATCCTGGTGCTTAGCACCAATGCTCGTGAGTATTATTCACAAGGCGTTCAAATCGACTTTTCATGGGATGTAGGATTGTTTGGCTTTGAACATGAAATTGAAGGGGGGATCCGCTTTCATGAAGATCAAATTGAGCGCAACCATATAGAAGACAACTTCTTTGTACGCTCTGGCAATTTACAATCCACTGGCGAAGCAACAAGACCTGCTTCAACTAATACTGAAAATACTCAAGCACTATCTGTATATATTCAAGACACATTACAGTTTCAAGAGCTTAGTCTAACGTTAGGTGTTAGAGGTGAGTCAATTGATGGTTCTTACCAAAACCGTGCACTAGGACAGGAGCAAGACTTTCAGAATAAAACCAATAGGATTTGGTTACCTAGCGTCAGCGCATATTACGAACTATCTGAATATTCAGGTGTTTTTGGCGGTGTGCACAGTGGCTTTGTGCCCACCAGTCCAGTGCAAACGGCAGACATAGAAACTGAAAAAAGTGTTAATTATGAATTGGGTTATCGATACCTCAATAACAGTCAAAAAGCTGAAGTGATAGGTTTTTTTACTGACTTTAGTAACCTTAAAGAAAGTTGTTCTGTTTCTGCTGGGTGCGACACTGATCTTGAATTTAATGCAGGGGATGTGGATATTTATGGGGTTGAGGCAACGTTTAGCAATACTTATAAATTTAATAGTCAGTTATCCTTACCTTGGTCGATTGCTTATACCCGCACTGAGTCTGAATTCAAAAACACATTCTATTCAGAATTTAATCAATGGGGATTTGTAAATGCAGGAGACGGTGTACCTTATCTAGCTGATGATACGTTATCCCTCAGTCTTGGTTTAACCGCGAACAATTGGCAAGTATCGATGTTAGTCAATTACTCTGGCGAAATGAAAGAATCAGCTCAGACTGTATTAACGGGTGATCCAAGGGATTCAACATTAGCGGGCTTGCAAACTGAAGCACTTATCAATGTTGATTTATCAGGCAGTTACGAACTAACCAACCACAGCCAGCTGTATGCAAAGGTAGATAATATATTTGATACCGGTGAAATAGCCAGCCGTAGACCTTTCGGCGCAAGACCAACTAAGCCGAGGCAGTTTCAAGTTGGTTTCAAATACAGGCTCTAAGCCGCCTGTTTTAAAAGAGAGTTAAATGCTAAGAGTTAGATGCAGTAAGTTCGATGCAAATAGTTAATTTACTGAGCGAAAGTATCCTGTCATTGCCTGGATATTTGATTGATGCCAATAAACGGATTTTTGGCATCTATTTAGTCTCTGCTATTTTGCTAGCTATACCAGCCTATTTAGTTCAAAAAAATCATTTTAGGTTAGGGGCTTTTTGGGGCTATCTGTTCAATAAAAAAATTTGGTTGCATCCTTCTGCACGCCTTGATTATAAATTATTTATTGTAAACCGCGTGCTTAAAATAGTACTTTCGGCGCCCATAGTCTTGACTATGGTGCCAATTGCAATCGGGTTCTCAGACTTACTTGAAACAGTGTTTGGCAAAATAACACCTATGACTAATAACTCAGTCATTGTTATCAGCATATTTACGTTTATATTGTTTTTACTCGATGATCTCACGCGTTTCATACTTCACTTGGCGTTACATAAAGTGCCTATCCTGTGGGATTTTCACAAAGTACATCACTCTGCAAAAGTGATGACACCCATGACGATATATCGTAGTCATCCCTTTGAGAGTTATCTGTATGCTTGCAGAATGGCACTTTCTCAGGGGCTAGCAGTAGGGATTGGGTATTACTTTTTTGGACCAAAATTGAATATGTTCGATTTACTTGGCGCAAACATTTTTGTATTCGTATTTAATGTTATGGGATCAAACCTACGCCACTCTCACGTATGGTGGTCGTGGGGGGATAAAATTGAGTCGTGGTTTATCTCCCCTGCACAACATCAAGTGCATCATAGCGATAGACCAGAGCACTTCGACCGTAATTTAGGCTCAGCCTTAGCAATCTGGGATAGGATGATTGGCACCTTAACTACATCGTCTAACGCGGGTAAAATTCGGTTTGGACTAGGTGATAGTGATCCAGGTCATCAGTCAATGTATCAAGTCTATTTGAAACCATTCAAAGATAACGTATCAAGAGTAAAGCAGATAAAAAGTAAAAAGCCCAAGCACACAATTTAAGCTTTCTTTTTAAGTACGCGACACTCTAAGTCGCCCTGAAAAAAAGGTAAGAACCTGCGGGGTCAGGTACGTATAAAAAATAACAGTTT
>JAWUXU010000114.1:0-7107 GCA_034111145.1 Paraglaciecola sp.
TTTGTTACCTTTGTGGCTGTCGATAAATTTGAGCGACTGCACAAACATGCCGCCACTGCCGCAACACGGGTCGTAGATTTTGCCTTTATAAGGTTCAATCATTTCGGCAATCAGGCTAACAATAGATTTTGGGGTATAGAATTCGCCCCCGCCTTTGCCTTCGCTGGCGGCAAACTTACCTAAAAAGTATTCATACACCCGGCCTACCAAGTCTTCTTCACTCATCTGACATTCGTTAGCGGCGGTATCAATGTTATTAATAGTATCGATTAACGAAGCAAGCTTACTGCTGACCAAACCCAAACGGGAAAAGTAGTTGTCGGGCAACGCGCCTTTTAATGAGGGATTGTTCTTTTCGACGGTATGCAGCGCGGTATCAATTTTAACGGCAATATCATCTTGCTTCATCTGCTGCTGAATATAAGACCAACGCGCTTGTTCGGGTAAATAAAACACGTTGTCTTTGGCGTAAAACTCAATTTTCTCAACGTAGTCACCCATGCCCTGCTCTACCAGGCTTTTACGCTGTGCTTCAAACTTGTCACTGATAAACTTTAAGAAGATAAGACTGAGTACCACATGCTTGTACTCGGAAGACTCAACACTGCCACGCAGTTTGTTAGCGGTGTCCCATAAATGTTGTTCAAAACTTGCGCTGGGTATTGTTTTACTATTTTTGGCCATGAGTTCTCTTTTTTTATTGGCAAAGAATAAATCGTTAAAGACTTTGAAAAAATGGGGTCTTTTACTTTCAGTGTTTAAGGCAGATGTGCTGAGGAAAATTGCGCTAACAAAGGCTTATTTATATGACTGACTGACCGCTCATAAAACGCTGCTTTAGTCGATTGAAATTCGGTCATTAATCATCCCTTAATTTTTATTATGAACTGATACTACCACTGGAAGGTAATGATAGAAATACCAAAAAATCACCCTAGATTTTTTTGATATGAACACCGCACAAGCGATGACAGCCACCCTCAATGTTATGAATTATCTTAAAAGTGAAATTAAGCATATTGAAAGTGCTTTATTAGTACAAGTAAAACTAAGATCTGAATTTACATCACTGAGTAGCATTGAAGATATTGGCAATATTTTAGCCCTGACTATTATGCTAGAAACAGGTGATGTTAAACGCTTTAACAAGCCTGGGAATTTTTTTCGAGTGTTTATCAAATATTATTGATATAAACAGTCTAGCGCAATTATGAAGACTCAGCTCCTCAGCTCCTCAGTTGAATATTCACTTTTAGCCCACGATAAAAACCAACAAATAAAAGCGTCTTGTGATGGTTCACTTCTGCCTGTCATGAACACTCTGGTTTTAAAAGTAGTGCTTTGATGTCTTGACTATACTTGGGTGAAACATCTTTTAAATAAGTGACCCGTTTTGGCGCCTTGCTTTGTGGTGGTGCTACTAAGTAATATTTAAATGACGTATTGAGAGACTTGAGTTGTGTGTCGTCAAGAGCAAGTGGTAGTTCAATAGCACGCTCTTCTGCAATAAACCAATCTGGGTTAATGGCATAGCTTGCCGCAAGTAAATCAAAAGGGTTAAATCCGTGTACAGGGATTTTTTCTTTATCGGCATTTAATATGGGTTGAAGGCTATCGTCAATTTCATTTCCGAAACCTTTCCATAGGTTAAGCCAGCCACTAGATACCGATGCCATATAAGCGATATCCGAAGAACCTTGGTCTTGAAAGTTTTTAAGATCTGTATCATATAGCCAAAGTTTTCTAGCTACTTCTACGCCAACTAAAACTACTTTTACAGAACGCTGTAATAAAGCTCTAAAGGCATCAGGGTTGACATCAAAATTTAAATCACGAAATGGTGCTTTCCCATCACTGATTTGTTTTGTTCCAAAATAAAATAACTGATCAACACTATAGCGTCCAGCAATCACAATAACTGACTCAATCTTATCTTCGAGTTCGGGATGAAGAAGAAGCACCGTCGCAATATTTGTGAGTGCTCCAATAGCTACGATAGTGAGCTTTTTTCCTGGTTCGAGTTGTATTAAATAATGACTAAGTGCTTGTGATGCATCCGTTGTAATTAAGGCCACATCTGGCGCTAATTTGGTGTGGACATTGAGTTGTAATGGGTCTTGAGCACCCCAATAAATAGGTGGTAATTTGGACTCAAACGTCATTAATTTCAATAGTTTTTGATAGGCATTGGCAACGTAAGTATTACCAAAAACAGCGCTAATACCTACAATATCGATTTGTTTACTGTGAAATAAAGCAATCATTGCATAGCCATCATCGCAATCGCCTTGTTCATCACCAAAAGCAGGATCTGTATCAATCCAGACTAATTTTTTAGTATCATTCATGGGGTTTATATTTCCAATAAAGCGAGTGTGTAGGTAAAATAAAACGTTATTTTCATAAAATGAAAATACATATAATAGGAACCTAAATAATAGTGGTACTGAGTTCTTCTTTGGGGATAGGTAACTCCAATACGGGGAACTGGTATTTTTCGCTGAAGCTAAATTTGTATTCTTGCTGTTTCTTCTCTAAAGCTTATTTTCGTTTTGCTTGGTAAAGATGAAAGCATATATTACTTCATGTTTGAATATCGACTTTCCTACTGATTTGTTGGTGCTCGCTGGTCGTATTGTAATGACTGCTAATTAAGCGGTGAAGCTTTTTTAAAGTAATTGTAACGTACGTTACAATTACTTTAAAAAAAATATAACTTGCGGTTAATGGAACGGTTAATAGTTCTGTTAATAGCGCGATTAATTTGTCACAAGTTCGATTATTAATGGTATTTGTGTCTAATTACATTTAGTGTGTTTATTTGTAACGTACGATACAAATTTATGAATGCACTCAAAAAAGAATCACCTACCACTCAATTTTATGATGACATCCAATTCGCTTTTAAACATTTTAATAGAATACTGTTTGACGATTCACTTCCCCAAGTCATGCTTACTCTTCAAAGACAAAAGCAAGTCATGGGTTACTTTTCACCTGAAAGATGGGGAAGTGCCGATGGTGATAAGTGCCATGAAATAGCGATAAACCCTTCTTATATAGCTCGTTCAAGTGTCATAGAGTATATGCAAACATTGGTTCACGAAATGACCCATCTTTGGCAAAGGTGTTTTGGCTCACCCGGAAGAACGTGCTATCACAACAAAGAATGGGCAAGAAAGATGATAAGCATCGGGCTCATGCCCACTGACACAGGTAAAACTGGCGGTAAAGTGACAGGCGATCATATGAATGATTACCCTGTTAAGGATGGTAAGTTTCTCAAAAGTTGTATTAGATTAATTGAAGATGAGAAGTTTGCTTTGAAATGGGTAGACCGCTTTGCTAAATATTCTACTTATCATGTACTGAGTCGAGACAATTATACCGCTGAAAACTTTGAATGGTCAGAACTTGAAATCGATTATAATACTCTTGATGCTCTTACTTCACCCATGTCAGAAATATTGGGCGAAGCAGAAATAGTAGAGCCCCTACCAGTTCAAAATAACGTTAAAACTAAATTTGTGTGTAATGGATGTGCAGCCAATGCTTGGGGCAAAGCATCTCTGAATCTAATCTGTGGCGATTGTGACTTACCTATGGCAGGCATATAACCAGTAAATGATTTCAAAAGTATAATAAAAAAAATCTAATAGAAGGTCATAGAAAGTAATAGAAGGTAGTAAAAGGTAGTAAAAGAACGCAGAGACTGAGGTATCCCCACGAAATAATCAGATAAAAATTTGAAAGTCGTCGAACGAGAGAGCTAATGAGGGGTATCTACTTAGCCATTAAAAACGACAGGTTTAATCTTAACGATTAAACCTGTTAGTCAAGATGATGTTTTTTTCATAACATCATCCTTTGGCTTTTTCTTCCGCTATCCATACTTTTACAATATTTTCGAGCACTGACAATGGCACGGCGCCATTTTCTAGTACCTTGTCATGGAAGTAACGAACATCAAACGCATTGCCAAGTTCAGCCTCGGCTAAGGACCTTAGCTCACGGATTTTTAGTTCACCAATTTTATAAGCTAGCGCTTGTCCGGGCCACGTAATGTAGCGGTCTACCTCGGTGGTAATGTTATTTAAAGACAAGGCTGAATTTTCTGTCATAAAGTCAATTGATTGCTGCCTAGTCCAACCTTTGGCATGCATACCCGTATCGACCACCAAACGGCAAGCTCGCCACATTTCGTAAGATAGTCGGCCCATGTTGGAGTAAGGGGTTTGGTAAAATCCTACTTCCAGTCCCAAGCGTTCTGAATAAAGCCCCCACCCCTCTATAAAAGCGGTAAAGCCACCAAACTTACGAAAGTCTGGCAAGTCTAGCTCTTGTGATAAGGCAATTTGGAAATGATGTCCAGGTACGGCTTCGTGCAAAGATAAGGCCTCAAGTTCATAACTGGGACGGGTATCAAGCTTAGTGGTATTAACAAAATAAAAACCCGCCCGTGAACCATCGCCTGCAGGTCTTTGGTAATATGCGGTTGTTGTTTTTTCGGCTATATCCAATGGAATTTCTTTTAATCCCCATGGCATACGCGGGAATTTAGTGAACAACTGTGGCAAAGCGCCGTCTATTTTTTTGCCAATAACGGCAGCGGCATCCAGTCGTTCTTGTCCTGTCTTGAAATAAAATTGCTCATCAGTACGCAAAAACCCTAACCATTGTGCAAACGTGCCCTCAAAACCTGCTTGCTGTTTTACTTCTTGCATTTCTGCTCTGATCCGAGACACTTCAGAAAGGCCGGTCTTATGCACTTGTTCGGGTGTCATTTCCGTGGTGGTAAACATGCGAGTACGATATGCATAATACTCAGCGCCTCCTGGTAAAGAAGATGTGCCTACCTGAGCTCGACACTGAGGCGCATATTCACTGTTGTAAAATGTTTGAAACGTTTTAAACGCGGGGATTATTTGTTTTTCAATGGTCTTCAAAGCAGTCGCTTTTAATGCATCAAAATCATCTTGACCCATTGCCGCGGGCTTTTTGACAAAAGGTTGCATAAACACGCTTTCACTTGGTTCTACAATGTGCGAAGAAATAGAACTTTCGTAACCAATCATGGGGGCACAAGGTTGCACCCATCCAGCCACTAAGCCACTCCTAAGGGTATTCGTGGCTTTCTCAAGATTGTCTGGCATTACGTTAAGTCGTGTTACGTAGCTTTCATAATCTGCTTTTGAAAAAAAAGGTAATCTAGACGGTAATCTGGTCAGCGACATGTGTGGCCCACTTCTATTAGTGATAAGCATGTACTTACCACCATAGTTAGCGGCTTCAATATCATAGCCAAGGTTTAGGACCATAAGTGCGTGATTCAACTGATTGGCCTCGGACAATGCCACTAAATCGATAGCCTGGAACTGTGTCAAAAGTATTTTTTGATAGGCAATGCGCGCTTCATAAGCGTCAAGGGAAGGATCACTTAACTTATCATCATAATCACGTATACCGAGACTGGTTGCAAAAGTTGGGTATTGTGATGCGTTCCAGCTCCAATGCCCATCAAGTAGTTTTTCAAATTGCTCATCAGCGCTTAACGTTGTGGTTTGTGCAGACGTCGATGTCGTTGAGGGCGAGCTTGGTATAGTAGTGTTTATAGATGAATTAGCGCTGTTTATGTATGAATTAGTACAGGCAGTTAGCCAAGAGGCTAAAAAAATGATTGTGAGGTTAGTTAAAGCAGGTTTCATAAATGTCTCCTTTGAAAGGTCGTTTTAGGTGGGCACTGTCAAGGTAACTTTATTTAGTCAATAACCTATACATAGTGCGCTTTAAATTAAGCGGTGAAAACGGTAATGTGCAGATGTAAGCTCTACACCATGATGGCATCCAACTTAGAAATATTGAAAAATAGATTGTATTTTAACAACGCTAATATCAAATATCTAAGGCAATAGAGATTGCTGTGAACGGATGTAAGTTATTCAGTGCAAAAAATATCGAGTATTAATTAAAGCCTATATTGTGCTCGTATAAAATTTTTAGGTGTTTCTGGGCTCAGCTAACAAAACAAGCTGGAAAACAATAATTATGGATATTAACTTGTGTTGGAATGTGCAGTTAAAGTGATAAGACTTATTAATTTAAATCTAAAAACAATCGTTGAGCCGTTTTAGAAATGTATTTAGTTCAAATATACTAAAGTTGCTTGTTTCACCTTTTATCAATTTTTTAGCTTGCGAGGGAGTTACACCCAAAGAATCAACTGCACTTTTTATAGGGGTTGTTTTAAAATCTATTCGCGCATGAATTTGTGTAATAAGCTCGGAACGTTGCTTTTCCAGTTCGGTTTGTTCTGGGGAGTCTGAGGCTGCTTCAATGGTTTGATTGTAATCTGAGTGCATATTAAATTTTATCTTATTTTATCTTGTCTTAAATCGACTTCTGAATAATTCATTTTACATCATAGCGTGTTTAGTGAACAGTAAAATGCGTATATGTATGTATAAATAACCTTAAGGTTTCATCTTATCATGAATTGACCGAGTCTTTATATTTCAAAATATTATATCAACCTATTCTTTAAACAAAATGTTGAGTATGGGTAAAATGATAGGCGATAATAGATACTACTTTGTTAATCTACACACAGCTGACTAATGTTTCACATAAATACAGGCTCCGGTACTATCGTTTAGCGCCCTAGCCCTCTATTGAGTAGGAGGTGGGGCTATTGTTCACTACTAGGATAAAGGCTTAAACGTCATGAGTTCATCAAACAAAGGGAGCTTTTTAATTAACTTATCACTTCGCAAGCCATTTTGCCCCTCTGGATGCTCTACGCTCACCAAGCCCATAAACCAGCAAAAGCGATGAGTCACTCTTAAGGTATAACAATGACCTGTTTCTTCGTCAGCGCTAATGTATTGATTTTCAAATTCTACCTCACGGCTAGCTATTGGAAAGGCTTGAAGAAAGGTGTCTGCGTACACACTTTCAGCTTGTTTCACATGTCCCATGGCGCTGTGCATATATAAAGAAAACAGTGCGGATTGCTGCACAAATGGCATGTCGCTA
This sequence comes from Paraglaciecola sp., assembly GCA_034111145.1. Lineage (GTDB taxonomy): Bacteria > Pseudomonadota > Gammaproteobacteria > Enterobacterales > Alteromonadaceae > Paraglaciecola. The sequence goes on from JAWUXU010000114.1 coordinate 7,033, forward strand.
TAGCGGTCACAATATGCCCAGTTAAATTCAAAGCAGTAGGCCTTAAAAAGCACAGAGAAAATTCGTTTATTGCCG
>JAWUXU010000115.1:0-37982 GCA_034111145.1 Paraglaciecola sp.
TAGTTCTCATGTTGCACCTATGTGTAAGGAGTGGTACATTTATACACATTATGACTCAGTCGAGAAAACATAACAAGCCAAGTCAGCGGGAATTTTACTCGCTGAAAAACGCTCATAAAATCCCTTGCTTGGGGCGTTATAACTATTGGAGAGTTTAGTGTCTGAAATTCCTAGTTGGTTAATTACATTTTTTGTTACGTTGCTTGCTGCATACTTTGGTTCTTTACTAGCTATTAGTAAATTCAAAAAATAGAAAATGTTGCAAGAAAAATACAACTCTTATCAAGAAATTCTAAATGCCTTAGAAGCTCTAATATTATGGGCAAATGAAACTTATTGTTCTAATAAGTTAATTCCTTCTATAAGTACTTCAAAGCTTGAAGGTGTTTTAAGTTTTCCTGCTGCTTTACCCGTCAGGTATTTTAAGCCCAAAATCAAGTGAGAAATATATACTTTTTATTTAATTTTATTATGGGTGGCCTATTTAAGTCGCTGCCTATTTAAGTCGCTTATTTAGTATACCTGCGGTGTTGACTACAGGTATCACCGCTTCATACATTATGACTGCGGCAATGGGCTTTAACTTGTCTGCTGATTTAGGGCGCCCTATTGGGGGAGTTGTGGTTGTTATTGGATTGGCATGGTTGGTGTTTATGCATAATAAACATAAGTCAGTAGCGGCTTAAATTTTAATATAAGCGAACCTGTGGATTCAGGTTCGTTAACAAATAAACATTTTTTATTTTCTAATACACATGACAGACGTTGATTGTAATTTGTGGACGCTATTTACAATGGGCGCGCATGTAAATAGCATCCATCCATCCATCTAAATCAATTTGATCAATTTAATCAACTTCAGACGATTTGACTAATATCGAGCTCATTGTGCTACCTGCGTTGCGATGCTTTGAAATACGCTGATAGGCATCAGATTGCATCCAAGCAAATGCTTCTTCTTTTGAGGGGAATTCAATAAGAACCGAACGAGTCGCTTCCCATTCACCAGCAAGGACCAAGGGCTCTTCATCGACACTTAACAGCTTTCCATGAAAATTAGCGAATACCTCGTTAAATTGACTTTCATATTTATCATATTCAGCACGGTCATGAATGGTGAGCCTTGAAAGAATGTATACAGTCATAATGTTCCAATGGATAAAATAAAGATTAATCTTAACACAGCAAACTATATCCATGGGGTCAGTGTTTTTGATATTGATGAGGGGAGTGTGCTTGATATTGGTGAGTTGAATAACAGTGTGATTTTGTTCAAAGAAGTGGCTACTTCACAAACCAATATTTAACACCACATATTTAACAACACATATTTAACGACACATGCATCGCAAACTAGCTGTTTCGCTTTAGAGATAGTCACGTCGACTCTGGGCAACTAATATTTGTAGAAACTAGACAGCAGTTATGGCTTAATTCACGTTATTGTTGAGCCTAGAGTTAATCCTATAGTTAAGCCTATTCGTGTTTCGTTCAAAGCTGGTTTCCTGAATGATTTGACGTTTAAAGAGTATCCATCATATGTACAAAATGCTAATTATTATAATTTTTACAACGTTTCTGACTGCCTGCACACCGCTAAAGTTTGCATTAGTCAATGTTCCTTCCCTAACTTATGACGGCCAAATTTCAGAAGATGTACCTTATGGTCAACTTTTACGTCAAAAATTAGATATTTATGTGCCCAATATTGATCAAAAAACGTTTCCTGTTGTGGTGTTTTTTCATGGTGGTCGCTGGACAGATGGTTCTAAAGAACAATACAAATTTGTGGGCATGACACTTTCTAAAATGGGTTATGTTGTGGTTCTGCCTAATACTCGCCTGTATCCTGATGTTAAATTTCCAACATTTGCAGAAGATGCTGCAAAGTCAGTTGCTTGGGTTCATAAAAATATAGCCAGCTACAAAGGTAATCAAAATTTGTTTATATCTGGGCATTCATCTGGCGCGCATTTAGGAGCATTGATTATTGCCGATGATTCATATTTAGCAGTTCATGATCTTAAGCCTAATATTGTCAACGCTTTTGCGGGTATATCTGGACCTTACGATTTTGTGCCAAAAGCAACGGACATAAAAGACATATTTGGTCCGCCTGAAAACTATCCTAATATGGTGGTAACAAATTTTATCGATGGCGACGAGCCCCCTATGTTATTGATATACACGGGCCAAGATAACACTGTGCATCCTAGAAACTTAGAGGCACTTAAGGCCGGTATAGAGAAAGCCAACGGAAAGGTGCAGACTAGCATTTATGCAACAGGCGGGCATGCTGCACCAGTGGCAGCTTTTAGTTGGGTAAACCCATCCGATTTACCTGTACCAAAAGATATAGATGATTTTTTTAAGACATGCCTTCAATGAAACATTATAGTCACTTTTTGGCAATATTTATAATCTGTGTGCATAACGTTACAGAGCTATACCTGATGAGAAAAAAATTGATCAATGCAATTAAAGTTAGCAGGCATAAAAATTATAATTGATCCTTATCCTTATCAGGGAGGGGTAAAAATTTGTTATGAACAAGGGCTGGCATTCCCCGTAACTTAACTTTTTTTTAATTTGTTCTTGTGTATTTTCTGGGCTTGGCAGCTATTGCCCGGTAAGGATTGCTCGGCAACCGTAACCTTCCATGGTGAATCGCTTTTGTTTGTTGTTTTACTCTTTACTGAATACTTTTTACTGAATACTATTTACTGAATACTTTCCCGCCGATCATTTTAAATGCTGGAGCGCCTCTTATTAAGGTGTCTCTGGCAAAAATGGCATCACAATTTGGGCAGGTGCAGGGCAATAAAGTGAAATCTTTAGTGATGCGTTGTTTAAAACATTTAAGCAGTGACCCTTTGCCGCCTTTGCGGTATTTAAACAACTGGGTTTTACATTGATTACAGTAAACGTCTAAGGAGGACTCGGGTACTTTTTTATTTGGTTTGGCCATTTTTTTCTCTGCCAAGCAGATGAATGATAAAGGCCAAATATAACACAGTGTTATAAATCATGATGGGGATGTTTAATGCTGGTATTTAGTCAGGAGTGCGATGAAAATAAACTGATCAGATTCACTTTCATCTCATCATAAAACCTACTTTTTATTTTTTCTGCCAAGCAGTCTGATGCTTAGGTTTTAAAGTATTATTGTATGCGGCTTAATAAAATTAAGCCGCATTCGGAAAGCTTGTTATAAGTTGTGATCTCTGTACAACCATAAGGTACGTATTTCATATCTTGCTCACTTACGTAAGCTACATTACCGCCTATTCCATTATAAATTGAACCTATATGCTCAATGCAAAAGAGGGTTCAACGGTTGCCTGTTGAGATAGAGCAGGCGCTGGCATAAGTAATAAAAATAATGATATGCCGATAATAATGTTCATGTGTATCCTTTCGTGTGGATATAAAGTCGTTGTGGTAACGCAGTGGAAGAGTAGGGCAAGAGTAAAAAAATTTACATTCGTTCTAAGTTTATTAAATATAAGGTTCAAATTTAAACATGTAAGTAATTGATTCTTGTTGTCAAAAAAGCCTATTTTTTTAAATTTTCACATTACTTGCAACTAAATTTTCGTCAATTATTAGATGAATTTTATATGCCAACAATTAACAAAATAGCCCTGTTAATGGTTGTCATAAAAACAAGTGATGTTGTCTATTTATTTCTATGCTCCCTTATGAATAATATCTACTTTTGATAAGTGATTTTTCCAGCAACGATTGTCATTAGGTTTTCTGATGTCAAAATATCTGCTTCTGGAACGTTAAGCCAATCACGGTCAAATATTGTGAAGTCGGCATATTTTCCCACTTCTACAGAACCACGAATACTATCTTGAAACGCACCATAAGCAGGCCAAATTGTAAACATTTTAAGGGCTGTTTCGCGGTTTACTGCTAGCTCGGGATGCCATCCTTCGCCAGATGTTCCATCAAGCCTTTTACGAGCGACAGCTGCGTAAAATTCAATTCGCGGATCACCCAGCTCCACTGACGCATCAGACCCACCCAGTATCATCAACCCGCGGTCAACTAATTGCTGCCATGGATAAGCTTGACCAAGGCGTTCAGCACCCAGTCTATCTGGTGCAAAGTTAAGATCACCAATTCCGTGGCTTGGTTGCATAGACACAAGGATCCCAAGACTAACTAAACGTTCTTGGTCTTGGGCCTGAATAATTTGTGCGTGTTCAAGCCTCCATCTTGGATCAGCCACAGCCCATTGTGATTTTGGCACAGCATTAAATGCTGCTTCGTACCAATCCAAAATCGCCCTTACTGCCCGATCCCCAATAACGTGGGTTTCAATCTGAATACCTTTACGCAAGGCTTCACGTAAAATGGGGGCAAGTTTTTCTTTGGTGATGCGGTTCATAAAACCGTTATGATCAGCATCTGCATAATTTTCAATCAGTGCCGCACCTCGCGAACCGAGTGTTCCGTCGATATACACCTTAATACCGCGTAAATCGAACATGTTATCAGCCGTTGTTTCGCGGCCACGCTTAAGCATCGTCGACGCTTCTGCGACATTTGCCGCCGCATAAATTCGGGTGGACATATTTCCTTGTGCATGGATCTCTTTCATAATTTCAACGTTAACGTAAGGCATGCCCGCGTCTTGTGTACTGGTCCAGCCTACCTTGGCGTTTTCAAACATTCCTTGCACAAGGCTGTCTTTCTTATATTTACGCGTTTTTGGCGGGATAATATCTCGAAAAATATCCATTGCGGTTGCAAGAATATAGCCGTTTGGCATGCCGTTGACGTCACGCTCAAATTTGCCGCCAAGTGGGTCAGGGGAGTCCTTGGTTATGCCAGCCAGCTCTAGTGCCTTTGAGTTAACGAGGGCAGAAACGCCGTCCGCACGTGGCATAAATAATGGTTTATCCGCGGTAAACGGATCAACGTCATGTTTGCTGAGAAACCTTTTTTCATCGGTCCATTCGCGTTCAATCCAGCCACGCCCCTGAACCCACTCATTTGCAGGCACATCTAAGGCGAATGCTTTGATGGCATTAACGGTGTCTTTAAGCGTCGAAATACCAAAAAGACTGAGTGTTTTTGGACGCTGTCCAACACCTTCCACATGTTGGTGGCTATCAGTGAAACCTGCATATACAAACTTTCCAGCCATATCCATTAATTGGGCATCACCACACATATATTTGGCGGCATGGGCGTTTGATCCTACAAATATAATTTTATCCCCAAGCACGGCTGTCGCTTCAGCTGTCCACTGTGCGTCATTTGCTGTATAGATTTTTGTATTGTGGATCACAATATCCGCGACAAGACATTCTGACGTGATTTCAGCTGTGGGTTCGTCACTTTTACCCCATGATATCAACACCAAGCTAAGCAACAGTGCACTTGTTATTTTGAATGTATTTTTAATAAACAATTTTTTCTTCCTGCAATGTAATTTTTAAATAATAACAATCGGATATTGATCGAAATATAATCAAGATTAATTGTTTTTAGATTAATAGCATACAAAAAACATGCAAGCAGAAATAAACTGAGAAACTGTGCAAACAGACCTTATTGTAAATGGTTTTGCTTACTAGGAAGTTTGATGGCTAAGCCGCTAAATATATATGTTACTAGCCCAGTCAAATCTAGTTTGGGAGCTGTCTTGTTTGAGAAATATAAGTGTGCAGATGACTAGGGTCAAAAAGTGTTGATATTTCAAGGTTCGATTTTGTTTTAGTGTCTAAATAATAAGGTGGATATTATTTCATTTGGCGTTGAGTCAAAGGTATCTCTTTAGTCATAGTTAAACCTATCTCATGCGTGAGATACACAATAGGAAAATGGAACCATTTAAAATGATTGCTTCTGAGGGGAATATCAGCAACAACTAAACTTTCGTTTCCGGGCGGCTCTAGCTGTAACTCGGAGGCAATTAATACTGCTTGGGTGCGATTGTTTATGCCTAGTTTTCGGAACATAACCGTAACATGTGCTTTTACAGTTGCCTCAGCAATGCCTAAATTGTAACCAATTTGTTTGTTGAGTAAACCATCTCTCATATAACACAACACCTTATATTGAGAGGGAGTAAGACTAGCGACATTCTCGGCAAGTTGACTAAAGTTCTCGTCAATATCTTTAATCTGTAATTGAACTGATTCAGGTAGCCAGACATCACCTGCAAGCATAACGTTTATCGCCTCCCTTATACTGCTAGCACTGGTGGTTTTAGGTATAAAGCCAATAGCACCTAACCCGACAATTTTCGATATAAGATTGGCGTCTTTAGTACCTGAAATAACAGCAATGGGTAAATCTGCAAATTGTTTTTGAATGTGTAAAAACCCAAACAGGTCACTACTGCCAGGCATGTGAAGATCTAATAGAAGCAAGTCGACTTCATTTTCTTGCAAGGCAGATACCGTATTATTCACATCGCCAGTTTCTAAAATTTTGACGTCATCAAAGGATATGTTCAAGGCCCCCTTTAAAGCATCTCTGTAAAGGGGATGGTCATCTGCGATAAGGAATGTGGTCATAAGCCTTCATTGTTTACTATTTTAACCGTAATAGTTTAACAATTTCTTAACTAACCGCAATGATTACGTAAATAAAGGGTGAAGAAAATCCATGTTTTCCTCACCCTATATGCTACTTATTCAAGCGTTTTTCAATTAATGAGTCAACCACACTAGGGTCAGCTAACGTAGATGTATCGCCAAGCTGGTCATGCTCATTTGCTGCAATTTTTCTCAAAATTCGACGCATTATTTTTCCAGAACGGGTTTTTGGTAAGCCTGATGTCCATTGAATTAAATCTGGCGCGGCAATGGGTGACAACTCCTTTTTGACCCATTTTTTCACATCGGCAGTTAATTCATCGGTAATAACCGTCCCCACTATTGGTGAAACATAGACGTATATGCCCTGACCTTTTATATCATGAGGGAAGCCAACTACCGCTGCTTCTGCAATATCTTTATGTGATACAAGAGCACTCTCAATTTCAGCCGTGCCTAAACGGTGACCCGACACATTAAGTACATCATCTACGCGTCCTGTTATCCAATAATAACCGTCTTCATCTCTGCGGGCTCCATCCCCAGTAAAATATACATTGGGGTAGGCACTAAAGTAGGTTTCAATAAATCGTTTGTGATCGCCATATACTGTTCTTGCTTGACTTGGCCAGCTGTCTTTGATGATCAAATTACCCTCACCAGCACCTTCTATTTCATTTCCCAGTGTATCCACCAGAGCAGGTTGTATTCCAAATAATGGACGTGATGCCGATCCTGGCTTTAACGATGTTGCACAAGGTAATGGTGCTATCATCATTCCGCCGGTCTCAGTTTGCCACCACGTGTCGACTATTGGGCATCGGCCCTGACCTATAACTTTATGATACCACTCCCAGGCCTCAGGATTGATGGGCTCACCCACAGAACCTAGAATACGTAATGATGATAAATCACAGCCCTCTACTGGTTTCTTTCCATGGGCCATTAGTGCACGAATAGCAGTTGGCGCAGTATATAGGTTGTTTACTTTATATTTTTCAACTATTTGTGCAATACGACGAACATCTGGGTAAGTCGGCACTCCCTCAAAAAACACCTGTGATGCACCGTTCGCTAAAGGACCATAGGTCATATAACTATGGCCCGTGATCCAGCCTATATCGGCAGTGCACCAATATATATCATCGGGTTTATAATCAAAGGCGTAGCGGAAAGTCATTGATGTATACAGTAAATAGCCGCCTGTAGTATGCAATACGCCTTTTGGTTGACCGGTAGAGCCAGACGTATACAAAATAAACAGAGGATCTTCTGCATTCATCACTTCTGGCTCGCACTGGGCACTGCAATTATCAATTAATGCATGCCACCAAACGTCTACATGATTATTAAAAGCTACGTCACCACCGGTAAGTTTAAGCATTAATACTGCGCTAACAGTGGGGCAAGCCCCATTGGCGATGGCTTCATCAACATTTGTTTTCAGCGGAACCGTACAACCTGCTCTGCGTCCTTCGTCAGCGGTAATGACCACTTTAGCATCGCTGTTGTTTATTCTGTCGGCAATAGCGTTTGGTGAAAATCCACCAAAAATAACAGAGTGCACCGCACCAATGCGGGCACAAGCTAACATTGCGTATGCAGCATGGGGTGTCATTGGCATATAGATAGCCACACAATCACCTTTTTGCACGCCTAATATTTTAAGGCCGTTTGCCAGCTTACATACTTCATCATGCAGCTTTTGATAAGTCACTTGCTCTGAATTTTCAGGCGAGTCGCCTTCCCAAAATATGGCGACTTTTTCAGCATTGTCTTTTAAATGTCTGTCTATGCAGTTGTAGCTTGCATTAAGTTGGCCGTCTTCAAACCATTTTATTTCACAACTGTCGGGCGAAAAGTTTGTATTTTTAATAATAGTGGGCTTTTTTATCCAATCTAGCTCATCAATTTGTGATCCCCAAAATGCATCTGGATCGGCCACAGAAGATTCATACATTAATTTATAATCGGCATCACTGAAATGGGCTCCTTCGGTCAAAGAGGCGGGTACTGGATAGTGTTTAACACTCATATTTTTGTTTCCGTTAATCAGGTGTTACTAATGCATTAACCATAGTCTTTTTTATACAAATCAAAATAAGACTTTGGTAGTAATTATCAAAAACACAGCTGAAACTGAGGTTTTATTGTAGAAATTTTAGTTGAGGCACAAAAAAAGGGTGCAAAAGCACCCTTTTTATTTATGGCTCATAGGGTAAACAAAAATTCTGTTACCTTACTTTCCGTGTGCTTTAGCCATAAACTCTTCTGTTTCACCACGGTCATTGGTCATTAAGCTAACCACTACAGTAACCAACACCGCAAGAGGCATAGAGTAAAGCGCAGGGTTAACCAATACGTCTAAACCTAATAATGACTCAACCCCAAAGAAACGTCCGAACGTAAATACTAAAGAAACAATCAATCCAGTCGCCATACCAATCACTACAGCTTGACTGGTAAGCTTACGCCACCAAACTGCAAAAACTAAAGCGGGTGCAAAAGTACTTGCCGCAATACCAAAACACATACCCACTAACATGGCTACGTTTTGATCTTTAAGCCAAATTGACATTAAGATAGCGACAACCGCTAAACCACCAGCGCCTATTTTAGCAAAGCGTAATTGCTGTTCATCGGTACTATCGGGTTTCAATATACCTTTATACAAGTCATGGGATAAGCTCGTTGTTGCTGAGATCAATAAACCAGCCGATGTACTTAACATAGCAGCCATAGCACCTGCGGCAATAACGCCTAGAAGCACCTGTCCACCTAACATCTCACTGAGCATTGGCATGGTCATATTAGTCGCAACACCGCGCTTACCTTCAGCTAGCAAAGCAACCAACTGTGGGTATAGACCATACATTGCAATCAGACCTACAAAGAAAACCGCTGCATAGAAAATCGCTAATCCCCAGATAGTAATTTCAGCTGATTTACGCGCATCTTTTGCGTTAGAAACCGTATAAAAACGTATCAGTATGTGTGGTAAACCTAGCACGCCAAAAAACAACGCGATGACTAAACTGACATTATCCGCAAAGCTTCTTAAACTAACACCTGGCGTGACTGCTGAAGCTGATTCAGACATGAGTTGACGTACTGCCGTTACCGCTTCACCTGGTGAAGATGAACTCATGCTTGCTGTTAGTGCAACCGCATCTGGATTAGCAGCCGCTAGTAGTGGAGGCACCATTTCGTTAGCGGCGTCAATCACGCCAATAGGATTACCAGCAAACAACGAAATAATACCAAAAACTAGCAAGAATAATAAAGCACCAAATAAAATCGCACCTTGAATAGCTTGGTTATAAGACGTGCCTTTCATGCCACCTAAAATGACAAATACGCCCATTAATGAGCCCGTCACCATAACGGTTGGTAAATAGTCCCAGCCCAATAGCAAACCAAATAAGTGACCTGCTCCCACCATTTGTGGAATGAGATACATCACACACAAAGCAAGAGTAGAAATCATCGCGATGGTACGAATGCCTTTTTCACTGCCTTTAAAACGTGCATTGAGTAAGTCTGCAACCGTATACTTACCTACGTTTTTAAGTGGGCTAGCAATCAGTAACAAAACAACAATCCAAGCGGCAAAGAAACCTAAGGCAAGCCACCAACCATCAACACCCATAAGGGCAACGGCACCTGCTACACCAAGAAAACTGGCTGCACTGGCATAATCACCCAACATAGCCCAGCCGTTGACACGAGGTGAAATACCGCCACCGGCCACATAGAAATTAGCGGTAGAGCTGGTGGAACGACGGTGGTAGAAGCTAATAAAAAGTGACAGCGTAATACCTAATATTACGATACTTAAAGCAACAATGTTTTCCATTAGTTAGTCTCCTCATCACTCATTTCTTTAAGATGTAAACGAGTAATAATTACTCCTGTTATAATAATGACTAACCCCCCCCAAATAGCTAAAGGTAGACCTGCTATTGGTATTGCTGCAATAACTTTAAATGTGGCAGATGTCATCAATGCAACACCAAAATATAAGACACTGTAAATTGACAGCGCTAAAACTAAAAATTTGGTTTTACTGTTCATAACGTATCTCCTGTAAGTCTTTAAAAATTGTATTTGACATATTCTTCCTCGCTATTAATTTTATATATAGAACTGGGCATTTTTATAAAATAAAAGTCTTCTACAGCGGTTTGCCCATTCGACAATAGTAGACTTCATGTTTGGTAATATAAGCGGATACAAAAACTGGTTACCCTCTACATTCAACTGCATACTAAAAATCATACCTTATGGAAAACTGCATACGATTCATATCGCCGTCTGCACCAGATACTATTTCCCGTTTTGCAAGTGTGTACTCTCCACCCACTCTTATCTTTGCGGTTGGTCGATACCATAGGTTAACGCTGGTACTTTGTGTTTCAGCAGTGACGTTTTGCCCTGTTAAAGCAGCATTGTTGTCAGCATTAAATGCGGCAAAAACAAAGCTTGAATAAAATTGTTCATTCCATACATGACGGTATGCAGCAGAATAAGCATAAGTGTCAATTGTTTCTATCTCACCTTGCGCATTGAGTACCCCACCGTTTGCCGCGTTTAATGAAGTGTACCTGCCTACACCCGTACCACTATTCATAGTTATTCTTATATCGTCCTCGCCTATATTTATCCTACTACTCAAGGTAACGCCAAATGCGGATTCGGTTGTATCAATACCTGCACCATCGTTGTAGGAAAGTTGGCGTGCTAAACCAGCAACTTTAATATAACCCCAATCGGCTCTATGGGTGTAATTGGCAACAAGATCAGGCAGAGAACTGTCAGCAGACACAATTCTAGCGCCGCCTCCAAAAGGCGTTAATGTGGTTTCAGGGTTTTCGAGTGCAAATTGCCAGTTTCCTGTGGAATATCTGATCATTGCTTGACGGTTAAATGACATACCATCAGCATTTCCAACAAAATCCACTGTATCTGGAAATGCAGCAACGTCCATAAACGTTGACCAAGTTTGGCCTGCTAAAAACCCTTTGTATTGGATATAACCATGTCTAATTCTGGGTAGATAAGAATTACTAACACGCTCGTTGCCGCCTGGCGTTACCAACATATCAAATTCTAACACCCCAGTAATGGTATCACCCTCTGCTGTGGGAGTGGTTGTTGTAAAGCGAAAGCGACTTTGCCTAACGTGCATATCAAACTGGGTGGTCTCAGAGTTTCCTCCTACTGGCGTAAGCGAAGGAATGTAAAAATCTCTGCCTAAACTGCCCGAAGGAAGTGAACCATCTGAATACTGACTAATTATCGCGTCGGCTTTGATATAACCACTAAACTTAACGGTTGTATCGCCAATCTCGGCGGATGCTGCAGTAGCAATATGGCTTATCCCTAGGCCACCTATTGCAAGTAAAATAGTAGAACAAGTTTTTGTGTGTCTCATAGTAAATTCTCATGTTGTGTGAAAAAAGTGATGTTATTCTTAGTCTTCGTTAACGCCGAAGCGGTTGGCGTGTTTATTCATTTTATGTATGTAGATAGAAGTCAAGGCCACAAACACATATACGGTTCTTTGCTGGGCGAAATAAAAGCTAAGTTTGAAGCCATAAAATTGAACGTTGTTGAGTATATCTACCAGTAAAATTCCAAACCCAAAGTACAACAAAAATATCTCCACCCTGGTGTTTTGTTGTCAGCGACAACATTTCTTGCCAACATGCTTTTAATCATCTTCATTCTTTAACGTCAATATATTCACCAACGTTATGTTAATAAGATGTCAAATACTTTAATCTTTGTTAACAGAAAACGAAATGAGACCATGGTCGTAGTACGTCCAAGAGGCATTAAGACTATGCTAGATTTGCAAAAGTGACCTTCATCCTTGAAATTGCATGTTAATTGATTACCTTTAATCTCTTAGAGGATTGAACTCATAAATTATTTTTTTTTATGGGAACCGTGCAATTCTTGTGAGTATAAGTATAAGTATAAGATCATTCCGATGGGGTTTTACCCATCCAACACTAAAGGTAAAAAAATGGGATTAGCCTGGGTTGCATTAGCTTGTATATATTTAGCGGGGCTCTTTTGGCTGGCGCGTTGGGGAGACAGTCATCACGCCACAGCTAAGAAACTGACTTCACATCCGGCTATCTACTCACTTACGCTGGCTATTTACTGTACTGCTTGGACCTTTTTTGGCTCTGTTGGTGAGGCTACTCGCAATAATTGGAATTACCTACCCATATTGCTGGGCCCAATCTTGTTATATTTATTTGGATACCGCTTTTTATTAAAACTGACAAGAGTCAGTAAAAAACAACATATCACCACCATTGCAGATTTTATCTCGTCCCGTTATGGTAAACGGCAAACGGTGGCTTTATTGGTTACTCTGATTGCATTGCTTGCCTCCATTCCTTATATAGCGTTGCAATTAAAAGCTATCGGTTCTGCTTTTTCACTCGTCTCAGGGCAAAGCAACCCCATTACTGTAGTGCTGCTGGCAAGTATCTTCATAGGTTTGTTTTCTATTTATTTTGGTACGCAGCGCACGGATGTAACCGAGTATAGGCGCGGTTTAATGCTGGCTATTTCCTTTGAGTCCATCATTAAACTTGGCGCGCTAATTATCGTGGCATGGGTTGGTTACTTAGGTTGGAATGAACATAACCAAGGTATGATTTTGGCAAGTTTCATCACCACTGATGCACTTAGTACTTTTCATTCGGGCGCATTCTTAACTCAAACTCTGATGGCTGGCGCTGCAGTCATATGTCTGCCCCGACAATTTCATGTGGCGGTAGTAGATAACCTTAGTTTGAGTCATCTAAAAACTGCACGCTGGTTATTTCCTCTATATTTGGCCCTAATCGCTATGGTTATCCCCATAATATCAGTTGCTGGTCAGACGATATTTGGTATCAGTGATGGCAGTACTCAACCAGATAATTACGTCGTGGCCCTCGCCATTTTATCGGACTCAATGGCGCTTCAGATATTGGTGTTTGTAGGCGGGTTGTCGGCTACAACAGCCATGATCATTGTGGCCACACTGACGCTTAGCACCATGTTAACCAACGACGTCATATTGCCTAGATTACTGGCTCATCGAACGCAACAGAAAAACAATACCGACTACACCAAAATCATTTTAATGATTAGGCGCTTAGTGATAGCGTTGGTGCTAATGCTGGCCTATTTGTATCAGCAACAAATGACCAATAGTCGTTCTCTGGCCTCCATTGGGCTAGTCGCTTTTTCATTGGTTATTCAGTTACTACCGGCTATAGTGGGAGGCTTATACTGGAAACGTGGTCACGCCCATGGCGTGTATGCCGGACTTATTCTGGGTTTGGGTGTCTGGTTATTATGGTTGATTTTGCCGCTGATTAATGGCATTACGATACAAAGTCTACAAAACGCCGTCATCAGTGAAGGAGCCATTTATAGTCTTGCTGCCAACATTCTAGCTTATATAGTATTTTCCTATTTTAGTCAGCCCAGACTGATAGATCGTATTCAGGCAGAAGCATTTGTAACCTCTATCGACGCCAGAGGCGAACATTATGACAAGCCAGGCTTAAGCACCAGTGTGCGGGATCTGGTTACCCTGCTATCGACTTTTTTAGGAGAAAGCCGTTGCCAGAGCTTAATTGAACAATATCAGCAGCACCAGAGAATACGGCTAAAGCTAGATGAACCTCCACGAAAAGATTTTGTTATTTTTAGTGAACGAGCACTGGGTGGCGTCATTGGTGCATCCAGTGCCAAAGTGCTGGTAGATAGTGCGTTAAGCGGTAAAAGTCTTAACTTTGAAGAAGTCGTTAACTTTTTTGATGACACAACCCAAGCAATAAAATTCAATATTAGCGCACTTTTTACTTCACTAGAAAGTCTGGAACAAGGCATCAGTGTGGTGGATAAGCAACTTAATTTGGTGGCCTGGAATAAGAGTTATCTGGACTTATTTAATTATCCACAAAACATGATCACTTTAGGCACCCCAGTAGAAACACTGGTTCGGTATAACGCTCAAAGGGGCGAATGTGGCGTGGGTGAAATAGAGGATCTGGTACAACGTCGTCTGGAACATATGCGCAGTGGCACCACCCACCGATTTCTGCGTCAAAGGTCTGATGGAAGGGTCATAGAAATGGTCGGGAATCCTCTACCAGGCGGTGGTTTTGTGACCAGTTTTAACGATGTTACCAGTCATATCGAAAGTCAACAGGCCCTCAAGGAAGCTAATATTGATCTGGAAAAACGTGTTCAAAAACGTAGCCAGGAAGTACAAACGATTAACGCTGAGTTACACCAAGAAATAGCCAGACGTGCTGCTGCGGAACAAGAAATGAACAACGCACGTAAGGCGGCGGAACAAGCAAATGCCAGTAAAACTCGTTTTTTAGCGTTGGCCAGCCATGATATATTACAACCCTTAAACGCGGCAAAGTTGTATCTTTGTGCACTTAACGAAACCGACCTGTCGGCGCCGGTTGAAAGCATAGTCAATAAGTTAAACGACAGCGTTAATGCCAGCGAAATTCTGATCGCCACTTTATTGGACATTGCCCGTTTGGATCAGGGAGAAATGAATCCTTGCAGTGAGGCACATAGCCTACTCACTATTTTCTCACCATTGTTAGAGGATTTTAGTATGAAGGCGAACAATAAAGGCTTAAGTCTACGCAGCCGTTTATTAGATGTATGGGTCATGACCGACCGAACTTACTTGCATCGTATTATGCAAAACTTACTGTCAAACGCAGTGAAATACAGCCAAACAGGCAAGATATTGCTCAGTACTCGTAAACGTGGCGAGCAATTATTGATCCAAGTTAGAGACACTGGCATGGGCATAAAGGCAGATCAGCAAGACAAGATATTTAACGACTTTTATCGTATAGACAATCATCACCAGCAGGGAGTTGGGTTAGGATTGAGTATCGTTATGCGTCTTTCCCAACAACTTGGCAATCCAGTTAACGTTGTATCACAGGATGGAAAAGGTAGCTGTTTTTCTATCATGGTACCCCTTTGTGCAGCCGCAGAAAAACCTGTTAGTCAAGCTACCAATAATCACTCTCGCTTGCAGGGGCTAAGGGTACTGTGTATTGATGATCTCCAGGAAAACTTGGACGCTCTGAGTACTTTATTAGACAAATGGTCGGTCGGTGCAGAACATGCCAGCAACTGGCAGCAGGCATTACACAAAGCTCAGCAGCAGTTACCGCAAGTGTTATTGGTAGATTATCATCTGGGCCATGAGGCAAACGGTCTCGAGCTGATCAAGGCCATTCGACACCAACGGGGCGAGAACATACCCGCAGTGTTGATCACCGCTAATCAGGAAGAATCTATAATTCATCAATGTAGTCGCTTTGGTGTAGCCTATTTAAGCAAACCTATTAAACCAGCCAAACTTAGAGCGTTGTTACAAAGTATGCAGCAGGAAAAATAATACCCATTATTTAGGTTGAAATGTCAAAATCAGTCACCTAACATTTTGACTGGAATGCAGCTGTCTATTTTTATCTCAGTGTTAAGGGCTAACTGTTTTGAAATAGCCCGTGCAGCACTGCGATAGTTTTCTGCCAATGCAGATTCAGGATAAGCCAGCATAAGAGGCTCACCGCCATCTGCATGCTGGCGAATACGAATATCCAAAGGTAATTTACCCAGTAATTCAACGTTATACTTGGTGGCTAATTTCTGGCCTCCACCCTCAGCAAAAATATGTTCCTGCTGACCGCAATTGAGACACTGGTAGTGGCTCATATTTTCTATCAGTCCCAAGACAGGAATATTGACTTTTTCAAACATAGCAATACCCTTTATGGCATCGGCTAGCGCCAAGTCTTGTGGTGTGGTAACCACCACAACGGCCGTAACGGGCACTTGTTGTGATAATGTCAATTGAATATCACCGGTACCAGGAGGCATATCAATAATCAGGTAATCCAACTCAGGCCAGATGGTTTCAGTTACCAGTTGCTGCAATGCTCCACTGGCCATAGGGCCGCGCCAGATTGTTGCGTTTTCAGCCCCGACCAAGTAACCAATGGAATTGGCTACCAACCCAAAAGCTTCTATAGGGAACATGTTTTGCTGATCTTCGCTGCTTGGTTGCGCATTAGGGTTACCGAGCATAATGGGCACAGACGGGCCGTAAATATCTGCATCGAGCAGACCTACCATGGCCCCTTCTTGCATGAGTGCAAAGGCCAAATTCACACTCGTGGTCGACTTACCCACGCCGCCTTTACCAGAGGCAACTGCTATGACATTTTTGACTTTTGCGAGTCTTGGGACTTTAGTCTGTTTGGCGATAATACGGGTGTTAATGGTCAGTTTTTTGGCGTCAATGCCCGTTGCTACCAGTTTGTTAATTAATGCTGATTCTAGCGTCTTAGCCGCAAAGGGCAGAGTAATCCAGATGGTCCCTTTTTTTACCAGACACCAATGAGAGGCCTCTGCTATTTCAACGTTAAATAGCTTGGCTAGTTGTTCACAACATGTACGATTAAGCTGGTCATCTTGATTAGATTTAAAAAACACTCGAGTTACACCTTAAGTTTTGTTGTACTGGTTAATACAAAGTTTTTCTATTTTCAATCCTATTTTCAATCCTATTTTCAATCCTATTTTCAATCCTATTTTTTTGACACCTTCGCCAGTCAGGTTGATGATCTTAAACACATCAGGATTAATATCTGTTGGGTAGACTGGGTATTACGTTTATATTTATTGAAGTCAACATTGTTAAAATAACCATGGTATTAACCAAGGCAATACGACGGCGGTAGTCAATGCGGTTAAAGCCATGGCCAAACCCGAAAATGCGCCCATTTCTTGACTCACCTGAAAAGCCCGCGCCGTACCTATACCATGAGACGTTACCCCCATAGCGATCCCCTTTACAGCATCATCTTTTATGCCGGCAAATTTTAGTATATGAATGCCTAACAAAGCACCTATGATACCGGTTGTGACAACAAACGCGGCGGTCAGAGAAGGTAAGCCGCCTATCTGCGCAGAGATACCCATAGCAACAGGCGCGGTGACAGACTTAGGTGCAAGTGAAAGCTGAATTTCTAAGCTGGCGTTCAAACCACGTGCAATCAATACCGCACTCATCACACCCATAAAAACACCCCCTAAAATAGATACCAGCACGGGAAACCATAAGCGTTTAAGCTTAGGAAGTTGTTCAAATAACGGAACGGCTAAAGCGACGGTAGCAGGCCCTAATAAGAAGTGAATATATTGTGCCCCGTCAAAATAGGTTTGATAAGAGGTACCCGTGATGAGCAGCACAGCAATAATAACGGTAATAGACACTAATACTGGGTTTAATAGCGGATTGGATTGGCTGCGAATGTACAACTGATATACCCCACTATAAACCACTAAGGTTATGGTTAAGCCTATTAGAGGTGTGGTTGATAAATACACCCAAATTGCCGCCAGTTGGTCATCACTACTCATCAGCATTGTGCGCCGTTATTTTTTTATTCAGCACCCATGCAGTCAGCTGCATCAACCATGCGGTAGCAACAAAACTAATAATGGCGCCTAAAAACAGCGCTATAGAAATAGGCAGCCATTGGTGTTCTAAGCGAGAAAAGTGAGTCATTAGGCCTACGCCTGCAGGAATAAATAATAATGATAAATGACTGAGGATTGCAGACGAAGATTCACTAACGGTACGTTTAGTTTTTTTAAAGAAAAATAATGAAAAAAATAGCAATAACATCCCCAAAACAGGCCCTGGAATGGGGATTTGCAACAGCCTAGATAAGACCTCGCCAATTAGTTGATACACTAACAATAAGGTTAAACCGTTAACAAAAGTCATTTATGCTCACTTATGTGTATTTATGCGTACTTATGCGTATTTATGTGTATTTATGTTTAAGTTAAAAGAATCAAGAATCAAGAATCAAGAATCAAAATGAACAATCAATAGGCTATTAACACTGTTCATCTTTATTATTTAACATGATTATTTAACATGATTATTTAACATCACTATTGAGCATCCAGTAATTCGATCCAATGTTTGACTGGTATGCCGGCTTTTGTTTCCAGATGCATTTGACAGCCTACATTGGCCGTCACAATCTGTTCTGGTTGGCCGATTGTTAAAGCGGCTAATTTGTTATTTAATAGTTGTTGGCTAGTGTTTGGCTGAAGGATTGAATAGGTGCCTGCAGAGCCACAACATAGATGTTTATCTTTGACCTTAGTCAGTGGTAAACCGGCATTTTTAAGTATTTTTTCTACTCCGCCTGTCAATTGTTGTCCATGCTGCAATGTGCAGGGACAATGGTAAGCCGTGGGCTTTTTGTCTTTAATGTTGAGGGATCCAAGGTCTTCTTTACTTAAAATTTCACTAATATCTTTTGTTAGTTCGGTTACCCGTTGTGCTTTTTGAGCATAGTGAGGATCGTCGGCGAGTAATTCGCCATATTCTTTTACCATGACACCACAGCCTGACGCTGTCATTACTATGGCTTCGGCGCCGGCTTCGATAGCTGGCCACCATGCATCAATATTTCTGCGCATGGCGTTTAAACCATCATCATGTGCGGCTAAATGATAATCAACTGCACCACAGCAGCCTGCTTTTGGGGCTTCTACTAAGGTAATACCCAGTTTATCTAATACACGTGCGCTCGCAGCATTGGTGTTGGGTGTGGTAATTGACTGCGCGCAACCGGCTAAGGCAATCATCTTACGTGTGTGGTTGGATACAGGCCACGCAGACGCTATTTTCTTAGGCGGCACTTTGGCTTTTAATTTCCCAATCAATAAGGGTCTAAATAATTGCCCCCAAAATACTAAAAATCCAAAGCGTTTGGGGTAGGGCAGTATCTTGCGTAGTGACCAACGTATAAAACGGTCTCTGGGTTTGCGCGTTAACTTTTCTTCTACAATACCTCTGCCAATATCCGCCAGTCGGCCATATTTGACACCAGACGGGCAGGTTGTCTCGCAACTTCGGCAGGTTAAGCAACGGTCCAAATGGGTTTGTGTTTTTTCAGTCGCTTTATTTGTTTCTAACAATTGTTTAATCAGATAAATACGCCCTCGAGGACCATCTCTTTCATCACCAAAGTGTTGATAAGTAGGGCAAGTAGCAGTACAAAAACCACAGTGTACGCAGGAGCGAAGAATATCTTCTGCTTCAATTACATCAGGCCTTGCTGCTAGATCGGGATGAATATTTGTTTGCATAATTGAACCTTAAATCCAGTGATATAAACGACCAATATTTAAAATACGATGTGGGTCGAATGAATTTTTAATATTGGTTTGAATTCTTTGTATAACGGGGTTTATCGGGGGCAAAGTGATTTGGCGTGCACCTGTAAAAGACGCTTCATGGTGGCTGTTATTCTTAGGGAATAAAGTGACTTCTCCACCGTGGCGCTGCGCCCATTGACTGAGTTGTTCTTGGTCGAAGTCGCCTTTTAACCAACGTAATGCGCCGCCCCAATCTGCCAGCCATGCTTTGTTATCAATGCGCTGACTAAAGTCATCCCAAGCGCTAGGGTTAATAGAAAAACGCCAAAGAGCGGCTTCGTTATCAAGCAAGTTAAAAAAATCGAGCTCTTGGTCGCGTAGCTTTGCCCAAAATTCACTAGCCTGCACGAGACTTAATACTTCAGTATCATTTTGCTCACAGGTGAATTTTTCCAGTATTCTATTGGCTGCACTGTGAACGGCAATGTGCGCGCCCGAAAATTTTAGATAGACAGAGTCTCCGACCCAACTCGCTGCACTGAGGGGGGTTGGTTGCCCCGCTAGTTGGTTCATAGTCTTAATCGCGTCGGCCTGAGATGAGGCATGTCGCACAGTTATGGTGGCGCTAGCGAAAGGGAGAACTTTAAAACTTATCTCGGTCATCAATCCTAACGTGCCCATAGCGCCTGCTTGCAATCGTGAGACATCGTAGCCGGCAACATTTTTCATGACCTTGCCACCAAAACGCAGTGGGTCACCCTTGCCGTTGATAAGGTTTACACCCAGCACATGATCCCGTAACGATCCTGTCCAAGGGCGGGATGGGCCTGCTTGATTAGTGGCTAAAGAGCCGCCAATAGTGGCTAGGCCATTAAAGCGTGCGGGGTCGCAGGCTAGGGTTTGTTGGTTAGCGCCAAGTACCGCATCAATCTCGGCCAGTGTTGTGCCTGCGCGTGCTGTCATTACGAGCTCTACGGGTTCGTAGTTCAGAATACCCCTATGTTCACGCGTAGAAATAACAGGGTGGTCGCTATTAATACTGAGGCCTAAATGGCCCTTAGTGCCATTGCCTTCGATGCGAATAGGTGTTTTATTATCATAAGCTTGCTTGACTTGTTCGATGAGTTCCTGGGTATTGTCATTCGCAGTGAAGTCACCTGAAGATGCTTTGAATGGTGTATTCATACAACATCTGCTCCTGTTGTATGATTATAGCCGCCTTTATTTTTAAACTTGCTTTTGCTTAATGCTCGGTATTCTTGGCAGCGTTTTAACATGGGAATGCCTTTGCCCGGGTTAAGTGTTGCACTCGGGTCGAAGGCAAATTTAATACTGTGAAATTGGGCTATTTCTAAATCGTTAAATTGGGTTGCCATTTGACGGATTTTCTCTAAACCTACGCCATGTTCACCAGTAATACAGCCGCCAACTTCTACGCAAAGATCTAGAATTCTGCCCCCAAACTCTTCGGTTTTTTCAAATTCACCGGGCGTATTTGCATCAAACAATATCAGGGGATGTAAATTGCCATCACCGGCATGAAAAACATTCGCCACACGCAATCCATATTCGTCGGATAAGCGATTAATTTCGGTCAGCACATGGGCAAGTTGTCCGCGAGGAATGGTGCCGTCCATGCAGTAATAGTCGGGTGACAATCGCCCTACCGCAGGAAAGGCCGATTTTCTTCCTTTCCAAAAAAGTGCGCGTTCGGCTTCATCTTTTGAAATGCGAACGCTGGTGGCACCTAGTTCAGTCAATAAATCGGCAACCTGTTTGGTATTCGCTTGTACTTCTTCTTCTGTTCCGTCGAGTTCACACAGTAAAAGTGCTTCAGCATCTAAAGGGTACCCTGCATTGGCGAAGGCTTCAGCGGCTTTAATCGCATAGGAGTCCATCATTTCTAGGCCACCAGGTATAATACCTTGCGAAATGACTTCGCCTACTGCGTTGCCTGCAGTTTTTACCGAGTCGAAACCGGCGAGTATAACGAGGGCTTTTTGTGGGATAGGTAATAACTTAACGGTAATCTCGGTGATAATCCCTAACATACCTTCTGAACCATTAATCAAGGCTAGTAAATCCATGCCGTAATTATCTAAGCCTTCACTGCCTAGCGAGATCAACTCACCTTCTACGGTGATCATGTTAATTTTTAAAACATTGTGTACGGTCAAACCATATTTAAGGCAATGCACCCCCCCTGCATTTTCGGCCACGTTACCGCCAATAGAACAGGCAATTTGTGACGACGGGTCGGGTGCATAATAAAGGCCATATTCGGCGGCGGCTTCACTAATAGCAAGATTGCGAACACCAGGTTGAAGACGAGCGGTGCGGGATTTAGGATCTATCTGAAGAATATCGGTAAACTTTGCAAGGGACAGAACAACGCCTTCTTTATGAGGGGTTGCACCCGCAGATAAACTGGTACCAGCGCCACGGGCTACCACAGGAATTGCATATTGATGAAACAGTTTTAGGGCACGTTGAACTTGCTCAACGGTTTCGGGCAAGATCACCAGTAAAGGCATTTCACAGTATGCGGATAGGCCATCGCACTCATACACTTTTTGCGTTTCTGCGTCACTAATCACATATTCGGGATGAATAAATACTTTTAACTTGTCTGATAATTCTGTTGGCGTTATTTGATTCATAATGCAACCTGTTGTTTCAGCACGAGTATTAGTCTAGTTAGGCTTGTTGGCTAAAGAAAAAGTCGATGCCTGCTTGAGCACATTCCATATCTTGCTGAGGGCTGCCAGAGCTAACACCAATACCCCCTACAAATTCACCATTGACTTGTATGGGTAAACCACCACCGACCGTACTTAAACGACCACCCACCTCAGTATGAATACCAAAAGCAAGGTTGCCCGGAATACACACTGCATTGTATTCATGTGTTGCTTTACGCGCTGCGCCTGCGGTGAATGCCTTGTCTTGGGCAACGATAATACTGTGTGCTTTGCCTTCATTCATTCTATCGAATGCAATTAAGTTACCTGACTCGTCGACTACGGCGATACACATAGGCACCCCAATTTCTGTGGCTTTAATACTGGCGCCTCTGATAAAAATTTTAGCTTCATCTAGACTTAAGCGTTTAATCGTAAGCATGACATTTCCTGATATATGTAAAGGTTAAAGGGTTTTTATCGGGTGGTTTTGGCAGCTTTTGCCTTGACACGATACGCATGTAATAGAGGCTCGGTATAACCACTAGGTTGAGCGGCACCTTCTAAAACCAGCGCACAGGCGGACTCGAAAGCAATTCCGTTAAAATTAGGTGCCATTGGATTATATTCACTGTCGTGAGTGTTTTGCTCGTCCACAACAAGCGCCATACGTTTCATGGTTTCCATTACTTGTTTTTTGCTGCAAATGTCATGACGCAGCCAATTGGCAATAAGTTGGCTAGATATACGCAAGGTCGCGCGGTCTTCCATCAGGCCTTCATTATTAATATCAGGCACTTTTGAGCAGCCTACGCCTTGATCAATCCAACGCACCACATAACCTAAAATACTTTGCGCATTGTTATCGAGTTCTTGTTGAATTTCTAAGCTATTGATCGCGAGTCCGCCTAACATTGGCGGTGTTAAAATATTTTTAAGACTCGCTCTTCCTCTAGTGGCAATGACACTTTGGCGCTGATGAACGTCAATAGCGTGATAATGCATAGCATGCAGAGTAGCAGCCGTGGGTGATGGAACCCACGCACAGTTAGCACCTGCTTCCGGGTGGCCTGATTTGGCTTCAAGCATTTGTGCCATTTCATCTGGCTTGGCCCACATGCCTTTACCAATTTGAGCGTGCCCGGGTAAGCCGCACTCTAGTCCAATATCCACATTCCAGTCTTCATAAGCGTTGATCCAAGGTTGTTGCTTAATTTTAACTTTGGGCAGCATGGGACCTGCTTCCATAGAGGTATGTATTTCATCGCCAGTGCGGTCTAAAAAGCCAGTGTTAATAAATACCAAGCGTTCTTTTACCGTACGAATACATTCTTTTAAATTAGCGGTGGTACGGCGCTCTTCATCCATTACTCCAATTTTCATGGTGTAACGGGGTAGGCCTAAAACATCTTCTACACGATTGAATAGCTGGTGACTAAAAGCCACTTCTTCTGGGCCATGCATTTTAGGTTTAACAATATAGATACTTTTGGTTTTGCTGTTATGTAAGGGGCAATCATCTTTAAAGTCGTGCATTGCGCATAAAGTCGTAAATAGTGCATCAATAAAGCCTTCGGGTACTTCGTTGCCTGAGGCATCTAAAATGGCATTACTTGTCATCAGATGACCCACATTGCGTATCAATAAAAGACTGCGTCCGGGTAGGCTAAGTGATGAACCGGTTTTTGTGGTGTACTGACGGTCTGGATTAAGGGCACGTGTTAAGACTTTATCGCCTTTGCGGAACGTTTCCGATAAGTCGCCTTTCATCAGGCCCAGCCAGTTGCGGTAGACAATCACTTTATCAGCAGCGTCGACCGCGGCAACCGAGTCTTCGCAATCCTGGATTGTACTTACCGCTGATTCTAAAACCACATCGCTGACGCTAGATGGGTTGAGTTTGCCAATAGGGTGATTGGGGTCAATATGCAATTCGATGTGTAAATCATTATTTTTTAACAAAATAAGCTGTGGTGTATCGCGCTCGCCGTTATAGCCAATAAACTGATCGCTATTAGCCAATATAGTCGTTTGGCCATTACTTAGTTTGGTAAACAACTCGCCTGCTTGACTGATTTGGTAGTGGGCAACATCCGAGTGGCTAATATTGTTATCGAGTGGAATGGCTTGATCTAAGAATTTTGCTGTAGTGGCAATAACACGCTCACCGCGCTTATTATTAAACCGTGCACCGCGTTCGCAGCCACCGTCATCTGCTATCGCGTTGGTTCCGTACATAGCATCGTATAAACTACCCCAGCGTGCATTGGCAGCGTTGAGACAAAAACGCGCATTATTGACAGGAACCACCAATTGAGGTCCGGCGATATGGGCAATTTCGGCATCGACATTTTCTGTGCTTATCAAGAAACTATCGCCTTCTTCCACAAGATAACCAATGCTCTTTAAAAATTTGATGTAGTTTTCAGGTTGATGTAAACCATCAGGGTTATCATGGTGCCAAGTGTTAATTTGCGTTTGTAAATGATCACGTTTTTTTAGCAGTGCTTTATTAACTGGCGCTAAATCATTTACCACATTGCTAAAGCCTGACCATATCTCTTGTGCTGTTATGTCTAATCCTGGCAAGATCTCATTATTCAGTAACTGGTCTAATGCATTTGAAACTTGAAGACCGCATTGATTAATATATTGGCTCATGGCAGATACCTATGTTAATAATTCGTTGGAAATTTGTTGCGGTCACCGTAGTGGTTCTGCGATATGCTTGTCCAGCTTATTAGAAGCTGGTAATACCAGAAATATTTATTAATGTTTTTTGTTGAATTTTAAAGTGTTGATTTTTAAAGATTATTAATTTACCAGTCACAGAGCGATGCAATAACTGAATTTGCTGGTATTACCACTACGTGGCAGCATATTAAAACACTCATATATAAGGAGACATTGGTGAGCAAAGACGACATTGTTGAAACCCATTCCATGAGGATTTCTCGTCATTTAGAGGAACTCATTTTGGACGGCACATTACAGCCAGGCGACAAAGTGCCATCCGAGAGGCAGCTTGTGCAGCGATTAAAGGTCTCTAGGCCAATGATTAGAGAGGCTTTAAAGGAGCTAAGAGGTCGCGGTGTGATAGAAACTCGTCATGGGCAGGGATCTTTTATTATTGGCATGCTCAGTGACGTCCAAAATCAAACGCCATTAGCGCGTTTATACGATAGTCATCCTCGCCTGCTATATGATTTGCTTGAGGTGAGAGAGCTTTTGGAGTGTGAGGCGGCGGGTTTGGCTGCCGAAAGGGGAACCGAAAAAGATTTTTACAAAATAACAAAAGCTTACAACGCCATGAGTGTTCCGCTGGATCCCCTTAATGAAGGCAAAAACACCCCTAGGGATATTGGCAAGTCCCGCTTACATATGGCTCAACTCGATCACGCATTTCATCGCGCGATTTATGAAGCTTCTCATAACCCTGTGTTAGTGCATACTCTGCAAAGCTTAATGCAGCTTATGCTCAATAGTGTCATGGCTTCGGTGAGTAACCTGTACCATCGTGATCGTCAAAAGCAGCAGATCGATAAGCATCATCGACAAATCTATAATGCTATTATTGATCGCAAGCCTGAAACGGCTAAAAAAGTAGCGGCCGAGCATATTCGTAATGTGCGAGATCGGATGCTAGAAATTGAGCGCGAAGAGCAACGTGAAGAGCGCGCAAAAATATGGGAGCAAGAAAAATAAAGCGACTGTTTAGCTACATCCTTGCCGCGACAGACTTTTGCCTAAGAACAGAATTTTAAGGGTGTGCTGATAATTCTTAAATAATCCACTCATCTGAGGTTCCTATTTCAACTCCCATTTCGACATCAATTTCAATCAAAAGAGTGTGCTTTGTAAACATTTATTATCCTAAAATATTAAATAATAAAACTCACATCTATAAGAAGTTAAAATTGTCATTATTCATTTGCATCAATGATTTTGTCGAAGACAGTGCAGATATTTTATGAGCAGATGCACGTGGAAGTAAACGGTCAAAATAAAATTCTGCGGTTTGAATTTTTGAGGTATAAAAATCATTTGATTCTTCACCTTCGCCACTTTCGATTAATGCCGCTGACTTTTCAGCTTGCAAAGCCCAAAAATATCCCATCATTACATAGCCAGAGTACATGAGATAATCAACCGAGGCAGACCCAACCAACTCCCGGTCTTTCGCCGCACCGAACATAATACGTAATGTCATGACGTTCCATTCGATGGCACGTTTGCATAAACTGCGTGCCATACTGCCCAACGGGCTACGTGAGAACAAATGTGGCTTAGCGAACGAAAAAATGACTTTGCTAAAGTCCCGAATGTATTGGCCTTTGTTTGACATCAGCACTTTACGGCCTAATAAATCTAAACTTTGTATGCCGGTTGTGCCTTCGTACAGTGTGGCTATTCTAGCGTCACGGGCGATCTGTTCCATGCCATGCTCGTGAATATAACCATGGCCACCAAACACTTGCATGCCTAAGTTTGCAGACTCTAAGCCTAACTCAGTAATAAAGCCTTTTAGGATAGGGGTATAAAATCCTAACTCATCATCATAGATTTTTTGCTTTTTAGTGTCACCAGCAACGGTGGCATTAAACATTTTGTCAGCAATTTTTGCAGCATGATAAATCATCGCTCTACCTCCTTCTGCAATAGCACGCTGAGTTAGCAACATACGACGAACGTCGGGGTGCCAGATAATAGCATCGGCAATAGAGTCCGGTTGTTTTTTACCTGATAAAGCGCGCATTGATTGGCGATCTTTGGCGTAAGCAAGTGAGCCCTGAAATGATGCTTCAGCATGACAAATACCCTGCAGAGCTGTACCAATCCGTGCGGTATTCATAAAAGTGAACATCGCTTGTAAGCCTTCATTTTCTTTACCAATTAAGTAACCAATAGCACCATCAAAATTTAAGACTGCGGTTGATGAAGCGCGAATTCCCATCTTGTGTTCTATTGAACCGCAATGTACGGAATTTCTGTCTGTTAACTTGCCATCATTGTCAACATTCACCTTTGGCACCAAAAATAATGAAATACCTTTGATGCCTTTGGGCGCGCCAGGGATACGCGCTAAAACAATATGGATAATATTTTCTGTTAAATCGTGTTCGCCAGCTGAAATAAATATTTTTGTGCCAGTTAATTGGTAACTGCCGTCGTCTTGGTTGAGCTCGGCTTTTGTTTTTACTTGCGCCAGATCGGTACCACATTGTGGTTCAGTCAAACACATGGTGCCACTCCACCGGCCACTGACTAACGGTTCCATAAACTGTTTTTTCTGTAGGTCAGAGCCATATTCTAATACGGTATTAATGCAGCCCATGCTTAGCCCTGGGTACATCGAAAAAGACCAGTTTGCGCTGCCGGTGATCTCTGCTTTAATGAGGTTAATTGATGTAGGTAGATTTTGCCCACCATGTTCTTCAGGAAAAGATAAACCTTGCCAACCACCCGCGACATACTGTTTATAAGCCTCTTTAAAACCCTTCGGTGTGGTCACTTCGCCCTCATTAAAGTGACAGCCTTCTTTGTCACCCGATAAATTCAGTGGTGCCAATACCTCTTCACTTAAGGTGGAGATACCATCCAAAATAGCGTCAACCATGTCAGGGGTAGCATCTGAGCCGTTTGTTAGAGATCCATAATGAGGGAAATAATCTAATACATCCCTCATTAAAAATTTAATGTCTCGTAAAGGTGCTTTATATACTGGCATGCTGTTTACCCTGCTATGTTTGTTAACTGATAAAATATTCATAAAGATTATAGTTGACTAAGATTATAGGAAGGGGTTAAATACCATCAATAAGGGTGTTAAATACCATCAACTTATACTTATTATTGATTATCAGAAATGCATTCACACTACATAAAAACATTGATTAAAGTGCTAAAAGCACGCCACCTAGATATCAATTTGCTCTTTGTTAATTCGGGTATTACAGAAGCCGATTTGGAAAAAGAGGTGAATTTGAGCGCCCAACAACTCGATACCCTCTCAACCAATGCGATTGCATTAAGCAAAGATAATCAGCTTGGTTTATTGGTTGGCTCGAGCATGGATGTGCCATCCCATGGCATTTTTGGCTATGCCATCATTACCAGTAATACTCTTGGCGACGCACTTAAGTTATTGGTGCGATATAATAAAGCGTTATTACCCAGTTTAGATGTAGAAGTATCGTCACGGAATAATCGGACTGAAGTATTTATTAAAGCCCCTCATTTATACGATAATTTAGAACGTTTCTACATCGAGCTACTTTATGCTGCCATCATGCGAAGTGGTAATACGTTAATTCCACAAGGCAGGACATCAGTACATGTAGAGTTAGATTATGCGGCACCATACGACAAAGGCCATTACCAACAATTATTTGGATCAAAGGTAAAATTTAATAGCAATAGAAGTGTGTTGAGCTTTGATGAAGCGGGTTTAGATTTGAGTATTGCCACAGCTAACCCAGTTGCAAGAGACATATTTCGAAGACAATGCGATAGATTATTATCCAGAGATACGCATAGAGGCATGGTAAGCGAACGAGTACAAGAGGTGCTTTTACAGTCGGGCATCGAATTTCCAACCAGTATGCGTGTTGCAAAACAATTACATATGAGCGAAAGCACCCTGCAGCGTCGCTTAGCTAAAGAAGGGTATAAGTTTCAACAATTACTCGATCAAGTGAGAAATAAACTAGCCCATGAATATCTAAAAGATACACAACTAAGCATGGATGAAATAGCGGCGTTATTGGGTTTCAGTGATGCAGCAAACTTCAGAAGGTCTTTCAAACGTTGGTCTAAGAAAACCCCATCAGCAGTTCGAAATGAGCAATTACCGGAACATTTATAATAATGAGCATTTAATCAAATATTCAGAGCCATTGACCTTATTTACAATGGCATAAAACAGCAGGACCATTTTAGTTGGAGCGAACCTTTGGCGTTGGTAAAATGATGGTGATGTGTCATAACCTGACAATATTTAAAATAGGGGTGCATGTACCCCCGATATTTTGGTGAAAGTTTATTCTTGACTCCAGATACGGTGAAAAGGTGAAAAGGTGAGAAGTTGTAAGCAATTTTATACCCTTAAAAAATGGGTTATATAGAGCTTAATCTAGGTCTGCTTGACTCGCTCATTCTGTGTTTATGTGGCACTTAGCACTTAGCACCTAGCATTTACACTTAGAAATGTATCGTCGCCTAAATCGATTCGCTTTTTTGTACCCACAGTCATATTTTTGTACTCTAAATCTTCATCATACTTAGTATCTAGGGTAACAAACCAATCATCACTCAAATAATAGCCTGCACTGTGGGCATATCTCTTTGAGCTAGGCCCCGTATTATGGTTGACATGGTCCATATCTATGTTGATAAAAAAGTCTGAATGATCTAGAAAATAAGTCGCACCCAAGTGCCACGAATTGGATGACAAGGGAGCATCTTGTATATCAGATTTAGAGCGACTAAAACTTGCTATTAAAGCAGTAGATCTGTTTAAAAGAATAGTCTCTTAAAGCGGGCCTGTAGTGCTATCCACCGGAGAAAGGAAATAACTAGCGTTTATTTTATAAACGTCATTGTGATCTGAAGTGCCAAATTCTGCACCGATAATGGATGTAAAGCTATCTTGCCCTAAAACACTAAAACTTGACGCAGAGAGTAAGCTAGCTGCGAGTATAAATTTGTTCATTAAAAATTTTCCTGAATGTGTATTGAAATAGAAAGAAGTTACTACGCGGTTAAAAACTAAAACCAATCGTAAAAATAGTACGAACAGTTTTATTCATTTATGCCGAGTATCAATTCGCGACAATGTAATAAGATTTTGTTGTTGTGAATTCCAGAGCGAGGATAAATAGAAGAACGTTAATAACGGGTTAACGCTAAAAAGATGTTTGCCAGCGTCACGCAAGTCAACCTCTCGTTTCAAGTGGGACTGTAAACCCGATTAACCGCTTGTTAACTTAACTCGATGTAGCATGTTTGCATTGACGTTATCCCTTACCTTGGGAACTTCAAACTAGCCATACATTATGGTTGACGGTTATCTGAATGTTAGTCGTTCAAGAATGACAAAGTACAGTTGGCCACTTTCTATCTGCTTGTGAGGTTGACTGGTTATTTTATTGCCCCTATTAGTAGGCTTTACGTTCAAGAGGTATTTCAATGAAACAAAGAGTGACAGGATATGATCTCGCAAGAGCTTTAGCGTTATTTGGCATGGTTATTGTTAACTTTAAAGTCGCAATGAGTGCTAAAACGGGTCAAACATTTCTGATGCATTTTGCAACGCTGCTTGAAGGGCGAGCATCTGCTTTGTTTGTATTGCTTGCAGGTGTCGGTATCGCCTTTTTAACCGCTAGAGCAAGAAATTCGCTTGATAACACCTTGGTATTAAAAACCCGTATCTCATTGGTAAAACGCGGCTTATTACTGGTAGTCATTGGCCTAATATTCACCCCAATTTGGGAAGCCGACATTCTTCATTTTTACGGATTCTATTTCTTATTTGCTGCTGCTATTTTTATGTTTCAAGTAAAGTCCTTATTGTGGATATCGATGATCATCATGATGATTTTTCCAGTGTTGATGCTGCTGTTTAATTTCGAACAGAACTGGGATTTGGAAACACTAATCTACAAGGACTTTTGGTCAGTTGATGGAATGATTAGGCATATATTTTTTAACGGTTTTCATCCGGTTTTTCCATGGGCCGCTTTCTTGACTTTTGGTATGTGGCTGGGAAGACAAGACCTTTCCCTAAAGTTCATAAGAAAAAAGTTGTTTATAGCAGCTCTAATTACTTTAGTTATCACTGAATGCAGTTTTTATTACTTAAGACACATGCTTGACGATATTGGCGGATCAGCAATGACGGCTGAAGAAATCACATTTTTGTTTTCCACATCCATTATTCCTCCCTTGCCCCAGTATATTATTTCTGCTGGCAGCTCTGGCGTTTTAGTGCTCATAACATGTCTATATTTATCAGAACGATTCTCTGAAACAAAGGTTATTAAATATCTTTATCAAACAGGGCAACTATCTCTCACCCTATATATTGCACACATCATTGTTGGCATGGGTTTTCTTGAGTCTATTGGACGTTTAGAAAACCAAAGTATAGATTTTTCCCTGCTTAGCGCATTGATATTTTGTTCGGGAGGCATCGCTTTCAGCGTTGTTTGGCTTAAATTTTTTGACGTTGGCCCATTAGAATGGGTCTTCCGAAAGGTGGCAAAATAATGGTGATAGCCATCTTAATCAGCAATGTATTTGCAAAATAAACATTATAAATTAACCCGTCCCTATTCGTTATGATTAGGAACATTACGATAAAACAGGAAAACATCATGTTCAGAAAACCTATCTTTGCTGCAATATTTATTGCCGCTACATCCATCCAAGGCTTAGAAGCTGCCAACGAAGCGCACGCAACATTCAACTATGATATTTTTGCAGAAGGCGACGACATCGGAGATATGCAGGTTCAAATCATAAAAAATCCACGAGGTGGATATCAAATTTTAGAGAGCACAACGATCCAAAAAAACAGTGACTGGGATGAAATAAACCTTCGTTCAACAGCGAACGAGCTGTATTCCCTTGAAAACGGTCTTATTAGTGCAGATAAAAAGACCTTCGATCAAACAAAAGCTTACTGGTTAAAAGTCGACAGCTCTGGTGCAGATCTTTGGATGAGTTTTTCAGAGATACAAAATTTAGCGCAACAGGAAGAAAATGGACTAGTCGATTTTTCCTTTGCAGTCTTAGGTAATTTCATCCCTGCGGCAGGCGAAGTTATCGGACTTTCACAGCTTTTTCTATCGGATACAAACGTTGCACCAACAAGTACACGCTTTCCTAAAGATTCACAAGACACCACATTAGCCAACTTGCCAAAGTACTGGTCAATTCATCAACAAAAGTTACCCTCCAATATAAATTTATTGGACATTACAACAACCTCAATTACCGAAATGAAAATTGAAGACAAAGGCCTTGAGGTCAAGACTTTGGGCGATAATGAGGTATCAACTCATCACTACACCCTAACATCAGAAAACAACGCACCTATTAATGTCTGGCTTGCGGTCAATGAAAACAATACCCCCTATTTTTTTGAACTCAAAATGGATAATAACGGGCTTTTTACTATAAAACGTAAACCATGATGAGGAGCATAATCATGAAATGTCTGAGCCCAACATTTATGATTATTAACCATATCTGCAGTGTTGCAGTTTCTACTGTTGCCCTTTCTACTGTTGCACTTTCTACTGTTGCACTGGCAGCCACTGCAGAGTTCTTAGGTCAATTTCCTAGACCTTACATTTTACTTAAACAATATTTGAACTTCTCTACCGCCAACAATGTTGCTGGTTGAGTATTTCCAATCTCCTTTATTGCAAATTTTTTCAACGAGTATTAACCCTAGGCCATAACCATATTCAGCGTTATCAGAATTATCAGCGTTATCAGCGTTATCAGAATTATCAGCGTTATCAGTATTAATCAGAGTTTCATTGGTATCTACATTTTTTATAAGCGCCATTCGTTCATCCAAATTAATTTCGATTCTGCCGTTACTTGTGTATTGCATTGCATTTCGTACTATATTGCCCAAAACTATTTTGAACGAGGGGAAGTTACAGGTGATTTTGCTATTTTCACAATTGATCGCAATATCAACATTTTTGTTGGTCAATAGATAACAACTATCAGCAACAATTGAGTCTATGGTTGAGCGTAGATCAAACTGCGTTGATTCAATGGATGAACCTCCATCGTGATCTAACCAAAGAAGTGTTTCTGAAAGCTGCCGCATGTCCTTCACTGCATTTTCTATTCTTAAAAGTGGTGCGCTAAGTTTTGGAGAAACATTTTGGGCTTCTAAATACATATTCATCAGCTCCACATTAACTGAAGACACAGATATTGGCGTTCGTAATTCATGACTAGCAGCTCTGAGAAAAAATTTATCTTTTTCAATCAATCGTAAATTCTCATTCAATGACTCTGCCAAAGTGTTAGCAAGTCCATTGAGCTCTTTAAATGTAAAATTGGGTACATGTGTAATTTTATCGTTTTTATTTAATTGTGATGTCCAATCTTTTAACTCTCTAAGAGGACGAATAAATTTTAACGTCATATAAACAATCATGAAAATAGACAAAATAAACGTGACGGATACAGCCCATAAAATGGGTGCAAAAGACTCCATTAAATACGAATCGACTGATGTTGAAAGTTCTGAATCATCGGTTTTAAGGTAAGCGACGGTTAAAAAAACATCTTCGTTTAGTTTTGTCCGTCCAATTAAGTAAGTACGGTTGGACAGTTCAATAGACCTAAAACCAACCCATGAAACATCTTTGTTAATATACGAAGCTAGGTCTTGAGGCATTTGTTTGGTTTCAATATAAAACAGAAAATCTTCATCTACCGGCATCGCAGTAGAGCGATCATCTTTATATTGAGCAATATATTTTTCAGACATCGTATCCATAATATATATGATTGGAATGTCGGTGCCTTTATCAAAAATTGTGGCTCCTTTCCAAATGAAAAAGCCCAACAATGTTGAGACTATTATTATACTTACGGATAAAACGTAATTTTTTACACTCCAGTTACTTTCCTCTAATAGCAAAACCATGCCCTCGTATTGTGTGAATAAGCGTTGGTTCTTGACCTAAAACATGTCGAAGTTTATGAATATGCACTTTCAAATTATCGCTATCTGGCTGTTCATCGCCCCAGATAGCAACAAGCAATGCTTCTTTAGGCACGAGGTTAGGTGAGTTACGCATTAATACTTCTAAAATTGTCCAACAAATAGGCGTGAGTTCTAGTTTCCTACCTCCCCGCGTCACTGTCTTTTTTTGGATGTTCATCTCGAGATCATCAACTTTGAAAAATTTGCTTAGGCCGCTTTTGCGTTTTGATAACGAATATATTCTCGCTAATAATTCGCTTAACGCGAAGGGTTTTACTAAGTAATCATCAGCGCCAGAATCAAAACCGTCCAGTTTGTCAGACAGACTATCCCTTGCTGTTAGCATAAGTACCGGAATATCATTTCCCTTGAGTCTTAATTGCGAGCAAACCTTTAAACCATTAATACCAGGTAAATTTATATCCAACACTATAACGTCATACACGTTGTTACTTGCTAAAGAAAGCCCCGTATTCCCATTGCCAGCGAAGTCATGAATAATATTTTTGAGAGTAAAAAACTCCAAAATACTATTGGCTAAATCAATATTGTCTTCCACTAAAAGCACTCTCAAATTCATATAATTACCATCGTTTTATATTAATGTTTCATGCTTTATATTGGCAAGCGTCGCAGAAAAGAGTCGCAGAAAAGCCTGACACATGTATTGGTTGCTAATTGTTCTGACTATTGCCACCGAAAGGTAAAAATAATTTACATACAACTAACTCTGACTTCTTTAGATAAGCATTTCCAAAGCTTCTCCTTGGCTTAAAAATCCTTGCGGACTGGCTGATGCGCCATAAGCCCCGGATAACATAACGGCCACGTAATCTCCTATTTTGCCATTAGGGAGGCATATATTGGATGCAATAATATCCAGTGGTGTGCATAAGGGGCCAACAATATCGACATGATGTGTTAGTTCTGATTCTATGCAATTTGCCAGAAAAACGGGATAATTTTTTCTAAATACCTGCCCTAAATTACCAGAGTTGGCCAGATGATGATGCATTCCCCCATCACATACCCAAAAGGTTTTGCCTCTTGACTCTTTAACGTCAACTATTTTACACAAGTACATACCAGCATCCGCCACTAAAAACCGACCTAACTCTAAATGGACCTCGGTATCAATCAACTTGGTCGCTAATTCATTCAATATTTCATGTAAACCCAAGCCTAAGGTTTTTATATCCACAGGTTCTTGCCCACTATGATAATTAATGCCAATCCCACCGCCTATATTAATTTGCTTGGGAATGACATTGATTTGCTCAGATAATACAAAAGCTAATTCCAATGCTTTTCGATAAGATCCCAATAGTGCATCAACTGATAAATTTTGGGAGCCACTAAAAATATGAAATCCAACGAAATTGATTGATTGCTCATGCACCATTGAAAATAATTCAGCAAATACTTCAGCATCGATACCAAATTGTTTAGGGCCTCCAGACATTTTCATGGCGGCGCCCTTTAGTTCAAAATCAGGATTGATCCTAAATGCAACGTTAGCCTGTTTTTTATACAAGCTAGCTAATTTTTGAATCCGAACTAATTCTGTTTTTGATTCTACATTGATGACAACACCCGAAATAATGGCTGCTATCAGGCTTTTTTGGGTTTTCCCTGGTCCTGCGATACTGACCTTACAAGGTTGTATGCCGGTACTTAATGCGGTTAGCAACTCTTGATGAGAGGCGACATCTAAGCCATCAAGATAATTAGCAGCATGTGCAACCAAGTTAGGCATAGGGTTGGCTTTGATTGCATAATGTAACTTTATCTTTTTCGGTAGTACCTTTTTTAACGCTATAATATTGGTTTTAATTTGCATGCGATCATATACATAGCAGGGAGTACCGCCCGCTATGTTATCTAATTCACTGGGCGCTTTACCGGCAAAGATGAGTTGATTGTCTTTTTTATGGATGGATAACATTTACTGTAATTCCTTTTTAGAAGATATCGTTTTAGAAGATATCGTTTTAGAAGATACCTTTTGACAAACATCTTGATACTGTTCCTTCAAAAGAGTCTTGTTATGCTTTCCATTAGGATTTTTCGGTATTTCTATGCAAAAATCTATGAAATGAGGGGTCATATAAGTAGGAAGGTGTAAGCCGCAAAAACGTCTAATAGAGAGCAACAGATCATTATTCTGCACCGCAGATGTAACGGCTATTATTGCAACAATACCCTGGCCTAATTTTTTGTGTGATACGCCAAAAACAACAATATCTGTTACGCAATCATGTTTTTTGATAACGCTTTCAATTTCTTGCGGGCTGACTCTATATCCAGACGTCTTGATCATGTCGTCGGTACGTCCAACAAAATACATGAAACCTTCTTTGTCCTTGGTAACAATATCCCCCGACCATACTGCTAACTGCTCGGCAGGTACGTCATTCAGTCTATTTGGTGTGGGTTTAAATCTATGTTCAGTCTTTTCTTTGTTTCCCCAATAACCTTGAGCTACTAGCGGTCCCGCATGCACCAACTCTCCTTGCTCATATGGTGCACATTCTTCACCACTTGC
The DNA here is from genome assembly GCA_034111145.1 of Paraglaciecola sp. GTDB lineage: Bacteria > Pseudomonadota > Gammaproteobacteria > Enterobacterales > Alteromonadaceae > Paraglaciecola. The sequence goes on from JAWUXU010000115.1 coordinate 36,772, forward strand.
ATTTATAATAAAAATTTTGGCATTGGGTATTGCCTTACCGATTGATTTAGGACGTTTTAAAGCTTGTTCTGGTGGAAGAAAACAAGAACGAAAAGCTTCGGTCAGCCCATACATTAAGAAGGGCTTAACATTGGGTATTTGTTTTAGGAGCTTTTTTAACGTTTCTTCTGATAAGGAGCCTCCAGTATTCGTTATGTATCGCAAATGTTGAGATGCTGCTTTGGGCCACTCAAGATTGGCGAGTTGATCCCATGCTGTAGGGACTAAAGCAAGGCCTGTAATCGACTGTTGTTGCACTACTGTAATTAACTCTGTTGCAAAAAAATATTCAAATAAATAACAGCTACCACCCGATAAAAACGAAATAGTCAATTGACTAAAGCCATAATCGAAACTAATGGGTAGTGCAAGTAACAAGCAGTCCAATGAAGCGCTATCTAGGTATTGAGCGACACTTTGTGCTCCAAGAATTAAATTACGCTGAGTTAAGGTGACACCTTTAGCTGGGCCTGAACTGCCTGATGTATAGAATATTGCAGCGGTGTCACTTTCCAGGATGACCGGGAGAGACGGATCACTCAGTGGGAGTGTTTGTAATTGACACCACGATAAAACCGATGCGGGACTAGGGTATTCGTTAGTGTCATCTGTTAATACAATATATTTTATAGATGGTGGTAAAACCGACTTTAAGGTTACATATCGGGCCTTGCTTGTTATAAGAATTGTTGCTGAACAATTGCACAGAATATGTGCTACTTGCGGTGGTTTAAGCACTGGGTTGATAGGCACAAATATCCCTCCAGCAGCGCTTGTAGCAAAGATACCAATCACGCTCTCAAAGCACTTTGGTAAAAAAACAGCCACTCTTTCAGATTTTTTCAGACCTAGGGATAAGAAAGAAAGCGCGAGGGTTTCTATTTTTTCATTTAAGTGTACGTATGTTAACCATCGATTCTTCTCGCCTATGGCAGGGCAATAAGGTTGTATCTGTGCTTGTACTTTTACCAGCTGATGAATTGTTTGTATCATTGAAAACCTAATATGCTAATGCAGTTGTAAGTGTGAAAGTGTGTAAGTGTGTAAGTGTGTAAGTGTGTAAGTGTGTAAGTGTGTAAGTGTGAAAGTGTGAAAGTGTGAAAGTGTGAAAGTGTGAAAGTGTGAAGTTCGAGTTGACGCTAGGTCAAAAGGTATGCGGTTCTATCGCCATC
>JAWUXU010000116.1:0-8883 GCA_034111145.1 Paraglaciecola sp.
ATGCCTTCAAGGACTTAAGTTGAGCATATTAAAAGCCCACTCTTTTACGTCGATGGCAGTAACCATATTAATCTCTAGTGAGCACTTCTAATAATTCAATTTCAAATATTAGATTGGAGTGAGGTGGGATCATAGAGCCAATCTGACGTTCTCCATAAGCTAGATGTGCAGGCACTCGTAAACGGCGCTTACCGCCTACTTGCATATCTTTTAGGCCTAATATCCAACCTCGGATAACGCGTTTGGTGCTAAGTACTGTTTGAAAAGGTGTATTCTTTTTATAAGACGAGTCAAATTCTGTTCCGTCTTCTAGCCAACCCACATACTGTGCTGTGATCAACGCACCGCGCTTTGCAACTTTGCCTGTGCCTTTTACCAAATCTTCAATTTGTAGTTCTTGTTGCATAATCAAATTTCAAAACCTAATGTGCTTGAAAGTATACCTTGTAACGATTAGAGCAGGTAAACTGTTCATTCCGCAATATAAAATCCTAACTTGAGGAAAAAAAATATGGCAATGACAAGCTCCAAAATGTTGGCTTTAGGTCACAAAGCTGCAAGTTTTAGTCTACCTGATACAGAGGGTAATATCGTTAGCTTGACCGACTACGAAGGTTGTAAAGGTTTGGTGGTGGCTTTTATTTGTAACCATTGCCCTTACGTTATACATATTGCGCCACAGTTAGCTAAGGTCGCACAGGAATATCAAAAAAAAGGAATGGCTTTTGTCGCTATCAATAGTAACGATATCGAACAATATCCGGATGACGACATGGCACATATGATTGAGGAAAAACAGGCCCGTCAATACCCTTTTTCATACCTACTTGATGAAAAACAAGAGGTCGCTAAAGCGTATTCTGCTGCATGCACGCCTGACATTTATCTATTTAATACTCATATGGAGTTGGTTTATCGCGGTCAATTCGATGCTTCTCGACCGCTACGTATATCATCAGGTAATTACGACTCATCTAAACATCAGGCTACTGGAAGTGACTTAATCCACGCAATGGATACACTGCTTGCTAACCGTCATATTGATACCAATCAAACAGCCTCTATGGGCTGCAATATTAAATGGAAAGCTGGAAATGAGCCTACTGAATAAACATGAGATAGAGTGTTAGTAAAGCCATTTTTGGAAAAACTATCTTTGAATAAGGCTATCTTTAAATAAAGCAATGTCACGATCAGCGCCAAAACATATTGGACTGATCGTGACAGCAACTTTTGTTTTTGTTACACATGACTCCTGTTCACTCTTAACCAATAAGTAAAGTACATCAATCCAATACCCATCAGTGTCGCCACAATACTTATTTTTGAGGATAAGAATGAAAACAGTTCGAACCTAGTTGAGTCAGTATTAGAAATTTGGTTAGGAAACATGCCTTGACCAAATTTAAAATAGTCACGCAATATGTTAAAGAAAAAGCCCCCATCCAAGTGCAAATATTCCACCACATAAGATTCAATCAATAACATGGCGACAATAGGTAATATAGCCCACAAAAAAGGGGCTTTATTAGCAAACATCGAGGCTAACATTAACCATGCAAAAACAGGAAACATCCATAATGCATAGGGGAACAAGTTTAACCATATAGACGTTAAGTTGCTGATGATGTCGGCACTGCCCCACAACCCCCACAAAGATACGTCATATCCTAGGGACAGCACCGTGCAAGCAATGAGTGCAAATAGTAGAAAAACAAACACCACACAGGTCGCTGCCAGCATAAATATCGTCGGTACGACTAACGCTCCGGTGATCAACTTAACCCCCACACTTAATACATCTGAGACGGGCAGTGAACGCCAGAAATAAACTGATAAATCACGTCTTTCGTCGAATAAACAAGTCGTAAAATAATAGAGCTGTATGATCAGCGACACCATAATAAAAGGTACAAACATACCCATAACAGCACTCAGGAATATACGCGTGAAACCCTCAACATTATGTATGTTTTCGACATTAGTAATGATATCTAACCACTTCGACGACTGATAATCTTCCATCAGTATCAACTTTAGCAAAGGCGCGGCTACCATAAAGATAGCGATAATGAGTGGCACCCAGAACAACGTTTTTTTGAATTCCCATATTTCTTTTCTAAAGCTGGTCATTATTTGTGATTGATTCATGTGTTGCCCTCCTGTGTCATCACTCCAACAAAAATATCAGCCAATGTGGCATCGCTCACCTTGCCTAAAGTGGCAAGGACTGTTGGGTCAGCATTATCAAATAACATGCTAGTGATACCCATCATGCTATTGCTAAATAGTGGGTTATGCATTTTGGCTTGTTCGAGATGTTCGTTATCAACTGCGACCCATTTAAAGCGACTGCGAATATCTTCAACGCTTTGGTCTAATACAATCTTGCCATCCCGAATGAATGCGGCGTCAGTAAGAATATGTTCTATTTCTTCAATTTGGTGAGTGGTGACTATTATGCATTTATCTTCATCATAAAAGTCTTCCAATAAATGTGCATAGAATTGACGACGCGTCAAAATATCTAAGCCAAGTGTGGGTTCATCCAAGATCAGTATTTTTGCATCAACGGCTAAAATCAAAGCTAGGTGCAGTTGCGTTACCATACCTTTGGACAATGTTTTTACTTTAGCTGTTGCAGGTATATTGGTTTTAGCTAAAAACGCTTCGGCTTTTTGTCGATTAAAATTGGGATGTACCCCTTGCATATAGGTCAGTGCTTGGCTAACTTTTATCCACTTTGGCAAAACAGCAACGTCTGCAATATAAGCTACATCAGCCAGCATTTTTGCCCTGCTTTTACTGGGATTGTATCCTAAAACATCTATATCACCTTCATAACAGGTTAGACCCAATAATGCCTGTAGGCAGGTAGTTTTACCCGCACCATTTGGCCCCACTAACCCTAAGATTTGTCCGGCACTGAGGGTTAAATTTACGTCATTCAATACCCGCTTATTTTTATAAGACTTCTGCAATCCTGAAATCGAGATCATGGCTGACATTATTTATTCTCCTGGGAAGTGCGCGGTAGTTCTTCAAATGAAAACTTTAACCGTGAAATTTGCTGCAAAATAAGTGGCCACTCAGTAGATAAAAAAGACGCTCGCTCCTTTTCCAATATGCTGCGAGGTGCACCTGAGTTTACAAACAAGCCTTTGCCTCGCTGTTTCTCTACATATTGTGCATCTTGTAACATCTGATAAGCCTTAGAAATAGTGACGGGATTAAGTTGATATTCCGCGGCTATCTTTCTAACTGAGGGTAAAGCTTCACCTTCTTTAATGTTGCCGTCCAGAATGCGCTTTATTACCTGCTGATATAACTGGATATAGATAGGGACATCCCCATTCCAATGAATTGACATTTATTACCTCAAAGACCATCAAATTAATAGTGTTATAGATCACCAACACACTAGCAGTAATTTTTTCTGAGTGCTATTTGTAAGTAATGATTACTTTCGTATGTCATTAAACTCGGCAGAGCTGCCGAGTGACGTTGCCACTTATACAGATTTTGGAGTAACGAATTTAGGGATAAGTATTTTTTGTAGCTGATAACCAATCAACCCAGCTAACACTATGGCGCACACTTGATAAAAAATTCCCACCATATCTGAATGTTCGCCATGAGATAATTGTAGTTGCCAGTCAAATTTATCAAAAAGAAAGTCTAAAATTAGACCTGAAACTAGAGCACTGCTTATAATAGCCAGCAAATATAGACTAAGTTCACGCTTGCCCAATTCGTTTTTAATCACCATCAAAGTGGCTACGTTGGTAGCTGGCCCCGTCAACATAAAAACTAACGCTGCACCGGGTGTGATACCCGACAATAATAAACCAACGGCAATGGGGGTCGAAGCTGTGGCACACACGTACATAGGGATCGAGATCAACACCACAACTAACATAGCCAATATGCCTTGAGCATATTGAGTTAAAAATCCTTCAGGCACTAAAGTGGTAACAAGCGCTGCAAAAAAAATCCCTACCAAAAACCACAGCATAAAATCTCGTAGTAACTGACCATAACCAAATACAAACACCCCTTGTATTTTCTCCCTAATGGTAGCCGCAGCGGTGCTGGTTTTATGGCAGCAACTGCTTTGTGATTTGGCTTGAGGTGCTGGTTCTGGCGCTTTGTCTTGCTTACCAAACCAGAGCACTAATAATCCTGCGACTATTGCAGAGAATATTGCTGCAATAGGCCGCGCTATTGCCATTATTGGGCCCATTAACGCATACGTAATACCAATCGAGTCAACACCCGTTTCAGGCGTGGCGACTAAAAAACTGGCAGTGCTTGCTTTACTTGCGCCGCTGCGTCTTATTCCCATTGCAACAGGTATCACAGAACATGAACACAAGGGAAGCGGTGCACCAATGAGTGCTGCATTGACTATAGAACTTTTGCCTCCTAGGGTTTTTTCTACCCATGTGCGAGGGATCCATTGATTGATCATCCCAGCGATAAACATACCTAACAATAAAAAGGGTGCTGATTCCGTAAAAAGCAATACAAAATTTGTAAAGAGATCCATATAGTTACTCCTTTTCTAGGGCTGCAATGATTGAACAAAACTCTGCACTTTCTTGACCACCGCAGCAATAACGCTCTAGCTGTTGTAATGTTTTTTGCATGTGTTTTAGCTGTGTGATTTGCTGCGTGATATTGGTTATCTTTGTACTGGTAATAAACTTAGCTTCTGCACAAACGTGCTGACTTTTATCATGTTTTATTGCCAATAATGTCGCTGTTTCAGCCAAACTAAAGCCGCATGCCTTGCTACGTTTAATAAACTTAGCTGTGGTTAAATCATCTTGTGAATAAATGCGGTAGTTACTTTCGCTACGCTGTGAAGCACTCAACAATCCTGTTTTTTCATAATAACGCAGTGTATGTGCACTAATACCAGAACGCTCTGCTAAATCACTTATCTTCATACAATCTCCGTTTACCAGTGACAATATTATCATAAGGCTTAGAGTTACATCTAAGGTCAAGTTAATTAATTACGATATTTAATAATTAATCCATATAGTAAACTACACTTAAAAAAAATTTTAAGGATCAGAAACTATGAAAATTAACCGTTTGTTTTTACTACTGCTTTTATCTTGTATTGTTAGCGCATGTAAACCTCAGCCACCTACTGAACAACCTCAGACAACCCCCGTTATTGTTGCAGAACCTGCAGCCCCAATAAAGAAACCGCCCCATAAAAACTGTGAGTTCGTTATTGGATTTGACGCCTGGGAACCCTATCAATATGCAGATGTCGGTGGCCGTGTCGCTGGCTTAGATTTTGAATTAGTAGCAGCGGTAATTGAAGAAATGGGTTGCCAACTCACTTATCAACAGGGCACTTGGGTTGATATGTTAATGGCTTTAAAAAAGGGTGAAGTAGATATTCTACTCGGCGCATCGAAAACTCAAGCCAGGGAACAATATGCACTTTTTAGCGATGCATACAGAATGGAAGAATTTTCCCTATACATTCGTGCCACCGATGACGTGAGGGGCGGGTATAAAACATTAGCCGAGTTTCTGCAAAATGAGAGTCGAATAGGCATAGTTGAAGATTATTTTTATGGCCAGGATGTATCAACATTGCTAGATGATGCTAAAACGTCCAAGTATTTCGTCAATGCTATTATTGGAGAGCTCAATGTAGCTAGACTGCTTGATGCAGATATAGATGGATATTTTGAAGACAGTTTTGTCGGTGCTTCCTTGCTCAGACGCAAAGCATTATCCAAATACATTGTTGCTCAAGGTATCACCATACAAACCGGAAATGCATATGTAATGTTTAGTAAAAAAAGCATGACATTAGAAAAACTCAGTGCCTTTAATACACAGTTAGGCAAAATAAAAAATAGTCAAATCTACCAAGATATTATAGATAAATACTCTTATTAAAGGCTATTGGTCTTGGGGCATTTGTGTTGTGAATTAATGTAGGTGCCCCCGCGTTATTAAAAATCATTGCGTTAGCTTTGTTTACCTTACACTTACATTTACATTTACATTTACATTTACATTTACATTTACATTTAATTTTAATGCCCAATATTTTATTTAGCCTGCTTAAAAAGATAAAGAAAATTGTAGTCCATAAAATATTTTTTTATCACTATCCCCATTATCCCCCATCAATACGTGGTGCCTTAACGGGATCCTTCTATCCGCACATTTTTTGCGTTAATCCCAACGCCTAAACCAACATAACCATCTATCAGGTTGTTTTCTCTAGAGTCGTAGAAATTGTCATCATCTAGGGGATCATCCAATATAATGTCAAATACATCAAAACCAGCCTCTATAAACCAGCCTCTATGTAAACAAAAAAATTATCGTAAATTTCAAGCCTTACGCCTGTATCTAGGGACAAAAAATCATGCATAATACCTGTTTAATCTGAGACCTCAGCATAATGAAACGATGTAACCAGCTCACCTCTAACCAAACTGTTTGTTGAGCCCATTGAAGCCGTTGCCCCGAATCCAATAATAGAATCAGTGGCATTAGATTCACGTTTTACGAAAAGGGTAAAAGGGTAGTTAGCATAACTAGATGAGCTAAAAAAAAATAATACTTAAGAAAACAGCTCTAATCCTGATTATTACTCAATGTGATATTCATGAATAATAATTATCCTACTGTAATACATCTTAATCAATGAGAGATTAAAGCTGCCCTAACAAATTAAGGATGACAAAATGACAGCTTTAAATGACATCTATAAATGACAGCTTTAAGTTAATGTCTTAAAATTATCCTGCTATGATCTCACCCTAATTATATTAGGGTTAAATAATGTCTAAACTTTTCTTCAAAGGTCGCATCGATGCGCGAGAAAAATATCAAAATTTTGGTTACAACACCAACAGACAAGTAAAATTAGGCAGCGCAAATTCGCCACTCACATTAGCGGTCAAATCTGTGCAGCGGAAAAAAGAAATTGAACAAATATTGTTAGATAATTCACTTGTTGCCAATATCGAAATCAACACTGATGAACAAGAAGATCTGCTGCAGCTAGAAACACTATTGGGTAGGCCGAGACCTCAAACCTCTGCAAAAACCCTTAGCCGCAACGATCCTTGTAGTTGTAACAGTGGAAAGAAATTTAAAAAGTGTTGCGGAACATAAATTTTCATTAGTATATTTTAAAGTATATTGTGTGAAAAGTAAGTCACAAACGAAATGGAAATACCGTGAAACAAAATTGTTCTCAATTTAGTTTGGATTTGGTGCATATAGATGTAGCACGAAATGCGACTGATGATTTTAATTTATTTCACGACAAGCATAATTGGAATAAGATAGTTAATAACCCTTTTGGTGGTCCTATCGCTTTAGGTTTCCAGCTAGAGTGTTTTATTGAAAACTATATTAACCAATATCGACACCAAAATAATGAACACGAGACGATAGCTAAACATAAACTGGATTATAGCAATTACGCCTTCAATTTTGTTGGTGTTGTTAGACCTAATGAGTCGTTACAAGTTACAGTAAAAAAATCGAGATTGTCACAACATGAGAATACTGTATTGTCCAACCGTGTGGTCCTTAAGAATACTCAGGGCATTGTAATTTTTGGTTTTAAAAGTGAATCTTGTTCGCCATTGTTTGTTAATGAGATTCATTTTGACGCTAATCAAATTACCGAGCAAATTCATGATCGAAGTATTTTAGATAAATATGGTTATTTTTATAAACAAAAATTCAGCACCAACAGTAATGCAAAAAACTTTTTAACTGGTTCACATGTCGAACAATCCAACTATTTCGATGAAGCAAACGACAAAATATTATTTCCAGAAACCTATTTTACCAGCTTAATTTCATGCGCCTTGTTGGAGAGAGCTAAAGCCAATGGCCATGATTTTAAGCGCGAACCCATGGTCTATACATCCCACAAAATATCAGTAAATCGTCATACTGTAGCTAAAATAAGAAGCGACCAAAAAATACACATCGTTGTGAGCCAACCACAATTAAATCCCGATCCAAAAGAGCAAGTGCCTGCATTGGTGACACATTATTGTTTTGGGTTCGATCAAGAAAAAAACATATTATTTCAAGGAGAGATACAACTTGCTCCCCTTGCATATATTTTGGCTGGTAATAAGAACTGAAATAACATTTAAGGGATCCACATGGACAAATACATGCAAGCTGCAATCGAAGAAGCACAAAAAGGATTAGCTGAAGGTGGTATACCTATAGGTTCAGTTATCGTGCATAACAACAAAATTATCGGTCGTGGTCACAATCGAAGGGTACAAAACGGTAGTCCTATTTTGCATGGCGAAATGGACGCATTTGAAAATGCAGGTCGTCAATCTGCTCAGACATACACAGAGGCAATCATTTACACCACTTTGTCGCCATGTGCAATGTGCTCAGGGGCAATTATTTTATATGGAATAAGTCATGTTGTGATCGGTGAAAATCACACTTTCATGGGTGAAGAAGCATTACTCAAGTCCAAAGGTATCTCTGTCGAAGTACTACAAAACCAGCAATGTATTAACTTAATGACAAATTTTATCAACGCTAAGCCAGAGCTATGGAATGAAGATATTGGCGAGTAAAGGTAAAGTAAAATTAACATTAAGTTAAATAAAATAGACAACCAGTTAATAATAAACACCCTTAAGTTAATTGAAATGTACTAATAATAGCGTTTATCAACAAACTATTTAATCGTTAGCCTTTACCCGTTAGCCTTTACCCGTTAATAGTGACTCGTTACCAAATGTCAGACGTCTGTAGTTATCGTAGTTACCGCTACAGCTCTGCTCCTAGTAAAATGATACATCCTGTATCTTAGTATTTACGTTTAAAGTGCACAACCTCTAA
>JAWUXU010000117.1:0-27803 GCA_034111145.1 Paraglaciecola sp.
GAAATAAGTTTGCCATCTTGGGTGAAGATGCGCATAGGCGTTTGCAATCGAACATCTTTAAGGACGTCGACACTAGGTAAGTCAGATTTGATATAAAAATAGGTACCTATCAAGATAGCTGTACCAACAACAAATGTGACAGAAATGGTTATTAATGCGGGTTTAAGTAACTTCACGGATAGATAATACCAAGGCAACTTCTAATAAATGATCTACATTTTATACCTATGTACAGTTATTAGAACCATAAAAAACAAAAAATTACGTAATAATGATGAAGTTAATTTATTCCTATTCAATCGGATGTCTAGCAAGTGAAAAAGTTATTTGGCCCTAAAGTACAAAAAATGATTGGCCTTGATATCGGTACTCGTTTTATTAAAGCTGTGGTACTCGAAAAATCAGGCGAACAATATAACTTGCAAGCTTATGCCTGTGAGCCGATTTTAGGTAATGCTTTTGTAGAACGTGAAATTAAAGATTTCGAAGCGGTAAGCCATGCACTTAAGAAAGTAAAGCTTGCGTTAAAAAGTAAAAACAAGTTAGTTGCCATAGCCGTATCAGGCTCGACCGTGCTGAATAAAATTGTATATATGGATCCGGGGCAGACCGATCACGAACTTGAAAGCCAGATTGAATTGGAAGCGGATAGTTTGATTCCTTATCCACTTAACGAGGTATACATTGACTTCGAAGAGATAAGTAACAGTCAAACCACCAATAATAAGGTAGAAGTATTATTAAGTGCGGTGCATAAAGAATTAGTCGACCGCAGGATCACGTTATTGGGTGAAGTGGGTTACGAAGCCAAAATCGTTGATGTTGAAAGTTACGCCTTGGGTGCAGCGGTGGCAACTTTCTATCCCCACGAAGCCGAGAAAACGGTTTGTTGTATCAATATTGGAGCCAGTCATTTACAAATGTGTGCAGTAAAAGATGGACAGGTTATTTATACCAAAGATCACAACTTTGGCATGGACGCATTGATCCAAGACCTAACGATGCTCTACAGCCAAGAACGATCTCAAATTGAACAACAATTATCAGATGGCACATTACCGGAAACATGGAAACAAGACGCTTACCCCATGTTCTTGGCTAATCTCCAACAAAATATTAACCGAGCATTACAATTGTATATCAGTGCATCTAGCGAAGCTCGCCCTAGCTCTTTACTCATATGCGGTGGCGGAGGGCACTTGGCGACCTTACCTGAAGACTTAACCGCTGATTTAGGTATTGATGTAATTTGTTTCAACCCATTTACCGACATGGCTAAAGCAGAAAACGTCAATCAAGGAGATTTAGAACAGGTCTCTGGGCAACTTATCATTGCTGCGGGTTTGGCCAGTAGGAGTTTTCAACCATGGCACATATAAATTTACTGCCTTGGCGCGAAAGTCGCAGAGCAGAGCATAAAAAGAATTACCTGACCTTACTTGCGCTGCTTGCATTGAGTGCAATTGGCTTAATGTTTGCTGCTGGCAATGTGTTGGATAAAATGACCGATAACCAAAATTATCGAAACAATTTTATCGAGCAGCAAACGGCCTTGTTAGATCAACAAATTGAGCAAATTAAAAATATCAAAAAAGACAAGGAAGCAATTGAACAGAGAATGGCCTTGATTGAGCAACTTGAATCAAGCAGAAACGCCGTGCCAATAGTTTTAGATGAGTTGGTGCGACTGGTACCGCATGGCTTATCCTTTCGCAGTTTTTCTCGCCAGGGCAATCTTATTGAAATATTGGGGATCAGCGAATCAAACAACAGATTGGCAGATTTCATGCGTCAGCTACAAGATTCAACTGTTTTCAGTAGCGGCGAATTATCTTCAATCAAGGCGGATACATCTGCTTTAGAAGCAGTCAGTGATTTTAAGCTCACTTTTACTATTAATCCGAGTGTTGCTCCGGATTTCTCAGTCAATAACGATGAGCCAAGTAAATGAAATTTGATATTAATAAATTAAAAGAGATCAATGATTTAGATTTCGAGCAAGTTGCTACTTGGCCCTTTGAAGTAAAATCTTTGGTCGCTTTGTTTGTAGTGCTTATAGGCCTAGTAGGTGGATATTATTTTTTAGTAAAGGACAAGTTACCAATACTCGAAGTGGCACAAAATAAAGAGTTAACGTTAAAACAAACTTACCAAGGTAAGTATCGTATTGCGGTTAACTTAGCGGCCTACGAAGAACAATTAGGCCGATTGCAAAGCGATTTTTCATCTATGTTAAAGTCACTACCGACTAGTAATGAAACACCAGGATTATTGGATGACATCACATTAGTGGGCACATCAGCGGGACTTACTTTTAGATTGTTGAATTGGCAAAGAGAAATTCCAAAAGAATTTTATTCAGAACTACCTATTGAAATGGAAGTGTTTGGTGGATACCACAACTTCGGGCAATTTGCCTCAGAAATAGCCGGATTACCTCGTATTGTTACTGTGCATGATTTTGAAGTCACCCAAGAAGCCAATACGCTTAAGCTTAAAGTGCAGGCAAAAACTTACAGAACATCAAGTAAACAAGACACAACAACAGCGGGGCAAACACAATGAAACATCTTAAAATTGTGTTAGCCGCAATACTGTTAAGTGGCTGTGAAGCCAAGGTTGACGATTTACAGGTGTTTATTGCTGAAGTGAAACAGACTACGACTGTTAATATAGAGCCATACCCTGAATTTGAAAGCAAACCTACTTTTATCTATTCTGCAGACACCTTACGTAGCCCCTTTCAAAGCCCAAGGAATACAGGTGCAGGTGTTGAAGTGAAAGTGTCCGCTCAACCAAATTGCGCGCAGCCTGACTTTAACCGCAGCAAACAACCCTTAGAGAAATTTGGTATCGATGCGTTATCCGTTACCGGCGTGTTTCAATCTAATGGTAAAAAATGGGCACTTATTCAGTCTAATACCGGCGGTTTATTTAAAGCTACCACTGGCGATTACCTAGGATTGTTTTTTGGGAAAATCGATTCTATTCAAAATGGCACAGTTTCTTTTACTGAAATGCTGCCAGATGGTGCTGGCTGCTGGCAGAAAAAGCAAGCCACACTGACCATGCTTTCAAAGGTAGGAGAAAATAATGTCTGAGCGTTTTATTTTTAACAAAAAACTTAATCGAACTAATCCTGTGTGGTATTGGTTACTTGCGATAGCTTTATGCCTGCTTGCATTTGAGGCATTAAGCCAAGAAGGAGCGGTTGTATTGCTCGACCCCGAACCTCAGGTAGACAACGTTTTTCGCTCTGAATTGCAAGATGTGCAGTTTTCACGCTTGCCCAGTGGCGGAGCAAAAGTATTAATGAAGTTTAGCAATGGAAATTTCCAGCTACAGTTGAGTGAAAGAAGTAAGACCTTAAGCATGGTTTTACCCAAGACAAAACTAGCCGACGAACAATTGTTTAAACTTGATGTGGTGGATTTTGCAACACCGGTCAATGCCATTGAAACGTTTCAAGATGAAGAGCAAACCAGAGTTGAGTTTTCACTGCAGGACAAAATCACCTTTCGTCATCAAAGAAATACTAATAGTTTGAGCATAGAAATCGAAAAACGCATGAAAGATGCCCCGGTAGAGGGACAGAAAACTAATTTTGCAGGCGAACCCATTTCACTTGATTTTCAAGACGTACCCGTTCGTCAAGTACTGCAAATTATTGCCCAAGTTAACGGTTTTAATTTGGTCACAACTGATACTGTGACAGGTAACGTGACGATTAGTTTATCTGGTGTTCCTTGGGATCAGGCTTTAGATATGATCCTAAAAATCAAGGGTTTGGACAAAAGGCTTGAAGGTAATATTTTACTAATTGCGCCAACTGAAGAACTAACGGCTCGAGAAACCCAGCAATTACAATCTAGACAACAAGTGGCTGAACTCGCACCTTTAGTCTCTACAAATGTGCAAATCAATTATGCTAAAGCACAAGACCTCGCGGCAATCCTTAAAGGTACAGAAAATAGTATTTTAACACCCAGAGGCAGTGTGGCAGTTGATGAAAGAACCAACACACTTTTACTTCGAGATACCCAGACATCAATCGATGAGGCTAAAGCCTTAGTTGATGCTTTAGACATCCCTATTAAACAAGTACTTATAGAGTCTCGTATGGTGACGGTAAGAGACAATGCCAGCGAGTCATTAGGGGTGCAGTGGGGAGTAAGCAGTACAGTAAATAATGGGGCTGTATCAGGCTCATTGACTGGTGCTGACTCCATCGCCAGTGGTCTTATTCCTTCTATAACAGATAGGCTCAATGTGGCGTTACCCGTGAGTAATCCAGCTGGGCGCATTGGTATACAGATCGCTCGTCTACTGGATGGAACCATCATTGATTTGGAACTATCTGCCCTTGAGTCTGAAAACAAAGGTGAAGTCATTGCAAGCCCACGTATTACTGTAGCTAACCAACATGAAGCTTATATTGAGCAAGGTACAGAAATTCCCTATGTACAGGCAACCTCAAGTGGCGCCACCTCGGTTGAGTTCAAAAAGGCGGTCTTAAGTTTAAAAGTCACACCGCATATCACTCCAGACAATCGTATTATCATGGATTTAGTTGTGACCCAAGATACGCGAGGGGACACTGTCTCAACGTCTACCGGTGATGCAGTAGCAATTGATACCCAAGAAATCAGCACCCAGGTGTTAGTTGAAAATGGCGAAACCATAGTATTGGGCGGGATTTTCCAACAAAGCTCTTCAAATGATGTGCGAAAAGTGCCACTTCTAGGCGATTTACCTTTTGTTGGTTATCTATTCAAAAACTCATCTGAAGTTTTAGAAAAACGCGAGTTACTAATCTTTGTAACACCTAAAATTCTGACGGATAAATTGAAAATTAATTGATTTTTGACTACATAACAAGCTAAATTCTGTCAAAAAAACAGCCTAATCACTTGATTCGGCTGTTTTTTTATTATTCCTGCAGCATAATCCTTACAAAGCTTGCAAAATTCACAATAATACTGAGATAATCACAGCATCGAAATTTTCGACGAGGTCTGGTTAATCCGTAGAAGGGTAGCCGAACAGTACTTTCTACCCCATAAACATAGTTGTGAAATAAGCAAAAATGGCTGAAAAACGTAATATATTCATTATAGGCCCCATGGGGGCTGGTAAAAGCACAATTGGTAGGCACCTAGCAGACGAACTTCATTTAGAATTCTTTGACTCTGATCAAGAAATCGAGAGACGCTCTGGCGCAGATATCGCTTGGATATTTGATCTTGAAGGGGAAGAAGGCTTCCGTCTACGTGAAGAAAACATCATCAACGACTTAACTGATAAACAAGGTATTATTTTAGCCACGGGCGGTGGATCTGTGGTCAGTAAAAACGTCAGAAACAGGCTATCAGCGAGAGGTATAGTAGTATATCTGCAAACCACTATCGATAAGCAAGTAGCGAGAACCCAACGTGATAAACGTCGTCCGTTATTACAAAAAGATGATCCTGAAACGGTATTACGCAACCTTGCTGAAGAACGTAATCCATTATATGAAGATGCAGCCGATTATATTGTTGATACCGATGATCAAAGTGCGCGTGCCGTGGCTAATCAGATCATTATTAAAATAGGTCTGTAACTCTTCTTTTAAAAATAGTAATAACAGGGCTAGCTACTTATGGCGACACTAACAGTTGAGTTGGGTGAGCGTAGCTACCCTATATTAATTCAAGCCAATCTGCTTGACCATCCTGAAATTTTAACCACACATCTTGCGACGAATAAAGTAGTAGTTGTGACCAATGATGTGGTTGATCCACTATATTTTCCTATTGTCAGCCAAGCTCTGGAAGGTTATGACCTCAGTAAGATCATTGTACCTGATGGGGAGCAATATAAAAATTTGCAGAGCTTTGAAATGTTGATTTCAAAGCTCTTAGAAATGTCTGCCGGTCGAGATACCACGTTAATTGCATTAGGTGGTGGTGTTATCGGTGATTTGACAGGTTTTGTTGCCGCCAGTTTTCAACGTGGAATGCCCTTTATACAAATCCCTACAACGTTATTATCTCAAGTTGATTCATCAGTGGGCGGAAAAACAGCAGTCAATCACCCACTGGGTAAAAATATGATCGGTGCATTTTACCAACCTAAAGCGGTATTGATAGACACCAATAGCTTAAGCAGTTTACCACGGCGTGAATTTGCTGCTGGTATGGCTGAAGTAATCAAATACGGTGTTATTTACGATCCTGAGTTTTTTCTATGGTTAGAGGAAAATCAGTTCGCTATCAAAAATCAAGAAATTGCGGCGCTGCAATACATGATAGCCCGATGCTGTGAAATCAAAGCAGAAATAGTCGCTATCGACGAAAGAGAGTCCGGCTTAAGAGCGATACTAAATCTAGGCCATACCTTTGGACATGCTATTGAGGCTGAAAAGGGTTACGGCAACTGGTTGCATGGTGAAGCGGTCTCAGTCGGCATTATTCTTGCTTCTGCAGTAGCAACTAAGATGAATTGGCTCAAATCGTCAGAATTCAGTCGCATCGAAAATCTGCTGCAAACATATGATTTACCTACAGTTGCACCCAGTGATATGGCATACGAAGACTTTATTCGGCATATGAAGCACGATAAAAAAGTGCAGGCTGGTCAGCTGTTTTTTGTCATTCCAAAGGGAATTGGCAAAGCAGTAATCACAAATGAAATTTCTGAACAGGTGCTACGCGCTATTCTTTCTTAGGATTATTTTTTGTTTGTTGCATCGATGTTTCTTGCATCGTTATAACGCGCATCACTACCTAGGTATATGAAAATGTCAGCGTCAGAAACATCAGAACTAAACAACCGATTAGATTATCTAATTAGTTACTCCTCTCAACTTGTGTTTGTTTGTAGCGATAAAATACAGCAGCAATCACAAGTTATTGAAAGTTTTTTGGCTGATCAAAATGAACAATCTGACTTGGCTTTACTCACTGCAAATGAATTAACTCCTTTAGTTACTTACCGAGAGAAACTGTTTCGTCAGCTAGTAAGCCAAAGCCAAGAAGCAGATTTTAATCGGCCTCTGAATCAGCTATTGGCATCACTCAATAATCAAGATGGTCCAATTTTCATCAGTATTTTTAAGGGGGAAAAACTACCAAATAAGCTGGTGAAAGAGCTCTGGGATTTAGTTTTGCAAAGTCGCTTTGCCAACAACAAACAACATCTTAACGTGCTGATAATGGGGCTTTCTGATTGGGCAGAGTCTGCTAAGTTAGGTTTGAGAGCTAAATCCAAGGATCAACCTATAATATTAAATAGCCAAAGTGACATTCAGTATACTGAAACTCATGAATTTTCTGATTTAGAATCGCTCATTCAAGGTAAGCGAAATAAATTCGCTCAACGCATAGAAAATCGGCAGTACCAGCCTAATATTTCCAGTTCTATTTATAAAAAATGGTGGATTGCAATTTTATTGGGGTTAGTTTTTTTAACCATTTTTACTGGAATGTTGGGCTGGCATTACCCAGAAAAAGTGAACGCTGTGAAGTCCTACATTAACACTCAGCTTTCAACTCAAGAACAACCGGTTAAATCTTCTGATGCTACCGAGTTTGGCGGGCTAGCATCTACTAAAGCTAACCAGCCAGCAACTAAAACGATTAAAGATCTAACCTCACTAACAAGTAAACCTGTCGTCAAAGAAGTTAACACTAAAGATATTCTGATAACGGATTGGAGCACGGCTAGCTCTAAGCTTGAAGAACAGTCAAACAAAATACTTTTAAAAACCCACAATGTTAATCAACCAGTTACTGTGAAGACGAAGTTATCACTAGAGCCAAAACAGCCCATTCTTGTTAATAATTTAGAAGCTCAAACTGACACAGTGAATGACTATCAAATCGAGGATAAATTTGAGGTTCAGGTTAAACCAATAGCTGAACAGAAAATATTACCGTTGAAAAACGTTGAACAAGTACAAACTGACGATTTTCTTTATCCTGATCCCAATATGTTACTGGCATTACCTGATAAGATTTTTCTCATTCAAATAGCGGCAATGGCAGATATTAATATTTTGCAAGATTTTATTAAAGATGAACAGCTAGGCCAACAGCTATGGTTATACAAAACTCAACGTTATGGTGCAGATTGGTATGTATTACTAAAAAACTCACAATTTATTTCAATAGAAGATGCCAGAGCAGAAATAATCAACTTACCAGATGCCATGCTAAGAAATACCCCTTTTATTAAGAGTATTGGGCAAATTAAACAAGAAATAAGCGTCTCTGTGCCCTAAGCTATTTGTTGTTTTTGTCCAGTGCCGTTACAATTCGGCCTGATAAATTAGCGGCTCTGACTTGGTTGAAACATTGGCAGTAACAAAAGATAAAAAAAACAGAGCCTTTTTGAAATGGGCTGGTGGCAAATACAGTCTTATCGAAGACATAAACGCTAAGCTTCCTGAAGCTAAAAAGCTCATTGAGCCTTTTGTCGGCGCAGGCTCGGTTTTTCTCAATACCCGTTATTCTAAATATCTGCTCAATGATATTAACCCCGATTTAATTAATTTATACAATATCGTAAAACACCAATCTACTGATTACATAACAGACAGTGCCAAATTATTCACTTCAGTCTATAACGAAGAACAACGTTATTATCAGATGAGGCAAGCGTTTAATGACAGTGTGGATATCTATGAACGGGCAGTATTTTTTCTGTACTTAAACAGACACGGCTACAACGGTTTATGCCGTTATAACAATAGTGGAAAATTTAATGTGCCTTTTGGCCGTTATAAAGCCCCCTACTTTCCAGAAAAAGAGATTCTGTACTTTGCAGAGAAATCTAAACTAGCAACTTTTACCTGTGACTCTTTTGAAAAGGTGTTCGCTAGAGCGAGAAAAGGCTCAGTAATATATTGTGACCCTCCCTATGCGCCGATTAGTAAGACCGCTATGTTCAATAGTTATGCTACTGGCGGATTTACTTTGGATAACCAGATTAAACTTGCATCATTAGCACATCGCACAGGTTACACACGCAAAATTCCAGTATTGATCAGTAATCACGATACTGAATTTACTAGGGATATTTATCAAAGTGCCCATATGACTAAGCTTCAAGTTAGTCGTTTTATCAGTCAAAATGGCAGTACTAGATTAAAAGTGGCTGAACTATTGGCCCTGTATCAGGCTAAATAACGACAGCCCAGACATCTACCTGACCTTAAACAGGCCATTTTGCTTTAAAATGAATTTAACCGGTCTCGGTTAGAGTATTTGCTTCGCTATTTCCTGAGCGAGATAACAACTCAAGCAAATCGATAAAATGAAACTGGTATGAGCTTGAACGCCCAGCGAACCATTCAGACCAACTGACACCTTGTGATTGAGTAGTCGCACATCTGTTAACAGGATGGCTCACAGGCAGCTCCTTATTAAAACTAGCATTCTCTAGATTTCCACAAAATACATTTCTGTCGTCCGAAGAAACGTGAGAAACACTTAATATAGCGATGGTCGCTAAACCAGTTAATGTTAATCCCGTTAGAGTAAATAACGATTTTGAATTCCTGTTCATAGTGTTATCTGCGTTAGAAGGATTTTGAATATCATACCTGTAATTTAACACGCCAACACTGCACTTTAACCTATAAGTTAGGCACTTTGTCGCTAACTTATAAATGAAAATAAGTACAAAAAATCGCCATAGATACAACGAATAAAAAGATAACGACTAGAGTCAATTTTATAAACAAATACTTTGCTAAGTGAAAAGTACATAGCGTGTCATCGTCATAAAGGTAACAAGCACAGAAGATTAGATAAGCACCTACATCAAAACTGCCAATCGCAGTATCAGTAATACAAAAAGCAACAACTGCACTTTAGTAGCCAGACTATTTATCTAAGAGCAGCTACAAATATAAAAAAAGTATGAAAAAATAGTTTTCTTAGTAGTAAAAAACACACAGTTGACGAAAAATTAGGCCCTCATCCGCAAAATTACTTTATTCAACTTTTGAGACAAAAAAAATGAAATCACCATCAGAGATATCAGCCTGGGTGTGAACGTGATCACTTTCACTCCCAGTATCGAAATCGTATTATCCCTCATTAAGGCTCAAGCTATAATAATTTGATAAGTAAAAGTCTTAGTGAACAATGTAATATAGATCACCAGTATCGGATATAGAACCTTCGCTCACCTAACTATTGACTTTGTAAACTAATCCAAAACCTCTAGACTGACTATGGAAACCAAGGTAAAAATCAGTCACAGCATTTGCACCGTTAACTAATGAACTGACCCAAGTACCAGTAAAAAAGATACCTTTATCAGAATAATTTACTCCTTCTCAGACGGATCCTGGATCATTATTTTAGTTCACAGCGCGCTATATAATTGTGCGTGGTGCTTATATTTTCTTCAACTGCAGCAAATATAGTACTGAAACTAGACATTAATGTTTAAAACTATAGTTATAGGAAGAGGAGAATTTAATTTATTATTACTAATTATGAAAAGGGAAACCTTCTGCTGGAAAGAAAGTGGTCTTGCCTGTATGCAGGGAAACCCAAATGGTAAATTTGTCAATAGTTAAGTGTGAGGTCACAAAATAGCGATAGAAGGTTAGAGGTACACAATTAATCACAGCTTATTTCGGCGGTGCTGGTGGTGTTCTAAAATGTTAGCGATGCTAGCAGCATTTTATAGCAGGTAATTAAGAGCAGTCTCGGTGTCAACCCGAACATGCTAGCAGTATCAATTTACCATTAGAAAAGAGTTCGGCGGCATTGAGTTCAGGCAGACAAAACTATCTGCCTGCCCAAGTATATTCGCTTTAAACCCTTGGTATTTCTGACTCGTTCTAACCGCCAAGTCCAAATGCCATCGAATACCCAATCACGAATTTCACGCCATCATTATCAAGGTTGTCTGCACCCGCATCGTCAAGATCAGTTTGGGTAATCATGAATGTGAAGTCCTCAACTGCAAAACTGATGTTGTAGTCGGTGTAATCGTCTGGCACACCATTGAATGCCTCACTAAAGTCTCCGGCGTGGCGGCCAACGTGAAAGCCCATGCCCAAACCATTATCAAACTCGTAGCCATAGTCGAAAGACAGGTAGTAGGTACTACCGGCCCCAAAATCCGCATCTGGACCTTCATCTGCTTCAGTGCCGCTCAAAACCCATGCCGACGCACTCAAACCATTCCAGCCTAATGTGCCGTAGATCTCGTGAAAATCGAACTTGGCTTCGTCGTCATAGTTGTAGTACAACCAACCAATATCATATGTAATGGTATCACCACCAGAAAATCCGAAGTAGACGTCGTGTTCATAGGAATAGATGTCATCTGCTGCATATTGAACATTCGATACCCATGTACCCGCATAAAAACCGCTTTCGTCAGCCCAGTCGATACCACCCTGAACTGCAGCCTGATTGGTAGTTTGCGTCAAACCGCGCCAAATGTAGTTGTTCGTGACGCTCCCGTTTGCCGTTACTTCTGCTACTGCTGTCGTGCTAGCAGCAACCATCACGCTCGCGACACAAATACTTTTAAGTGCTTTCATATTAAGGTTACTTAAACCAAATTTGGTAACAACCTGACTAACACTAGATGCAGCTGAAACAGCAGCAGATATAGCAGTAATATTTAAATTTTTCATATGTATGCTCCATATTTGTTTATAATATTTTATTAATTTTAAATTTATGATTATCGTTTTATTTATTGTTTTTTTTTTAATGTTTTATTGTTTTTCTCTTCACATGAGGCAAATGTAATGCCTAAATTAAATAAATAAAATAGCCTCCGCAGAAAAGCACATATCCATCTGTTTTTATTGGTTATTTCATAATGTAAATCATCTTAATTCATACTAACCTATAAATTTTCTAGCATGTATAATGCACCGTAAAAGCACAATTCTTCATTTTGGTGCAAATAGGAAGCTTTTGCATATTTGGATTTTTCTGTAAAGTGCTAGTTTTTATTAGTAAGGAAAATAATGAGACCCTATTTGATCGCTCCTTCAATATTATCCGCCAATTTTACCAAGTTAGGTGAAGAGGTCGATAAAGTACTGGCTGCTGGCGCAGATGTTGTGCACTTTGATGTAATGGATAATCATTATGTGCCAAACCTGACTATTGGCCCTTTAGTTTGTAAAGCCTTGAGAAAGCATGGTGTAACGGCGGATATCGATGTTCATCTTATGGTGCAGCCTGTTGACGATATGATAAAACAGTTTGCCGATGCTGGGGCGAGCTATATCAGTTTCCATCCTGAAGCATCACAGCATGTAGATAGAAGTTTGCAACTGATTATCGATTCTGGTTGCCAGCCAGGCTTGGTATTTAATCCTGCCACTCCTTTACAGCATCTCGACCACGTAATGCACAAGCTACATCATATTTTATTAATGTCTGTTAACCCCGGCTTTGGTGGCCAATCTTTTATCCTAAAAAGCTTAGACAAACTAAAGCAAGTTAGAGCATTAATTGACCAGTCTGGTTTTGATATTCGATTAGAAATTGACGGCGGCGTAAAAGTCGATAATATTCGTGCAATCGCAGAAGCGGGGGCCGATATATTTGTAGCAGGTTCCGCTATTTTTAACCAAGCAGACTATCAATTAGTGATCGAGCAAATGCGATATGAACTTTCTTTGGCTAATTGACATTTCCCTCAACTAACTTTTTTCCTTTAACTAACTGTATAAGTAGAACAAATCAATATGACAAAACCAATTGTACTCAGCGGCTGCCAGCCTTCAGGTCAACTTACCATTGGCAATTATATGGGTGCACTTCGTCAGTGGGTCAATATGCAAGATGATCATGATTGTTTGTATATGTTGGTTGATTTACATGCAATAACAGTAAGACAAGATCCTAAAGCACTACATCAGGCCTGCTTAGACGGATTGGCACTATATATAGCTTGTGGCATTGACCCATCCAAAAGCACTGTGTTTATGCAGTCTCATGTACCGGAGCACGCTCAATTAGCTTGGTTGATGAATTGTTATACCCAAATGGGTGAACTTAATCGCATGACTCAATTTAAAGATAAGTCAGCGAATAATGTGTCTAACATCAATGCTGGCTTATATTCTTATCCCGTGTTGATGGCGGCCGATATTTTATTATATCAAGCCAATCAGGTGCCCGTGGGTGATGACCAGAAACAACACCTTGAGCTGGCACGAGATATTGCCGCACGTTTCAATAACATCTATGGCAAAACTTTTAGCATTCCCGACCCTTATATCCCTGAATTCGGCGCACGGGTGATGAGTTTACAAGACCCAACAAAAAAGATGTCTAAATCAGACGATAACACCAACAATTTTGTTGGCCTCTTAGAGGATCCAAAAAAGATTTCTAAGAAAATTAAGCGGGCCGTTACAGATTCGGACGACCAAGCTCGGATCTACTTTGACATAACAGAAAAACCCGGTGTATCCAATTTATTGAGCCTATTGTCATGTGCCACGGGGACCTCAATCGAAGCCCTCGTTCCAAGTTATGAAGATAAAATGTATGGCCATTTGAAGTCAGATGTAGCAGATGCAATAGTCGCATTAATTGAGCCCATTCAGGATAAGTATCACGCGTTACGAGGTGATCAAACCGAACTTAACAGAATTATGCGTGAAGGAGCAGAAAATGCCAGTCAACGTGCAGCAGTCACACTAACAAAAGCATATGAGGCGGTAGGTTTTGTCCAACGACCTTAAAATAATCAGTGGTTGAATGCTAAAATGCTTCTGTTGATAGATAATTATGATTCATTTACCCATAACTTAGCTCGCTATTTTGAAGAGTTAGGACAAGAAGTAAAAGTTATCCGCAATGATAAAATTTGTTGTGCTGAGATACGTTCATTATGCCCTGATTATTTGGTTTTTTCGCCGGGCCCTTGTACACCTGATAGTTCAGGGATAACGCTTGAGGCAATAAAAGCATTTTCTGGTCTCATACCCATTTTAGGTGTCTGTTTAGGGCATCAAGCAGTAGGCCAGGTATTTGGTGCCAACGTTATTAAAGCTCGACAAATAAAACACGGAAAAACATCACAAATTTACCATTCACACTCCGCCCTGTTTAAAGATGTTCCAATGCCATTTGTTGCTACTCGTTACCATTCTTTGGTGTTAGATAGAGTTAGCATCCCTGATGAGTTCAAAATAACGGCATGGTGCAGCGATAGTGGCGACGGCAAAAGTAATACCTTATCCAATAATATTTTAGAACAAAAAGAAGTAATGGCTATTGAACACAGCACTCTACCCATTTTTGGGGTGCAATTTCATCCTGAATCCTTATTAACTGAGTTTGGTCATCGCATACTTAACAACTTTATTAACAGTCAGAGTATCACTGGTACACACTAGTATCAGTGTAGAAATTTTGTCACATTAATGTAGCATTACAACAAAATTGTAACTCTCTTAGTAATTAGATAAGAATATAAATATAAATGTCTACAATCACAAACCTGGAAGACCTAATTAAGCAACGCTTTGAAGCGTTATTTTTAGATGTAAAAGAAGCCCAGAAAGTTGTCATTAATGACGGTAAACCTGAGTTAAATGTTATTGAGGTTGAGCAAAGCAAAACCGCTAGATCTTTACTTCGGGTTGAAAAACAGGCCATTCTTCAAAAAGATTTAAACATTAAGTCAGATATTAGTTTTCTCAACACCATCACAGACCAAATTAATATTGAAGTAGAAATACGCCTAAAGGAAAGCCTTGAAGATACAGACATCCTATATTCAAAAATCATAGGCATGGACATGTCGTTACCCGAATTACTCGATCTGGTTGGCCTCAAAGCAGCCACTATTACAAGAATCGAGCCCATTGCCACAGAGTTGCCTTGGTTATTTAATGATTTGTTGAAGTATGTTAATCAAGCTAAGTACCGGCGCTTAGACAACAAAGGCAAGGTGATATTAGTCGATACTATGCGAGCGGGTTTAAACTTTTTTGGCTTGGAGAATTTAATTATTATGCTCACATCTTTAGCCTTCAAACGTTCTTTACCGCAAATCACCGACCCATATCCACAAATAAAGTTAAGGATCTGGGAAGAAGCTTTAGCAACAGCTATTTCCTGCAAACAAATAGCCTCTGTGGTGGGTGTCAACAAAGACCATGCTTTTTGCCTAGGTATGTTGCAAACGATGGGCAAAGTGGTGGTGTCAAAATTATATTTCAGACTTTTTGAGAGCGTTCTGAGAGAAGCATTAGTAGAAACTCAAAATGCACAAAAGCATGAGGAACACTCTGCTTTGACCAGAATTACTCCTTCAGGAAAATTTCTCAACCACTTAATCGATAAATATGCACTCAATGTTAGTGTCAAATTAATTGATAAAATGGCTATGCGCAGAGTCTTCATTGCCAATGCAATGTCTGAAGTATCAAGTGATAACTCATTAGCGGACTTATCCCCCCTAGCTTTAGTGTTAAAACAAGGCAAAGCGTATGCTCAGTATCGTATGCTAAGGGAGCATAAGTTGATTGATTTACAGCAGTCTAAAGATTTTATACGCACACTAAGTATGCCTAAAGGCTCATTGGACTTACTTAAAAGAACAGATATGCACTCACTTGACCTAAGTATCAATAACGATTAATTTTTTTAAGCATATTCATGCAATACCTAAAAATATTTAAAAACCTTAATACTCGTTTACAGTATCGGGGTTATAGGGGCCTGTGAGGCTCGACTATTTTGACACTGTTTAGATAGTTATTCACTATTCATGCAAAACTAGGTCAACCCTTTAAAAATGCAGCCTTGCATTGAATTTCTGTGAAGACAACTGTCAAACCTTCTGCCATAATAATTTACTTTTTGAAACCGAATATGACACTTGTAAGGCAATAGTATGAATGTAACTCGCGACTTGTTTAATGAAGTAATGGTTCCCAACTACAATCCAGCAGCAATAATTCCGGTAAAAGGATTAGGCTCTCGCTTGTGGGATCAAGCAGGTACCGAGTATATCGATTTTGCTGGCGGTATTGCGGTCAACGTATTGGGCCATTGCCATCCTGAACTTGTCTCAGCTCTTACTGAGCAAGGGGAAAAACTTTGGCATTTAAGCAACGTTCTTACAAACGAGCCAGCACTTCGCTTAGCCAAAAAGCTGACAGATGCTACTTTTGGTGAAAAAGTATACTTTGCTAATTCTGGCGCTGAAGCAAACGAAGCAGCATTAAAACTAGCCCGTCGTTTTGCTCTTGATCACTTTGGTGGGCAAAAAGATCAAATTATTGCTTTTAAACAAGGCTTTCATGGACGCACTTTTTTTACCGTCACTGTTGGCGGACAACCAACATATTCAGACGGATTTGGGCCGAAACCCGGAGCTATCGAACATGCTGACTATAATGATTTAGCTAGTTTTGAAGCATTAATATCTGACAAGACATGTGCAGTTATGATGGAACCACTGCAAGGTGAAGGTGGTGTAATTAGCCCAAGTACTGATTTTGTTAAAGGTGTGCGTGCCTTGTGTGATAAACACAACGCGCTACTTATTTTTGATGAAGTTCAGTCTGGTGTTGGTCGTACAGGCGAGCTTTATGCATATATGGGCCTAGGAGTAATACCAGATATACTCACAACAGCTAAGGCTTTAGGTGGCGGCTTCCCAATTGGCGCGATGTTAACGACCACTAAAATTGCTGAACATTTAAAAGTGGGTACCCATGGAAGCACTTATGGTGGTAACCCACTCGCTTGCGCGGTAGCCGAAAGAGTGTTGGATATTGTTAATACACCAGAAGTATTGAATGGCGTAAGCCATAAAGAACAACTTTTTCGTAAACGATTAGAAACAATCAATGATCAATATCATTGTTTTGAAGAAATTCGTGGTAAAGGTTTATTATTGGGGGCTGCATTAAATAAAAATTTCACTGGCAGAGCACGGGAGTTTTTAGTCGCAGCAGCAGATGAAAAACTAATGTGTTTGATTGCAGGTGCCAATGTGGTGCGTTTTGCTCCCTCTTTGATTATACCTGATGAAGATATTCAAGAAGGCCTAGCCCGTTTCGAACGAGCAGTGGCTAAAGTAGTCAACGGTTAATCAACCTATAAGTGAGTAACCGAATATGAAGATCATTCGCCCAATCCAGCGGGACGATTATTCGTCGCTGTATGAAATTGCCCAAGAATCTGGAGTTGGTTTTACTTCGTTACCCGTCAACGAAGTTTTGCTTAAAAGTAAAATCGACAAGTCAATTCAAGCCTTTGCAAAAGATGTAGCCCAACCGGCTGATGAGAGTTATCTTTTTGTGATGCAAGATCAAGAAACATATGATGTTGTGGGTACAAGCGGTATTTTGTCTGGTGTTGGTTTAGACGATCCCTTTTATCATTACCATTTAAGCAAAGTGGTTCATGCATCTCGAGAACTAAAAATTTATAATAATGTCGATATCCTCACATTGTGTAACGACTACACAGGTGTCTCTGAAATATGCACTTTATTTTTGCGCCAGAGCGCCAGAGAGGGCCTAAACGGGAGATTATTATCCAAATTTCGCTTTCTTTTTATGATGGAACATAAACACCGTTTTGCCGAAACTATTATTGCCGAAATGCGTGGTATTAATAATGACAAAGGTCAGTCACCTTTCTGGCAATGGTTAGAAGAGCATTTCTTTTCGATAGATTTTCCCACTGCTGACTATCTCACTGGCATTGGTCAAAAACAATTTATCGCGGAGCTTATGCCGAAATATCCAATTTATGTGAGTCTGCTGAGCAAAGAAGCCCAAAACGTAATTGGGCAAGTGCACGCAAAAACTAAACCAGCACTACAACTTCTCGAACAGGAAGGTTTTAGTTGCAGAGGTTATGTAGATATTTTCGATGCGGGACCCACCGTTGAAGCGAATTTAAAACATATTCGAAGTGCGCAAGCTAGTAGAAAAATGCAAATTAAAGTAGTTGATGCAATTAAAGACAGTCAACAAACTTTTTTTGTGATCAATACCAAGGTTCAAGATTTTCGTGGCGTATGTACACCACTCGACATCGATATCAATACTGAACATGCCACTATTGGCCAACAAGCCGCCGATGCACTCGGACTAAGTGATGGCGATGATATTCGCTTTGCTCCTACTCATTTCAGGACATAACCATGAATAAGCACACACATTTTATCGCTGGTAACTGGCACGCTGGCGAAGGTCACGACATTCAATCAATTGACCCTGCAAAGAAAAATATTCTTTGGCAGGCTAAATCAGCTTCCAAAGAACAAGTTAGTTCAGCTGTCAATGCAGCTCGATCGGCTTTTATTGCTTGGAGTAGTTTGGCTTTTGATATTCGCTTAGGTTATGTAAAAAAGTTTGCAGAACTACTTGGACAAAATAAACAAGCATTTGCTTTGACCATCTCTCAAGAAACCGGTAAACCATTATGGGAAACCGCAACTGAAGTGGGCGCGATGATAGGTAAAATCGCATTATCTGAAAAAGCTTACCATGAGCGTACCGGCACAGTAGAGAATGCCATGCCATTAGGTAAAGCATTTATTCGGCACAAACCTCATGGTGTGGTGGCGGTGTTTGGCCCGTATAATTTCCCAGGGCACTTACCAAATGGACATATCGTACCTGCTTTACTAGCCGGTAATACTATTGTATTTAAACCAAGTGATCTTACCCCTGTTGTCGCAGAAAAGACCTTAGAACTTTGGCAACAAGCCGGTTTACCTAACGGCGTATTAAACATGGTTCAAGGTGAAGTAGAAACAGGCAAAGCACTTGCCTCTCACAGCGGATTAGATGGCTTGTTTTTCACCGGTAGTTCCCGTACCGGTAGATTGTTACATGAGCAGTTTGCTGGGCATCCTGGAAAAATTTTAGCTTTGGAAATGGGTGGAAATAACCCGTTAATAGTGAAAGATGCGGCTGATACTCGTGCCGTAGTACACGATATTATTCAATCTGCCTTTATTACTTCTGGGCAACGTTGTACTTGTGCACGCCGTTTGTTTATTCAACAAGGCGAGGCTGGCGATGCCGTTCTTAACAGATTGATTGAAGCAACTAACCAAATTCAAGTGGGTATGTATGATGCACAGACCCAGCCTTTTATGGGCGCTATGGTTTCAGAGCATGCAGCGTCTTTAATGGTAAAAGCGCAGCAAGAATTAATCACACTGGGCGCGACACCTTTAGTTGAACTTATACATATAGATACTGGTTCTGGTTTTGTCAGTCCAGGCATCATTGATGTAACTAACATACTCAGCGAAATACCCGATGAAGAACATTTTGGGCCGCTGCTTAAAGTGATTCGGTATAGCGACTTTGACCAAGCTATAGATGAAGCCAACAATACCAGCTTTGGATTATCTGCAGGACTTTTGGCTGATGCTGAAGCAGACTACCAACACTTTTATCAACGTATTCGTGCGGGTATAGTTAACTGGAACCGTCCGATAACTGGAGCAAGTGGTGCTTCACCTTTTGGCGGCATCGGCGACAGTGGCAATCACAGAGCAAGTGCTTATTATGCTGCTGATTATTGCGCTTATCCTGTGGCTTCCGTCGAATTAGAAAAAACAACATTACCTGGCACTATTAGCCCAGGGTTAAGTATATGATTTTAGAGCAAGATTGCTAGCGCTATGCATAACAAAATAGAAAGATTGTTTAGCCATTTATGGCAAGACTATATATCCATTACACCTTCGGCAAAAAAAGTACATGACTTATTAGAAGGTTATGAGTACGAGCATTCAGGTAAAAATACAAAGTTAGTCAATGACCATATTGCGTTACGCACTTTTAATATAGAAAAGATTAACCTAGATAAGCTTGCGGCACATTTCCTAGCATTAGGTTACACAGAACAAGGTCAATATGATTTTAAACAAAAAAATCTGAGAGCTAAGCACTTTGAACATGCAGACACTACCCAACCTAAAGTATTTATTAGTGAACTAATCACTGAAGAAATGCCTGCTGATATTCGAAAAATCATTTTAAAAATGACCGATAACATTTCTAATGATGCAGCCCAGCAAGATAACTTTTTGTATTCGGGTACTCATTGGCAAGTTAGTATTCAAGATTATAATATTTTAGCTGAGCATTCAGAATATGCTGCATGGATGTCGGCGTGGGGCTTTCGTGCTAATCACTTTACGGTAAGTCTGAATCATATGCAGCACTTAAAATCTTTAGCTAATTTAAATAAAAAATTGAAGAGCGCGGGGTTTATACTTAATGCTTCAGGCGGTGAAATAAAGGGTGGACCCGATGTTTTTCTAGCCCAGTCCTCCATAATGGCAGACAAAATCAAAGTAGATTTCGCCAACGGGGGAAAGCTAGTTCCTAGCTGTTTTTATGAATTCGCTGAA
This sequence comes from Paraglaciecola sp., assembly GCA_034111145.1. Classification (GTDB taxonomy): domain Bacteria; phylum Pseudomonadota; class Gammaproteobacteria; order Enterobacterales; family Alteromonadaceae; genus Paraglaciecola. The sequence goes on from JAWUXU010000117.1 coordinate 20,386, forward strand.
CGTTATCCAATGATATCGGGTGGTTTATACCAGGGGTTTGTAGCAGCATCTGCTGATAAAATATTTGAAAGTACCAACAACTAAATCTGAAATACTTCCTATATAAGCCAGCAGTTAAAAAGCTGGCTTATATCTTACGGATATGACGGTGCTGCCATCAGACGGTAAAAGAGGATCCACAACCACAAGTAGTTGTTGCATTAGGGTTTGTCACTAAAAAACGAGAGCCTTCTAATCCTTCAGTATAGTCAACTTCACCACCAACTAAATATTGCAAGCTCATAGGGTCGACCACTAAAGTCACTTCGTTTTTATCAATAGTAGTGTCGCCTTCATTCACCTTTTCATCAAAGGTGAAACCGTATTGGAAACCAGAACAGCCACCACCTGTAACATATACCCGGAGTTTTAAATTTAGATTTTCTTCTTCTTCTACCAAATTTTTCACTTTTCTAGCTGCAGCATCAGAAAATTCAATAGGTAACGCAATTTGCACTGTCATAAATTGTCTCGATATAAATAGGGAATTATCACCGCGTTTTCATGATTATCTAATACTTGACTATTATGGTCAACTATTCACTAAGACTAATTAGCATTGCTTCACCTTAATTGGAATTAATGTCCCAATTAAATACTGTTGTTAACTCACCTTTCTTACGTTTAAACTTGAAAATATCGGCATGTACGGATACTTGTTCTGGTTGGAAGCCAATTGGTAGTCTGATTTCGCCGTCAATCACCTGAAAATATTTGAAACTAAAAGTCAGGCTTTTTTGCTTTTGACCTGTTAGTAAAGAATCGATTGTGTATTGCTTGGCTTTACCATTTTCACTGCCTATCAAGGTAACCTTTAAATTACCCTTAAGGGTATTTTTGGTTTTATTTTGCTGCATCAAAACTAATTCGAATCGATATGAACTCTCGCTCAACGCAGGTTCTAAGTTAAAACCATCAATCAAAAAACCTTGTTCTTTCAGTTCTGGTGCCATCACTTGTTGATAAAAAGCGAGTTGAGTACGTAAGTCTTTGTGAGTATCAATATTTTTCCCCATTTCAACAAAATGTTGCAGTTGAGCAAGTCTTGCGACTTCAAGTTCAACACCTAAAATATTCAGGTTTTTGGTCAGTTGCTCATTTTCTGATTTAAGGTTGTGAATGCTTTTTTCATGGGTGGATACAATCATCTGTTGTTGAGTATAGTGCACGTTACCCCAGAAAAATCCTGTATAAAGGGTGGCAGCCATAATCGATAAAAATATGCAATAAAACTGAAATGCGCCAAATCTATTTTTTAGTTCAGAAATAAACAACTTATATCCTCCTATAACTACAACGCTTTTTTATGGAGGTTCTATATTATCATTTAGTTATTTCCAATGATCGATTGATTTATTGAACATACGGTTTTTTGGCCATGTTATATATTCATACCACATCAAAATGCTGGATTCTGCAGGAATTTAGAGTGATTTAACTAGGGCACCTTTGGCAAGTCTGCTGTTTGCAAACGCCCTAATTTTAATTGAAAGAGTCTGAGTCAATCAGCCAACGCATTGCTTAGGGCTTAAGATAAATCACTTTGAAGCCAGTCTTGAGGGATTGACTGAACACTGCACTTCGTTGCTACGCCAATTTAAAAGATGGTCGTCTTTTAGCCATCGACGCAGCTTAAATTAAAGTGCCAAAGTCGTTCTGAAAAACGCATTTTGAGCTGGCATGGGGATAATATATTAACTCTATAAAATACAATAACTTGTGATAAGCTATTAGTAATATGAGCAATAAATACCAACACTTATTTATGAATCTCAACGCCTTTAGAAAAGAACTTGCCACGCCCCGTACGTCGATCCAATTGTGCGCCATTGCCATAGTGGCTGGCGTTTCTGCTGCATCTTTAATTATTCTGTTTCGTTTATCGATTGAATGGTTACAGATATTGTTTCTGCCAGAAGTGAATAACTTTGCTGCAATTGAACCTAGCAGTCGCTTATTTGCGCCTATTGTAGGCGCAGTGTTGATTATATGTATCGCATATTTAACCGGTTTTAAACACTATCGTATGGGAATTCCATTTGTGATCCACCGGGTCAAACACTATTTCGGACATATTCCTTTTCGAACTGCTATTAATCAGTTTTTAGGGGGAGCCCTAGCTCTTGCCGCTGGTTTCTCAGTAGGTCGAGAGGGTCCATCTGTTCACCTTGGAGCATTTGGCAGTAGTTTTATTGGTCAGTGGTTAAAATTACCCGACAATAGTATTCGTATTTTATCTGGTTGTGGTATTGCTGCTGCTATATCAGCATCTTTTAACACCCCTTTTGCCGCTGTTATTTTTGTGATGGAAGTGGTGTTACGTGAATACAAAGTACATATTTTTATTCCCATTATGCTGGCTGCTGCTTGTGGTAGTGTCATGACACGGGCGGTATTTGGAGAAGCACAAGAACTTGCTTTCATTGAACTGACTCATTTTAATCACTGGATATACCTATATTTGGTTGTGTTTGGCATCGTCTTAGGTGCATTAGCCACAGTTTTTAATAATTGTCTGATGACCGTCATTCACGGCTTTCATCGGTTTAATATGGTTCGTCGCTTACTGATTGCCGGGGCAATAACTGGCATAGTAGGTTTTATATTACCCGATGCGCTGGGTACTCACTTTCACTCAGCCCATGACTTATTTGCTCAAAACTATGATATTCAGTTACTGGTATGGGTCCTTTGCGCAAAGTTCTTTTTAACTGTAATTGCATTAGGACTCGGTGTGCCAGGTGGCATAATAGGTCCAGTCTTCGTAATTGGCATGTTAAGTGGTGTGCTTTTGGTGAGTCCTCTGGAATTTTTTGTTTCTGATGCCAGCGAGCTTCATGGTAGTTTTTCATTGCTCGGCATGGCTGGAATGATGGCAGCAGTATTGCATGCCCCTTTGGCCGCATTGTCTGCGGTGATGGAATTGTCTTATAGTCCTGAACTCATCCTACCTGGTATTCTTGTAATCGTGCCTGCCTACGTCACTTCTACACAATTTTTAGGTAATCGTTCCATTTTTATCCGCCAACTCGACTATCAAAAATTACCATACACTATATCCTCAGTAGTGGGATCTTTACAAAAAACAGGTGTATTGGCAGTGATGAATACAGAATTTATTCTGACCAAGCAAAATAAAGACCATTCTATTTCTGAGTTTACTAGCTCTAAACAACAAGTGATAATGTATCAATCCTCAGTTGCTAATCAAACTGAATACGCCTTGGTAAGCTATGATAACCAGCAAAAAAGTGATGCAATACACATGATACTCACGCCCATGAATGCTGTCAGGTTTCAAGCTACATTGGCAGAAGTATATGCAATATTATCCCCCAGCAGAGATGGCGCTGTTTACATCTTTTCTGATACTACTGATGATATAATTGGTATTATTACATGGGATACTTTGAGTCATTATTTACATCAGCCCAGCTACTAGGAAGCAAATTTATTTATGACAATATTGTGGATAAAAGCATTACATTTGTTTTTCATGGTTGCTTGGATGTCGGGCTTGTTTTATTTACCTAGACTAATGGTGTATCACGCGCAAACAGATGTGCAGGCGGTTAAAGATCAATTCAAAATAATGGAGAGAAGGTTATGGTACTTCGTCACGCCTTTTGCCTTATTGACCTTGGTGTTTGGTATGTGGTTGATAATTTCATATGGCAAAGAATGGTTTGTAGCTGCTAAATGGTTACATACTAAAATTAGTCTCGTCATAGTTTTATACGCATATCATTTCTACTTGTTTATTTTAGTGCGAAAATTTGCCAATGATGAAAATACTTACTCCACACGTTTTTATCGTTTTTTAAATGAGGCGCCAGTTTTGATTGTTTTAGCCATAATTGTTTTGGCAATTGTGAAATATTTTTAAATATTTTGAGCAATAACCAGCATATAAACACTACGCACAAGCCTATGAAGAAACCACACTTGGCTTTTATAATAATACTATATGTCTATGTTATCCCATCATAAAGTAAAAATTAACTCACTGATTAATCTAACATACATAATTATCAAAGCGGTATTTAATCCTACCCTAAGAAAATGTTATCATTGGATAACTTAGTTATGGGTTATCTTTATGCTACCTATACATACTCAATTCTTACCAATAATCGAAGAGCCAAATTACATGTCAGATAAATTAGCCGGCCACTATACAGATATTCTTTCAATTTTAGGTGAAGACATCAGTCGTAATGGCTTGTCAGATACACCCAAGCGCGCTGCCAAAGCAATGCAATTTTTAACCGACGGTTATCAAAAAGATTTAGATGGTGTTGTAAACGGAGCTATTTTCGAAGTCGATACTGATGAAATGGTAATTGTACAAGATATAGAGTTTTACTCGTTGTGTGAACACCATATTTTACCTTTTATCGGTAGTTGCCATATTGCATACCTGCCCGATGGCAAAGTGTTAGGGTTATCAAAGTTTGCCCGAATTGTGGACATGTACTCTAGACGTTTACAGATTCAAGAAGGCTTGACTAAACAGATTGCCGATGCTGTGCAACAGGTTACTGGTGCCAAAGGTGTAGGTGTGATCATGGAAGGTAAACATATGTGTATGATGATGCGCGGAGTACAAAAGCAAAATTCTTCGATGATCACCTCAGTAATGTTAGGTTCTATGCGTTCATCTGATGCAACACGTAATGAATTTCTACGCTTAATCGGTAAATAAATCTTTGACCGGTTATTGCCAATTATTGGCATAGAGTTCTTAAGCTTTTGCCTGAGGTACAAAATCACACAAACTGCCGCAATCGACCATAAGTAGTAACGATTCGTCCAAGTTATGCTTTCCCTGTTTCTTTAAAAAGCGCACACGTTTCATGCAAAAGAGAGTCAATATGTTTAAAAAAATCAGTATTCATTTTTTTCTTATTTCTAGCGTCCTACTAATCACTCACAATATTTGTGCAAAAGGCATTAGCGCTTATGGACCAAAAGAATTTACAGATAAAAATAGATGGACAGCAATTGTTGCCGCCTATGCCCCAGAAATTGAAGCTATTGATCAAGCGTTTAAGCAACTTGCTGATGCTCAGATCGATCAAACTTTGACCATCAAGGGAGTCAAATATCAACTGGGTTCATACAAAGGTGAACCTGTGGTGATATTTACTACGGGAATAAGTGTACCTAATGCGGCTATGACTATGCAGATGGCACTGGATTATTTCCCAATTGATCGAGTTGTGATGATGGGCATTGCCGGTGCTGTAAATCCTGATTTTCAACCTGGTGATATTTCTGTGCCAGAGCGTTGGTATTTCCACGATGAATCCGTATATGTCAACCCTGATCCAAAAGAAACCGGAAGCTTTGTATTGCCAGATTATTATGAAAGTGCGCTGCAAAGATACAAAGAAAGACGTGAACAAGATCCCCATTCACCAGCTTATGAAAACTTTGGCTACATTCACCCAGAAGAAATGGCGATAGTTAAACAGGGCTGGGATAAACCTAGACAAATGCCTTACTTTACCGCGACTCCTGAACTAATTGAGCTAGCTAAAAAAGCCGTTAAGGCTGTTAGTCCGATCAATATGCCTTCAGGCAAACCCATTCAAATCAAAGTTGGCGGTAATGGAGTAACAGGTTCGGTGTTTCTTGATAACGCTGAGTATCGTAATTGGTTACAACGAGTTTACAGTGCTCAGGTGACTGAAATGGAATCTGCAGCTGTAGGGCAAATCTGTTTTGTCAACGACGTAGACTGGGTAATTATTCGTTCGATTAGTGATTTAGCGGGCGGACAACACGGCAAAAATGTTGAAAATGTGTTTGATGGTATTGCTTCTGGTACAGGCACCAAATTGATGATTGGCTTACTAGATCAAATTGTTAAAGTGGAAAAAAACAATAAATCTTTTGAAACCAATTAGCTGATATTGAGACTCTCATAAAAGGTAAGTGAATTCATTGTGCCGGTGTAATTAAAGAAGAAGGTATGCATTGATTAGTTAACCAGATAACAAAACAATACTCTGAAGTACTTGCAGTTGATGATTTGTCATTTGAAGTGAAATCGGGAGAAATTTTCGCTTTACTCGGTCCCAATGGTGCGGGTAAATCTTCCACCATTCGTATGTTAATCGGTTTGACCTATCCTGACACTGGGGAGATTGAGTTTTTAAATGCTGAGGGGCAAAAGAGTGCTAAGTTAGTCAGTGCCGACTTTGGGTATTTGCCCGAAAAGCGAGGACTGTATCAAAAGACTAATATTCAAGACACCCTAGTTTATATGGGGCAGTTAAAAGGCATGGCAAAATCGGATGCATTAGAACAAGCTAATGTTTGGTTAACTAGTTTCGATTTAGCTGAACGAAAAAAAGCCCCATTAAAAACACTCTCTAAAGGTAATCAACAAAAAGTACAACTGATCAGTGCCATCATTCACCGGCCTAAAATTGGCTTTCTTGATGAACCATTTTCAGGTTTAGATCCCGTTAATCAAGAAAAAGTCATAGAATTCCTACAGCTGTTAACAAAACAAGGTACCACCATTGTTCTCAGTGCCCATCAAATGTCTTTAGTTGAAAAATTAGCCGACAGGTTTATGCTGATGAATAAAGGTAAAGCATCTTTATACGGTTCAATCAAAGATATCCGTGAAACCGCAAAGTTAGGAACCCGTTTAACGGTAATATTTACTGATACAGTTACCACTGGATCCTTTGTACTGAACGAGCAAGTCAAACATGTAAGCAGTATTGACAGTCATTGCATACAGTTCACATTAGCAACTTCATGCCATGTTCCTCAGTTTTTACAAAGCATGTTAACCGAGCATCAAATTGAAAGTTTACAAACCGAACAACCCAGCCTACACGACATCTATATTGACAGTGTCCAAGGAGCCTCAGAATGGATAAGGCTTTATTAGTTGACCGCTGGGAATTTATGCGCAACTTTAAATGGAAACAAGAACTACTCGGCTACTTTTTAATGTTACTGATCTATGGGGCGATTTTTGCCGTGCAGATATGGAGCCAATCGAATACCCAGAAAACCGTTAATTTAGGGATTGTCGGTCAGTTACAGACTGAATTAAGCAGTAAGTTTGTGCTGTCTTCAATGGACGATAATATCAAAGAACAATATATATTCGATAAGATCACGGAATTGTCGCTAGATGGGGTATTAAAAGTTGGCTCTGTTCCTGCTAATTGTTGTCTATACTTCTTAGTGCTAACAACGTATTGAAGATGAAGACTAAATCGTTCGTTCTAAAGCTTAATCAAATAACTACAGCACTTTTATCCATGACACCCGCACAAAGAGAGACCATTCATCAATCAATTCGAACATCTCAAGTAGAAATGCCTATTAATGAGTTATTTCAACCTATC
>JAWUXU010000118.1:0-58799 GCA_034111145.1 Paraglaciecola sp.
GGCATGCCTTACAGATGCCTCAAGTAGTTTGTCTGCAAGACACATTAAAAATGCCACAACATATTACTTACATAAACCTTATTGCCACAAAGCATTTTTCGGGCGTATTATGCAAAAAGTTAAACGCTCGGAAAATACCAGAACTATCAGGCGCATAGCCAATTCTGACTATTTAGTAAGTTTACCCAACAGACGACATTTTTCATGCAGCTTGCGGCAGATCTAAAAGCCACTCAAAAACACATGGTTTGGGATTATTAATATCGTTCATTTCAAAAAGTTGAATGCCACTATACGTTTAGCTGACGAACATCGGTACAGTGCAAAAAAATAAGACAAAAATCAGGTAGCTGTTGATTAATAAATACTTTGTAAGCCGTTAATGCTAATTCTGAAAGATTAGTTTTAATTAAGATGTCTTGAATTTCGGTAGACTCTGAATGAGTCATACACATAAATCAATAACCCCAACCACACGCATACAAAAGTGATGACCCTTGTAGTATCTAGAGGTTCTTGATAAAGCATCACTGCTAACAGGAACATTAGACTTGGACCAATATATTGGAAAAAACCTAAAGTGGTATAACGGATACGTCTAGCTGCAGCCGTAAAACATAATAATGGAGCCGTAGTAACCACACCGGCTAGCAGCAGCGTCATATTTAAGTCAAGACTATTGACCAGCATGTTACCACTTGAGGTATCCACGGTAATCCAATACAACAAAGCAAAGGGCAACATGATGCATGTTTCGATTAATAAACCGGGCATGGAGTCTACAGTCACTTTTTTACGCAATAACCCGTAAATGCTGAAGGTAGTTGCTAACGCCAAGGCTACCCATGGGAGCTGACCATATGAAAACACCAAAAAAGCCACACCCGCTAACGCTACAAAAACGGCTAATAGCTGCAATCTAGTTAGGCTTTCTTGAAGAAAAAAGCGCGCTAGTAATACATTAAATAAAGGATTAATAAAGTATCCTAAACTAGCATCAAGCATTTTATCGTTGTTAACGGCCCAGATAAAGATTAGCCAGTTCACCGCTAATAATAATCCACTTATTGATAAGATTGTGATGATTTTTGGGTCTCGAATGGCCCTAAATACTTGGCTAAATTTTTTTCGAACAGCTAACAACAAACATAACACTAGCACAGACCAAATTATTCGATGCATAACAATTTCTAGAGCAGGTACACTGGTTAATAACTTAAAATACATGGGTGCAATACCCCACATTGTATAAGCGGCTAGTGCAAAGATAATACCTGCTTTTACTGGTTTATTGTTCAACTATTTGACCTAGCTTTAACAGAGCATAATATGGCGTGGAGTGTGATGTAAGCATTTCGCAAATGCAATCTAAAATCTAATTGGAATAAGGTGGATCTATGAAGAAAAGTTGCGAGATATTTTGGCGATTTCTGTTGTTAGGTTGTGTCAGTTTTGGTGGCCCTGCTGCACACATTGGATATTTCCAACGCACTTTTGTAAAAAAACTTGAATGGCTGTCAAATGATGGCTATGGAAAATTGATATCTTTAAGTCAAATTTTGCCTGGCCCTAGCTCCAGTCAAATTGGATTTGCCATAGGTTTGCAAAAAGCAGGACTTGCCGGAGGTATTGCGGCCTTTTTGGGCTTTACCTTACCCTCATTTATATTGATGTATTGGCTAGCCGTGGCGGTAAACTTAGACAACCCAGCTAATTGGTTACTTTCAGTCATCAGCGGCCTGAAATTATTAGCCGTTGTGGTTGTGCTAGATGCAGTTATCACTATGTTTAGAAGTTTTTGCAAAAGTCGCTTATCTGTCTTAATAGTACTCCTCAGTGTGTTAATACTCATCATTTATCAGTCTTTTTATACACAAATGTTAGTGTTACTCATTGCGGGGTTAATAGGCGTAACCAATACTAAAATCCCGGCTGAGGGTGTCAGTATAATCCACACACTAAAAACAATATCCTGGTTACCCATAATGTTATTTGCCAGCATATTTTTAATCAGCCTAGGGTTAAGTCAATATGATTCTTTTGCAGGTTTGTTCGCAACATTTTATAAAAACGGTAGCTTAGTATTCGGTGGTGGCCATGTAGTTTTGCCACTATTGCAGACCAGTATTAGCGATACGTTGACAGAACAGCAGTTTCTTTTTGGCTATGCAGCGGCTCAGGGAGTGCCCGGCCCAATGTTTACTATAGCGACATTTATGGGCGCACAATGGTTACACACCGCACCACTGAGCGGAGCTATACTGGCCACATTGGCAATTTTTTTACCAGGTTTTTTATTGATTTTAGCCATCAATAATAGCTGGCAATCTTTACTCCAACACCCAAAATTTATTGGCGCATCCGCAGGTATTAATGCTGCAGTAGTCGGCTTTCTGATTTCAGCACTCTGTGATCCCGTATTTACTAGTGCTGTCCACAGCAATATTGACTTAGGTATAGTAATTATTGGATTTTTGAGTCTAAGGCTATTTAAACCACCTATTTTGCTGCTAATAGGTCTTTTTATTTTGTTTGGTTTTGTTTAGAAATATTCTGCTAAGTTCATGTGGTTGCAGAATACTGATTCCGACCCGCTTGTTTTGCTTTGTACAAATTAATGTCGGCCTTTTTAATCAAATCTATAGCGTTAGCCACGGTACTTTTTCTATGGGCTGGGCTGAAGGCTGAAATACCGACACTTATGGTCACAACAGGGTAAGAAGCGAGCTTAGCGGATTGGATACTGCGGTTTTGCACATTATTTATTAACTCCTGTGCCACCTGTTTAGCCCCGTTCAAATCAGTAAAAGGTAACAGCAAGAAAAACTTTTCACCTCCGTATCTCGCAGCAAAATCGCGCTCTCCCCTTCTACTTGAGGCTATTATAGAAGCTATGATTTTCAAACATTTATCACCTTCCAAGTGGCCAAATTCATCGTTAAATAACTTAAAATCATCAATGTCAATGATCAATGCGGCAACGGAGTGACTTCCTCGAACAGCAGCGTACCATTCTTTATTTAACATAGTATCTAGTTGCATTCTGTTGGCTAAGCCTGTCAGCCCATCGGTACATAAAACCTGGGCAAGTCTTTTCTGCTGCGCAACCATTGTCATCAAATTATTGACACGGGAAACTAAGATACTAGGACGTGTCTTTTTGTCGATATAGTCCACGGCTCCAATCGCTAGACATTCCTCTTCTTCGTCGAAACTGGGTTTGTCGGTCAAAAACATGATAGGAATGTGTGCAGTCAATTGACTGTTTTTAACAAAAGTGCACAACTCTTGCCCTGATATAATTGGCTTATTCACCACACTCAAGACTAAATCAATATCTTTAAGCATGATACTTTGTAAGGCTGCTTTAGAATCTTGAGCTATTTCGACATTAAATTTTTTAGCAAAAAGTGAGGTGAGTGTAGATATGCTTTCAACGTCTTGGTCAATTATAAGTAGTGTAAGATGATGGTGATAAGATGTCATAACGTCCCTAGCAAATAAAGTAATTAGCGGGTAATTAACTAAGGTCTAATGTCAAATAAACCTGCATTCCTGTTTAAATATTGACCACCAATAAACCATTTTATTACGACCTTTACGAGCAGAAATAAATACTTAGTCAGCTTTGAAGTTATTAGACAACGTATGTTCCTGTTCCTGTCGCTATATGCATTTTATTTTGATTATGTAAATCCATTCTACAAACGGCTATTTTTTTCCCGCGCCTAATAACTTCCGCAGTTGCGATAAATTCTTTTCCCTTACCGGGACGCAAATAATCTACTCGCATATCTAAGGTACCGCCATTAGGCAGTTGTTGATAAAATGCTTTTACTGCGTTTTCATCTGTAAGCCCATTAATACCATACATGAGTGCAGCCAAGCTGCCCACAGTGTCTAATACTGCTGCTGTTACACCACCGTGTAGAATTTTATGTACTGGGTTACCCATTAATTTGTCATCCCAAACAAGTTTAATTTCTACATGTTCAGAGTGAAGGTGGTTGACAGTAAAACCAAGCAACTGATTAAACGGCATTTTGTGATTAAAAAAATCGATAACAAATACGCGCAATTCTTGTGATGTCATTTAATGTCTCTGTAATATATTTCACTAAGTATCCAATTTGAACAATTTTTTAGTTGTTAGCAAGTGAACCTCAACATAAAAACACGTAAACTTGTATTTTATACCTTCCTTTTGAGCAACAGTTGTCAGATCATCCAGCACAATCTTCACCTGCAATTATCCAAGCGCAACAAGTATTAAAGCATACTTTTGGCTATGATCATTTTCGAGATGGTCAAGCACAAGTCATAACCCAAGTGATGCAACAAAAAGATGTGTTGGTACTCATGCCTACTGGCGGTGGTAAGTCTTTGTGTTATCAAATTCCGGCTATGTTGCTACCAGGTCTTACAATTGTTGTTTCACCTCTGATATCGTTAATGAAAGATCAAGTTGATGCTCTTTTGACCTATGGCGTCGGTGCCGCTTACATAAATTCAAATTTATCATCACAAGATATGTTTAATATTTTCAGGGGCATGCAAGATGAAAAATATAAGCTAATCTACGTTGCGCCCGAAAGGCTTATGCAGTTGGAGTTTATCCATCGTCTTCAAAGCCTTACAATAAGTCTCATTGCAGTTGACGAAGCTCATTGTGTGTCTCACTGGGGTCATGACTTTAGAAAGGATTACAGACTACTAGGGCAATTAAAAGCCACGTTTCCCCATATACCAATTATGGGGTTAACAGCTACCGCTGATCTCGCAACCCGTGCAGATATCACCCAGCAGCTAAAGTTACAGCAGCCCTTTATTTTCAAGGGAAGTTTTGATCGCCCTAATATACGTTACAACCAAGTCATCAAATATAAAGCCACAGACCAAGCGATCGCTTTTGTTAAACAGCAAGATGGTAGCGGTATTATTTACTGTAATAGCCGCAGAAAAGTAGACGACCTCAGTATTGCCTTGGCTAAACATGGGGTCAATTGTGCGGGTTATCATGCGGGCTTAGAGGGAAAAATCCGTGATAAAATACAACGCGATTTTATACAAGATAAAACTGACATCATAGTAGCAACTGTTGCATTTGGCATGGGCATTGACAAATCAAACGTGCGCTTTGTGCTACATTTTGATCTACCACGTAGTATCGAATCCTATTATCAAGAAATAGGCCGGGCTGGTAGAGACGGTATGCCCGCCGAAGCGTTATTATTATTTGACGAAAAAGATGCAGCTCGTATTCGTCAATGGATATCAACGGGTGAAAATCCACAGAGAAATAGCGTAGAACTGCAAAAATTTGCCGCCATGGAAGCTTTTGGAGAGGCACAAACTTGTCGTCGACAAATTTTACTCAATTACTTTGCTGAATATTCTGCAGGACACTGTGGTAATTGCGATATTTGCCTCGACCCTCCCAAGGCATTCGATGGCACTGTAGACGCTCAAAAAGTTCTGTCTTGTGTATTTCGACTAAAACAATCTGTTGCCGGTCAATATTTGATTGATGTACTTAGAGGTAAACAACTAAAACGTATCCTGGAACACGGCCATGATAAATTGACTACTTTTGCTATTGGCAAGGATAAATCAGATGCTTATTGGCACAACATCATTATTCAATTAATTCACCGCGGATTTCTTAGGGTGGATATTACCCAAAATGCGGTTTTGAAACTAACTGAAGAAGCAAGACCAATATTACAGCAAGCTCAAGAACTGCAGCTTGCTGTGCCAAGACTGAGTCTTGATTTAGGTAAAAAAGCTCAGTTAACCACACAAGATTATGATCGAGCACTGTTCGCCAAACTAAAATATTTACGTAAAACGATTGCTGATCAGGATGATGTGCCACCTTTTGTTGTATTCAGCGATGCAACATTAGCCGATATGGCAGATAAATTTCCTGAGTCCGAGTGCGACTTCTTAGATATCCACGGTGTGGGTCAAACTAAGCTCGAACGTTACGGTGAACGTTTTATTGCTGCCATAACGAAACATATTAAGAAGTAAAAATCATCAAATCTAAGCACACCCAAGGTTTACTTTTCAAGGCGATTTAGCGCATACTGATTAACCTTGTTTGAGCTGATAAAACCGATGCCTGTTAAAGCTGTACCACAAAAAAACACAGACGCTAAAGTCGAAAAATTGAAGATCCCGCCTCACTCCATCGAAGCTGAGCAATCAGTATTGGGTAGTATGCTAATTGCCCCTGATTCATGGGATAAAGTGGCTGAGGTTGTGGTAGAAACAGATTTTTACAACCGCTCTCATCAAATCATTTACCGCGCTATTGTCCGACTACTGACTAAAAGCCATCCTATTGATTTAATAACAGTCTCTGAAGATCTAGAAGGTATGGATGAATTAGAGTCTGCCGGAGGATTTGCTTATTTAGGTGAATTAGCCAAAAACACCCCAAGCTCTGCTAATGTGTCTGCTTATGCGCAAATAATTAAAGAACGTGCTGTGATCCGTGAGCTTATTGGTGTGGCACATGAAATTGCTGATACAGGGTATAATCCAGAAGGTCGCAATAGCGGTGAAATTCTGGATATGGCTGAGAGCAGAGTATTCGAAATTGCTGAAAAACGCACAGGCAAAGACGAAGGTCCAAAAAATGTAGAAGCGGTGTTAACAAAAACCATAGACCGTCTTGAAGTATTGGTTAAAAGTAACAAAGAAGTCACGGGGGTGTCGACTGGTTACACTGACCTAGATAAAAAAACCAGTGGCCTTCAGCCCTCAGATTTAATTATTGTGGCGGCTAGACCTTCGATGGGTAAAACTACCTTCGCTATGAACTTATGCGAAAATGCAATGCTACTAGAAGAAAAACCAGTATTGGTATTCAGCTTAGAAATGCCTTCTGAACAGATTATGATGAGGATGCTGGCATCCCTTAGTCGAGTTGATCAAACTAAAATTCGTACTGCTCAACTAGACGATGAAGATTGGGCAAGAATGTCTAACACCATGGCTATGCTGAAAGACAAAGACAATCTGTTTATCGATGATTCTTCTGGTTTAACCCCTATGGACGTCCGAACTCGTGCAAGAAAACTTGCCCGTGAAAAAGGTGGTATAAGCCTGATAATGATTGATTATTTGCAATTAATGCAAGTACCAGGATTAAGCGATAATCGAACTTTAGAAATTGCCGAAATTTCACGTTCCCTTAAATCACTGGCAAAAGAATTAGAAGTCCCTGTGGTTGCGTTATCACAGTTAAACCGAAGCCTTGAACAACGTAGTGATAAGCGCCCAATCAATTCGGATTTGCGTGAGTCAGGGTCAATTGAACAAGATGCCGATTTAATCATGTTTATTTATCGAGATGAAGTTTATAACGAGCAAAGTACTGATCAAGGTGTAGCTGAAATTATCATAGGTAAACAGCGTAACGGCCCTATAGGTACATCGCGGCTAACGTTCCAAGGTCAGTTTTCACGCTTCGATAATTATTCAGGACCTGCTATAGAAGATAAATACTAATAGTTACCCGTTTCTAAGCAAAAAAAAGAGATGCAATTGCATCTCTTTTTTTGTACTGAATACCTTATCTGTATACATTTTCTCTTTTACTTGCCGATACTTTTGCAGTAATACGACGGTTAACCATGTTAGCTGCAGCTGTGTTAGATGTATCCAACAATTGATTTTCACCAAACCCTTCAGCGGTTAAACGTTCAGCATCAATACCATATTTATTGATTAGCAGGGTTCTAACAGAATCTGCTCGCTTTTTAGACAACATCATATTGTAGTCCGCATCACCTGGTGCAGAAGCATGACCTTCAATAACTGCATCTGTAGCTGGAAATCGATTCATGAAATCAGCAAATTTTTGGAATTGTTGATCACCGGAGTTATCAATAATTGAGCTATTATTACCAAACGTCACTTTTAAATTTGTTGAAACTTCTTCCTTAACAAATACACTACAACCATTTGCGTCTACTTTATCGCTCATCGGCGTGTCAGCACATAGATCTTGGTCATCTAGTATACCGTCTTTATCAGTATCTAATACTAAGCTACATCCTGTGGACCCAACTTTTGTACCCACTGGTGTATCTGCGCAAATATCAAGGGCATTTAGCACTCCATCACCGTCAGCGTCCACGGCACAACCAACATTATCGACTTGTGTGCCGATTGAGGTGTTAGCACATTCATCTATGTTGTCAAAGACACCATCATTATCAATGTCTTTAGATTTAGGCTTTGAAGAGGTTGTTGACTTACCAAATGTATAAGCTAAACCCAATTTAAATCCCATATGGGTATCGTTGTCACCACTATCTAAAGTTTGATAGCCAGCGACTTCAGTAATAATTTTTAAGTTATTACCCACATCCCAATGTTTACCTAAACCGATATTGGCCATTAAATCGATTTCAGCAATTTCAGTAAATTTTACACCACCAAATACATATAAAAGATCATTTGGCAAAAAGTATAATGCGTCTACACCTACACGGCTTCCAGACTCGTCTGAAGGAGATGCATCAATATCTAAGATGGATATTTCTAGTCTTGCGGCCCACTCTTGAGTAAATTTAAATCCATATTCAGCACCAAATCCAACACCATTGTCCAGGAAATTTGGGAGACCAGTTTCGGCACTATCAGTTGAATAATACTCAACAAAGCCAGCAACCCACTTTTCATTATCTTTACTCTGTTCTTGTGCATCTACATTTGCACTCAAAGCGGCCGCTATCGTGCTTAAAACCAATAATTTTTTCATTTTAAATCGTTCCTTCATTTTAATTAAAATTTATTTGTCATTTAACCAACACGATCATATGTATATACGTACCTTTAAAGCAACCACTTTATTGTTATTTGAGGCTACAAAAAAATAATGTCGCAATTAAGTAACTATTTACAGCTCGAAATGGATGTTGACCTACCCCATCATCCCTTCAAGCTCAGAGCGCTGTCGAAAATTAGAATAGCTAAGACGTATCGTTTGTATCTGGTCATTTCTCAACAGCTGTACAGTAACCGAGGAAATAATAGACTATATTTCAGAAAATATATTATGGATGTGGATCAAGGCACAAAAATGTAGTGGTTGATTGGCATTTCATTAATGGTTAAATTGGTTTTTATGCTGAATACCTAATCATGCATCAGAACGACTTACTTGTTTCAAATCTACAAGCTTATTAATCGCTTCGTAAATGATTAAATAATATTCTCTGCTCCTAGGGGATAACACCATAGATTATTTTATCTGGTTATGCTCAAAGGGTTATTACTTGTTAAAACACATTTCTAGGTAGAGGATACCCAAATCATGAGAAAATGGCATGACCATTTTTTTCCCATCCACTTGATGGTTAATTGTATGATTTTTCCCACAAACAACAATAGGGGTAGCCATACCAAAATCATAACCTTTTTGACCTAGTTCGTTTTTGGCTCCACCACATATCATGTTGGTGATCTCACCGACCATATCTTGCACATCAGAATCAATGGCATTAGGCTTTTCACCTAACATTTTGTACATGATTTCTAATACTAGTCCCTCATCAAAGGAGATAGACATAGAACCTTGAATATTGTCACCTACCATACCAATCAAGCCTGAAACTTGGCCCCCCGCATGATTATCTTTTTTCTTTTTAGGTTTACCCGGTACTAACGTAATTTGCGCCATAGTTTGCATTACATTAATTAAAGCGGCAATAAAAGGGTTAATAAACTCTGCATTCATTAGATTAGTTTTTTCCTGATTTAAAAGGGGTTTATTGACACACCGCACAGGTGCCATGAGCTTCAATTGTTTGTTTTACTACGCTGAAACCTACAGATTGAGCTTGTTTATCTAGGGTGTCTTTTAACCCCTCAGATTGAATTTCTTTTACATCACCGCAGGTATCACAAATCAAAAACTGGACTGGATGATTGCAATCAAAATGGTGACAAGCAACAAAAGCATTGGTGGACTCTATTTTATGAATAAGACCAAACTCTAATAGAAAGTCCAGAGTTCTGTATACTGTGGCAGGCTTTGCATTCGACTCAGTTAATTTAAGCGCATCCAACAATTCGTAAGCGCCTACAGCCCCTTGTTGCTCCAGTAATAGCGCATACACTTTTTCTCTGAGCAAAGTAAACCTTGCACTTTTATCTTCACAAAATTGCCTAGCTTTGTACACCTGAGTCGCAATGGAATGTTGGCTTAACTTCGTCACATTTATTCCTTAAAAATAAACTAACTGATCATAACACTAATTACTGTTTGTTGGGTATGTTAACCGTTTATCGTTACAAAGGTACTACCGCTTTAATTGATATTAATGATGCAACACTCTTAAAAAAGTATATTTCGATGCGACGTTCTACTGTGTTAAATTAGGCCAAAATATTTGATTTTTGGCAACTATATGATCGAACAAAATATATCCGTGAAGGCTGAAACTAAAGCAATTTGGTTGATTTTTAGCGGTGATAAAATTTTTCAATCTTCTGAAAATCCAGGTTTATTGATAGATACATGGGCAACACTCAGTTTTGCCCATGCCTATCAAGAGCAAATTGTTAGAATAGGCAGTCATAACAACCTACCTTGCTTTTTAATAGATCTGGGCAACGAACATATTGAACACGAACATCTCATTCTTATGAGCATGCGTGCCTTATTGATGCAAAACCAAAGTAGCTTTTTTGGGATTGCCTCTCGAGCATGGCAAATAGCATTATTTATGCGTACCCATAGATTTTGTGGTCAATGTGGCAGTGCTATGCAACAAATAGATTGGGAAATGGCGATGCAGTGTTCGCGCTGTCAGCACCGCTGTTACCCGAGAATTTCACCCTGTATTATCGTGTCTATCCGTCACAACGACAAAATATTGCTAGCACAGGGCAAACCACATCGGTCCAGGCAAATGTTTTCAACTTTGGCCGGTTTCGTAGAAAGTGGTGAAACACTTGAACAGGCGCTGCACCGAGAGGTATTTGAAGAGGTGGGTATACAAATTAAAAACCTGCGCTATTTTTCGAGCCAGCCTTGGCCTTTCCCTCACTCATTAATGGTTGGTTTTTTGGCCGACTTTGACTCAGGTGAAATACAAGTAGATGGCAAAGAAATACTCGAAGCATATTGGTTTGATCCAGACAAATTACCTAATATCCCTCCCAAACAATCGATTGCTGGACAACTTATTCAGCATACCCTCGAGGAAATAAAAGAACAGAGAAGTGTCGATATACCGGCACATTCATAGAGAAAAATAACCTATAAAAAACCCCACATCAGTGGGGTTTGAATATTTCAGTGTTTTGGTCTCGTCAACGAATTTCTTATTTTTAGCTACTTTCACATTATCGTTTCAACAAACAAGACTCTTAGTATGCAAATTTTTACTAAATATAGACCAATTTGTCCTTTTTTCAGCAGATAAAATCGCTACAATACAATGTTTTTGAAGACCTGAACCATAACTCAGTGCCAATCTATTCTAATTTGAGGAAATCAATGCAGCCATTGCAAAACGACCGTTATTTACGAGCCTTGTTACGCCAACCAGTCGACATTACACCGGTATGGATGATGCGCCAAGCAGGTCGATATTTACCTGAATATAAGGCAACAAGAGCAGAAGCAGGCGATTTCATGTCTCTTTGTAAGAATGCTCAACTGGCTTGTGA
Source organism: Paraglaciecola sp. (assembly GCA_034111145.1). Taxonomy (GTDB): domain Bacteria; phylum Pseudomonadota; class Gammaproteobacteria; order Enterobacterales; family Alteromonadaceae; genus Paraglaciecola. The sequence continues at coordinate 11,695 of JAWUXU010000118.1, forward strand.
AGTAACACTTCAGCCACTGCGTAGATTCGATCTAGACGCTGCCATCTTGTTTTCTGATATCTTGACAATCCCTGATGCTATGGGGCTAGGTTTATATTTTGAGACCGGGGAAGGCCCAAAATTTGAACGACCGCTAACGTGTATGGCTGATATTCAAAAATTACCAGTTTGTGATCCAGAAGTAGAAACAGGTTACGTAATGAACGCTGTACGCACTATACGTAAAGCTTTACAGGGTAGCGTGCCGTTAATCGGCTTTTCTGGCAGCCCTTGGACTTTAGCTACTTATATGATTGAAGGTGGCGCAAGTAAGGCTTTCACCAAAATCAAAAAAATGGCCTTTAGTGAGCCACAGGCTTTACACCTATTGCTCGATAAGTTGGCCGATTCCGTTATTTTGTATCTTAACGCGCAAATTGCCGCTGGCGCGCAATCAGTGATGGTTTTTGATACTTGGGGTGGGGTGTTATCAGGTCGCGATTACCAAGAGTTTTCTTTGCAATATATGCATAAAATTGTTGATGCCCTTACACGTGAAAATGATGGTCGAAAAGTACCAGTCACCCTGTTCACCAAAAATGCAGGGTTGTGGTTGGAGTCTATAGCAGCCACTGGTTGTGATGCTGTAGGCTTGGACTGGACGGTAGACATAGCTGATGCAAAGACACGCATTGGAGACAAAGTTGCACTGCAAGGCAATATGGACCCGTCTATGTTATACGCGCCGGCTGCACGTATTGAACAAGAAGTGCAACTGATTTTGGATGGTTTTGGTAAAGGTCATGGTCATGTATTTAATTTAGGCCATGGTATTCATTTAGATGTGCCACCAGACAATGCCAAGGTATTTATTGATGCGGTGCATAAATTAAGTAAACCTTTCCACCAGTAACCAGTGATAAACACTTAGTCCTTTTTAGCAAAAGTGACGACCTCATCCGAGGCACACAACTGCTGTGCCTCAACTTTTTTACAAGCTTGATCTATTTTAAGTAACCCTATGCCAGATCCGTTTGATAGCGTAGTCAATTTGTGAGCATTTGGCTTACGGTGTCTAACCAGCATGTTTCGTCTCTGGGTGAACCAGTTTAGTGGTGAATATTTGCTATATAAAATACGGTTTAGTCTGTCGAACCACTTTAGTAATTTATCAGGAAATTCGTTTTTGATACCGCTACTGGTTATCTGAGTAATATTCGGGCTGTTATGTCTAAATCTTAGGGTGACATCATAAACAAAAGAATAATGCACATCGCCTGACAGGATCACAAAGTTTGGTGGGGTTCTGCGGTTGCGGAAAATATTTAGCATCACACTGGCCGTCCCTTTGTGTGCCATCCAGTTTTCTGCATCCACAGTCAACGCTTTGCCAAAAAAGGTAAAGATACGCTGTATGGTTTCTATCAACTTCACACCAAAAACAGGTGCAGCTGAGACCATAATGACAGCTTCTTGGCCGATTAACTCTTGCTGTAAATCACACAAGGCTTCCCAGTCCATTAAACCTGACGGTTTACTTAAACTCGAATCTGAACGCCAGCGCTGTGTACGTGTATCCAGTACCACCAGCTTAGGTAAGGTATCTAAGCTGTAATGCCAATGTTCCCAGTCGAGTAAATGTTGCACAAGTACGTCATGTTGATTAACGCCATTTTCTGTGAAAAATCCGTTACAAGATTCAAACAAAGGTTGCAATTTTGTGGGGTCATTCCCCCAGCCCTGACACAACCAATATCCTACTAATGCATTACCCACTATACGTTTAGCAAACGAGTTGCCGTAGACCGCTTCCTCCCAGCCGCGGGTTAAGTTCCAATCATCGGTAACATCATGGTCATCAAAAATCATATACACACGCACATGGGCTAGAGCTCTTCTGACTTTTTCTAAACCAACAACAAAGTTTTCAATGATAGCCTTTTCTTTAGCAAATTTTTGTTTGAAGGGTTTAGGGATAGCATCATCACTGATATTTACCAACTTCCACATTTCAGGTGACCAAGTAAGAATATACATAGCCATAACCTCAGCCAGCGATATTAGGTGGTTACTGGCATTGTCCGAGGTAAAAATGGGTTTTCGTTTACCCACAAAAAATTGACTATACGTTTTGGCTGTACTTGGATCATCTGGCAGCAGATCAGGGCGTTGATAAAAACAATGAGGATGTTCAAATAACTCTTGGCTATTGCTTATAGTTGCCCCTTCAAGTTCTTCATGAAACAAACCCAAGATATTAATGGTTTGTTGAATCGCTATCAATGTTGGCCCTGCTACATCGTCGGTATAAACCTGATCACCCGACATCATCAATAACTCAGGTGGCTCAATGTCACCTGCTAACCCTAATGCGATTTGTTGATCAACTATCACCAAACCATCGTCACTATCATGATGGGGTTTACGGCACGAACCGTGCAACATTTGTGAAATTTGTCTGCGGATCACAAAGCTTGGATGAGATTGATCCGAATATAACAAAGAAGGAAGCAATTCACATAAATGACTTGTACTGCCATCCTCGCCGAGCAAGATGATATCGTAACTCACTCGACTGCCACACAATATTTCGGTATTGGGCAACAGCGTAATCAGATTTACGAATGCGTGAGTCCCAACTTGTATTTGAAAAAGCTGTTGGTCATTTAGCTGTGCATCAAACCAAGTCGTTTGTTCTTGGTGACTGAATAACTTGACAGAAAAGTGGTAGGCCTTGTCGGTTATCAGCCAAAAGCAAACTTGCTTAGCATTTGCTCTTCGAACGATAGGTCCAGCGAGTATTTTTGGTAGTGATGTGGGAGTAATTTCAGACAAACTCTTCATGGGCTCAGTTAATTAAACAAGTCATTTAGATAAGCGGCAATCCTTACACCACCCATTTGTAAACGCTGTTTCACTATTGGCATATTTTGATATTGATAATCCCATGATAACTTATCATTTTCAGGATATAAATTATCTCGTAACTTTGCACTTTCAGCTATCCATACCTTGGGATTAACCTCCATCCATTCTTTAGCCTGTTGGCTAGAAATTTTACGACTAAGTTTGTTGGTCCATTCTGTGTAAGACAAGTTTTCTCTATCAATCAAGCCTGAATCCCAAACTCGGTGTAAATTAGAATCTTCCCAAAAAAACTGCAATTTCACGTCGTTTCCACCTTTATCTGTGCCATTTCCAGCGTGAAAGGGTTGATGTAAATCACCAACAATATGCACAATAAAACGAAGTGCGAGCTGCTTCTCTTCCAAGCTGGCTTTTTTACTTTTAAGTTGTTTGGTAAACATTTCCAAAGCAGTCACCGCATTGCCTTCAGGTGGTGGCGCTATGTCTGAATATGTTTTACCTTCAAAAACATTCACATAATGCCAAGGGTTAGCGGTTTTTTTCCAAAACTCACTGGGGTTTGATCTCATCTCGTCGGCATAAGTTGAAGCTTCGGCTAAATCTTCGTTTATCAACAATTGACTGATAGCAAGCTGCGCTTTAGGTGTTAAATATATTTCGGCAATAGCCCCAGTCACGCGATGTCCCGTTTGCCCCCAACTTAGCACTTGAAAACTCAATGCAGCCGCAACTACACCAATAATCAGTTTATTTAATTTCATTTGGAAGGCTCTTTATTTAATGTTTAATTTATTCAATGCTTAGTTAATTCGATTTTTGCTAATTGTTCTGTCAACAAATCATGTATCCCACCAAAACTGCCATTACTCATGACCAAGATATGGTCACTTGGTTGAGCATAAGAAATAATGGATTTCACCAACATATTCATATCTTTATATAACATGGCTGTGACATCGCTTTGCGCCAATAGATCATCCATCGACCAAGTCAAATTTGACGGTTCAAAAATAAACACCTGGTCGGCACTAGACCATGAGGCAGCAAGAGTATCTTTGTGAACACCCATTTTCATGGTATTTGAACGAGGCTCTAGTACAGCCAAAATACGCTCACCGCCAACTTTAGCTCTAAGACCATCAATAGTGGAGGAAATAGCAGTAGGGTGATGAGCAAAGTCATCATAAAGGGTAATACCGTTGACGATGGCTTTAACTTCCATGCGACGTTTTACATTAACAAACGTCCCTAACGCTTCAACCGCCAAGTCGCTTCTCACCCCGCTATGTTTTGCCGCTGCTATCGCCATCAACGCATTGTTAACGTTATGTTCACCCATTAGGTCCCAATGCACTTTGCCTTGGAATTGTCCTTTGAACATGACGTCGAATTCACTGCCTTCTGGATTACTATTTTGTACCTGCCAATCGCTGCCAGTAAACTGTACTGGGGTCCAACATCCCATATCTAAGACTTTTCGCAGGTTGCCGTCAGACTTAGGCAATAACACTAAACCGTTATTAGGTACTGTGCGAAGAAGATGATTAAATTGTTTTTGGATGTCACTTAAGTCAGAAAAAATATCAGCATGGTCAAACTCAAGGTTGTTCATCACTAATGTACGAGGACGGTAGTGTACAAACTTAGAACGTTTATCAAAAAACGCGCTGTCGTATTCATCTGCTTCAATCACAAAAAATGGGCTTTCACCTAAACGTGCAGAAACCTCAAAGTTTTGTGGGATGCCACCAATCAAAAAACCCGGTTTTAAACCTGCATATTCAACTATCCAAGCTAACATACTGGATGTAGTGGTTTTGCCATGGGTACCGGATACTGCTAATACCCAACGATCTTTAAGTACGTTTTCGAGCAACCATTGTGGTCCGCTAGTGTAAGGCAGGTTTCTGTCCAAAACATACTCTACCGCCTCATTACCACGGGAAAGGGCATTGCCTATAACAACTATATCCGGCTCATTTTTAAATTGCGCTGCACCGTAACCTTCAAATAGCTCGATACCTAAAGATTCTAATTGTGTGCTCATAGGCGGGTATACGTTACTGTCAGATCCTGTGACTTTGTGCCCTAGCTCTTTAGCAATGGCTGCAATACCCCCCATAAAGCTTCCGCAGATACCTAAAATATGTAGATGCATAGATTACTTTTCAAAATTTTTGAAGAACGATAGATTACCAGAACAAAGATCGCTTACCCAATCAACAATGTAAAAAATACGTCGTTATAATGACTATGACACAGGCCTATTTATATTTAGGTTAAAAAGAATACGTTTAGATTACTGAGTTTCTTATTTTTTGAAGGTACAATTGACCTAATGAGCACCTAAATTAACAAAACCATATTGCACACCCTACAACTACAAGGTATCTACGCATAATGAAAAGACTGAACTCGCAACTTCAAGAAGATGGCGCACCTATGGAACTCATTCTGCTATTAAGAACATTATTAGCAGGCTGCAAGGAAATTTCTTTTAGGGTCAGTCAAGGAGCCCTAGCCGGTGTATTAGGTTCCACATTAAGCGAAAACGTGCAAGGCGAAACTCAGAAGAAGTTAGATGTCATTTCTAATCAAATTTTAAAAGATATTCTCAGTGATTCAGGTTACGTCAAAGCCATCTCCTCAGAAGAAGAAGATGAGGTAGTACCCTGTAATCCAAATGGTAATTACCTTGTTAGCTTTGATCCTCTTGATGGCTCGTCTAATACTGATATCAATAGCCTCATTGGTACAATTTTCTCTATTACTCATGCTCCACAATGGATGGATCCAGATGATCCCTCTGCTTTTCTGCAACCTGGCACACAAATAGTGGCTGCGGGTTATGTGTTATATGGTCCATCAGCAATGCTTGCCTTAACAACTGGCCGTGGTACACATCTTTATACCCTAGATAAAACCCATGGTGGTTTTTTGTTAACCACGCCTAATGTCAAAGTGCCTGTGCAAACAGCTGAGTATTCAATCAATGCATCTAATCAACGTCATTGGGAATCACCTATTAAAGCTTACATTGATGATTTGTTATTGGGGACGGAAGGACCTAGAGAAAAGGATTATAATATGCGCTGGGTTGCCGCGATGGTAGGTGATATTCACAGAGTGTTATCTCGCGGCGGCATATTTATGTACCCTTACGATAAACGCGAGCCGAGTAAACCAGGTAAATTACGTTTATTATATGAAGCCAACCCTATGGCGTTCCTCGTTGAACAAGCAGGTGGTTTAGCCGATACGGGCACGGGACGCATTATGGAAGTCATGCCTACCGAAATTCATCAACGTGTACCGGTGTTGATAGGCTCAAAAGAAGAAGTAGAAGCTTGTCTAAGTTATTCTAAATAAACTTTTATAAATACAAGCTTTTATAAATAAACATTCATTAATCGGCGTGAACAAAAAAGATGTGCATAAGGCTCACCTTTTTTGTTTACCTATACCCTACATCCTTGAAACTGCCCGCATGTTGGCTGCACTCATTCGCCCCAATCGGTAACCGACGTTACACTTAGTGAGTGGGGTCTGATTCATTTGCCGCCACCATGCAATTCCAATAATTTTGGGTATATATATGGTGAACGTTTAAGTCTTACTCAAATATCTCTGTAAAATACGGGTATGAACAGATCTGATCAAATCCTTTCCATTTTAAATTTATACAAAAATGAGCAATCACTAGACTCACTATGGCCATCACACTAATTAGAATATTTATTAATGCCCCAGATGAGCTTCCATTTACAACAGCGGGGCAATCACTAGACTCACTATGGCCATCACACTAATTAGAATATTTATTAATACCCTAGATGAGCTTCCATTTACAATAGCGGTGCAATCACTAGACTCACTATGGCCATCACATTAATCAATATGTTCATAGATGGACCAGATGTATCTTTGAATGGGTCGCCTACTGTATCGCCCACTACCACAGCCGCATGAGTATCAGATCCTTTACCACCTAAGTTGCCTTTTTCAACATACTTTTTAGCGTTGTCCCAAGCACCACCAGCGTTAGCCATCATCAGAGCGAGTAAAACACAACCCAATAGTGCCCCGCCTAGCATCCCCCCCAGAGCATAAGCACCTAAGCCAAAACCTATTAAAGGAGGCACACCGACGGCAATTACACCGGGTAAAATCATTTTTTTCAATGCGGCTTGAGTGGCAATATCGATACAACGAGCATTATCAGGCTCAGCAGTGCCTTCCATTAATCCCTCAATCTCTCTGAATTGGCGACGGATTTCTTGGATCATTTCAAATGCAGCGTCACCCACTGCAGTCATAGTAATGGAGGCAATTAAAAATGGCAGTAAACCACCAATAAACAAGCCGATTAAGACCATAGGGTCGCCTAGATTCAAGGTGAAGTCTGGGTATTTAGTAGTCAGGGTTTCGATAAATGCAGCAATAATGGCTAAAGCAGCCAACGCTGCAGCACCTATAGCAAAACCTTTACCTATAGCCGCTGTAGTATTGCCCAGTTCATCGAGCGAATCGGTAATGGCACGAGTTTCTTCTCCCAAGCCCGCCATTTCTGCTATGCCACCAGCGTTGTCAGCTACCGGACCATATGCATCAATCGCCATGGTTATGCCCACAGTCGCCAACATGCCTACAGCGGCAATGCCTACGCCGTATAAACCGGATAACTGAGTAGAAGCATAAATAATCGCACAAATAGTCAGCACCGGAATAACAACCGATTGCATGCCTACCGCCAGCCCTGTAATCATCACAGTAGCAGGGCCTGTCTCGCCAGCCTTGGCTATCTTACGCACAGGTGTGGATGCAGTGTAATATTCAGTCACTAAACCAATAATAATACCGCCCACAGCACCGGAAACTACTGCCCACCATACATGGTCACTGACACCTAGTTTGGCCACTACAAAATAAGCTGCAGCAATAAAAATTACCGCAGCTGACATGGTACCAGCACGCAAAGCTACCTCAGGCTTACTGGCTGACAAGCATTTAACCAACACTATGCCAGCAACCGAGCACAACAAACCGGTAGAGGCTAATGCCAAGGGCAAGAACATTAAAGATTCTCGACTTCCCAAGGCACCAACAGCCATAGTCGAAGCGATGGCTATGGTGGCAATCATTGAACCACAATAAGACTCGAAGATGTCTGAACCCATACCTGCCACATCACCTACATTGTCGCCGACGTTATCAGCTATGACGCCTGGGTTTCTTGGGTCATCTTCGGGAATACCGGCTTCAATTTTGCCAACCAAATCAGCACCCACATCTGCACTCTTAGTGAAAATGCCACCTCCAACCCGGGAAAACAATGCAACAATAGAAGCCCCCATACCAAACCCGTGAATAACGTGGGCGGTAGTAGGGTCACCACCAAAGAACCAATACAGCGAACCTAAACCCAAAAGCCCCATGGACGCTACGCATAGCCCCATCACAGAGCCACCCATAAAGGCGATAGTAAGAGCAGCTGCTGGACCTTCATCGTGAGCTGCTTGAGTAGTACGTACATTGGCTTGAGTAGCAGTAAACATGCCTATGTAACCTGCAAAGGCAGAGCATATTGCTCCTGCAATAAAAGCCAAGGTGGTATATTGACCCAAAGAAAAATACAAGGCAATGCCCACAACTAAGGCGAAAATGAACAACATTTTATATTCGCGGTGCATAAACACCATCGCACCAGAATGTATGGCATCACCTATTTTGATAATAGCTGGATCAGAGACAGGTGATTTTTTAATGATAAGATAAATAACAAAAGCGCTAATTAAACCAGCAAATCCCAAGATTGGTGGCAGGTAGAATAGTTCAGTCATAAGGGTTCCCAGAGTTAATGTAACAATTGCACAAAACAAATCATCTTTAACAAAAATCAAAAATGGATCCACTTTGCAATACATTTTTGCAATACATTTATGCCAATTTCTCGTTACTACGTTATTTATGAGTTCATGGCTATTTTATTGCTTTACTTACAATTTATTTACAATTTATTTACAACTATAGCGAGATAATGATTTTTAGTTCAAGTTTTAATCAACAATTCCACTTAGTCTGCGTTTTAATCTCTTTAGTCAGTTTCTTCTTGTGTCTCTAAGCACTATAATCTTACCCAATAAAATCTAACTACTTTAGGTCATACAATGAGTCTCAATGCCGTACCAGCTGGTAAAAATTTACCAGAAGAAATTAATGTCATCATCGAAATCCCTGCTCATTCTGATCCTGTTAAATATGAAGTGGATAAAGATTCAGGTGCCATTTTTGTCGACCGTTTTATGGCAACTTGTATGCACTACCCCACTAACTATGGTTATGTCCCACATACTTTGTCTGAAGACGGCGACCCAGCTGACGTATTAGTTATGACGCCTTTCCCACTCTTAGCGGGTTCAGTTATCAAGTGCCGTCCAGTAGGTGTACTAAAAATGACTGATGAGTCAGGTGTAGATGCAAAAATTCTTGCGGTACCGGCTGATAAGCTATCAACAATGTATCGTGGCATTACTGATATTGATCACATTCCTGAGCTGACTAAACATCAAATCCAGCATTTCTTTGAACATTACAAAGATTTAGAGCCTAACAAATGGGTAAAAATTGAAGGTTGGGAAGATGCAGCATCTGCCAAAGCTGAATTAATTAACAGTGTTAAACTTTATGAAGCCACAGAAGAAAAACCAGCTTTTTAATAATAACTTAACAATATCTAATTTTTAATAGCCGGTTTTTACCGGCTTTTTTATGGGTATTAAATCTAATCCATGCATGTGCGACAATTAATCTCTAATATTGTCAGGATTACACTATTTTGCGCTATCCCAAGTTCACTAAGTTTTCACTCATTCGCCAAGATCCCCAATTTTTATTGTTGGCTATGGCCTTTGTCATGGCTTTGGTATTTTCGGTTTGGAGTGCCTTATTGAATAATTTTGTGGTAGAAAAAGCCCAATTCAGTGGTGCACAGATTGGCATATTGCACAGCTTACGAGAAGTCCCTGGGTTTTTAGCCTTTACGGCAGTATTTTTATTATTGGTGTTAAAAGAACAAACTCTAGCCTTAATAGCACTAGCGATAATGTGTATAGGAGTGGCAGCAACAGGCTGGCTGCCTTTTAAATTAGGTTTGTACTGCACAACAGTGCTCATGTCGATTGGCTTTCATTATTTCGAAACTATCAATCAATCAATCGTTAACCTTACAGTGGTTAGACAAAGACAAAGCCGCCCACTTTATGGGCAAACAATTAGCTGTTAAAAGTTTTGCTTCGTTACTAGCTTATGGAACTATCTGGATCTTAATGGAATGGTTTAGCGTGTCTTATATCACCATGTATATGTTAGGGGGTGGGATCGGCATGATAATCGTTTGTTTGTTGTGGAAAAATTTCAATACTTTTAGCCATGGTTCAGCTCAACATAAACATATGTTTTTGCGTAAACGTTATTGGCTATATTATGCGTTGGTATTCTTTAGCGGTGCCAGAAGACAAATATTTATGGTTTGCATCTTTTATGATGGTTGAAAAGTTTGGGTATTCTGTTGGAGATATTAGCCTACTATTTATTATCAATTATATATTCAACTTGCTGTTTGCGGCCAAGATTGGAAAATTGATAAGCAGAATAGGAGAGCGCAGAGCATTAACTATAGAATATGTAGGATTGCTCTTTGTATTTACAAGTTATGCCCTAGTAGACAATAATCATATTGCAGCAGGTCTATATGTCGTTGATCATCTATTGTTCGCCATGGCCATCGCGGTTAAGACTTATTTTCAAAAAATTGCTGATCAAAAGGACTTTGCCTCTACCGCTGGCGTTAGTTTTACCATCAATCACATTGCGGCAGTAGTGATCCCGGCATTGCTGGGCATTGTGTGGTTGAGTTCACCCAGTATTGTATTTTATATTGGTGCAGGTTTTGCGCTTTGTTCTTTATTTTTAGCCCTGAATATCCCTAACACTCCATGTCTAGGTAACGAAGTAGTGAAAAATCCTTTATATTGGGCTAATCAAACATATGTCGATAAAAAATAATGATAAAAATTCTCAATGCAATTCGCCTCAATGCAATAAACCTCAATGCAGTGTGTTTAATACTAATCCTGTTCAGCCATATAACGTTAGCTAAAGAACCACTGGAACTTTTTTGGGAAGACATGGTACCACCGGATTATCAAACTCCCGATACCCCTTTGAGTCACGACGGCAGTATGATGCAGATGGGACTAGATGCGCCTGTAATCGACAGCCTAAATGGCAAGTTGGTAAAAATACCGGGATTTGTTGTGCCACTTGAGGGCGACAACGAAACAACCAGTGAATTTTTGTTGGTACCGTATTTTGGAGCCTGTATTCACGTACCACCGCCACCCGCGAATCAAATTGTTTACGTTAAATTTTCTACAGCGATTCCAATAGACAATTTATACGACGCAGTTTGGGTGACCGGCACCTTGACCACAAAAGGCTGGGAAGGTGATTTAGCCACTGTCGGATATTCCCTAACTGGAATAAGTGTCAGCCCTTATGATGGTTAAAATATAGTGAGATATATTCCTCAGTGATGAGAATCATTTTTTGCTCAGTCATGTGATATTCAAAATCCGATTTAGTAAGCAGTTGATATATTCTGGGCTAATATAATTAGCTCAGCACTTAGAAGCCATAACTAAAAAATAATTTTATTCTGGGGTGTTTGCCAAAAGAGACGCTTTTATTTCATCGTTTATTGCCACAGCTTGTTTGGTCTGATAATCAAAATGCACCATAGTTGTTACACCCGTGGCACATTTTTTTTGCTGCTGCCACAACTCTTGATAAACATCAAAAGAACTGTTGCCGACTCGGCTGATATAAGTTCTAACTTGTACTTTATGCCCATAATAAATCTGCTTTAAAAAATCCACTTTATAACTGGCCAAAATAAGTGGCCAGTTTCGCAAATCCAATTCAGGGTTAAACAGTTTGAAAATAGGCTCGCGCCCAGTTTCAAACCAGCCCACCAGCACGGTATTACTGACGTGAGCTAAGGCATCTGTTTCGTAAAATCGTACATTAAACTCTTCACTAAACATATAATTCGTACTCTACTTTTGCAATAATGGTTTAAGGAAATGTGCTGTATGCGACGCTTCTACATTACAAATATCTTCGGGAGTGCCCTGAGCAATAATTTGGCCTCCACCAGAGCCACCTTCAGGACCAAGGTCAATCACCCAATCTGCTGTTTTGATCACGTCTAGGTTATGTTCAATCACAACGACTGTATTACCATGATCACGCAATCTATGCAGCACTTCTAATAGCTGTTTGATATCGTGAAAGTGAAGACCAGTAGTAGGCTCATCCAAAATATACAGGGTTTGGCCAGTATCTCGTTTGGATAATTCTTTAGCTAGCTTGACTCGTTGTGCTTCACCACCTGACAAGGTAGTAGCCGCTTGACCTAAACGCACGTAAGACAAGCCCACATCCATCAAAGTTTGTAATTTACGAGCAATGGCTGGGATAACATCGAAGAAAGGACGGGCTTCTTCCACTGTCATATTTAATACCTGATGGATATTCAGTCCTTTGTACTGAATTTCCAATGTTTCACGGTTATATCGCTTGCCTTTACATACATCGCAAGGCACATATACATCCGGCAAAAAGTGCATCTCAACCTTAATCAAACCGTCGCCTTGACAAGCTTCACAGCGTCCCCCTTTGACGTTAAAGCTAAACCTTCCTGGTTTGTATCCACGAGATCTGGATTCTTGTGTACCAGCAAATAATTCACGCACGGGAGTAAAAATACCTGCATATGTAGCGGGGTTAGAGCGTGGAGTTCGACCGATAGGGCTTTGGTCAATATCCACTACCTTGTCCATAAACTCCATACCGGTGACAGTTTTATAGGGCGCAGGCTCACCTGTAGTGGCACCATTTAATTCTCTGTGGGCAATTCGATAGAAGGTATCGTTTATCAACGTGGATTTACCTGAACCAGATACACCCGTCACACAAGTCATTAAGCCTAGTGGTGCTCTAAAGGTAACATCTTGTAAATTATTACCCGTTGCACCTGTTATCACCACCCACTTGTCTTGGTCAATTTCAGTTCGTTTAGCCGGTATTTCAATTTTTTCCCTTCCAGATAAGTACTTACCTGTTAACGAACGTTCACTATTTTTGATGTCTTCAATCGTGCCTTGAGCAACAATTTCGCCACCGTGTATACCTGCTCCAGGCCCAATATCCAATACAAAGTCAGCTGCACGAATGGCATCTTCATCATGCTCAACCACAATGACTGTATTGCCTAAGTCGCGCAGGTGGATCAGTGTTTCAAGTAATCGTGCATTATCACGTTGATGTAATCCAATAGAGGGTTCGTCGAGCACATACATGACGCCCACTAGACCTGCACCTATTTGACTGGCTAACCTAATCCGCTGTGCTTCACCACCAGACAAGGTATCTGCGCTGCGAGAAAGGGATAGATAATTTAGACCAACATTGACCAAAAAAGTCAACCTATCGTTGATCTCTTTAAATATTTTTTCTGCAATTTTTAAGCGTTTACCAGTTAGGGTGATCTTGGCAAAAAATTCCAAAGCGTCGGCAATCGACATGTCAGTAATGACATTCAAAGGTGTTTCACCAATAAACACGTTTCGGGCCTCTAATCTAAGGCGACTACCGGAACAAGTAGAACAATGTTGCTGACTAAGATACTTCGACAACTCATCACGTACCGCGTTAGATTCAGTCTCTTTGTAACGCCGCTCCATATTCGGAATGATCCCTTCAAAGGGATGTTTACGTTCCATAATATCGCCACGATCGTTAATGTACTTAAACTTTAATGAAGTGCCTTTACTGCCGTTTAACACAATATCTTTGGATGCTTCGTCTAGCTCAGCAAAAGGCACTGTCAGATCAAACTTGTAGTGATCCGCTACCGCTTGCAACATCTGAAAATAATAATAACTGCGTTTGTCCCATCCGCGAATAGCACCACCAGACAAGCTAATTTCTTCATTGGCAATAATACGATGTGGGTCGAAAAACTGTCTAGTCCCTAAACCATCGCAACTTTGGCAGGCTCCGGCTGGATTGTTGAAAGAAAATAAGCGTGGCTCTAACTCAGCCATGCTGTAACCACAGTGTGGGCAAGCAAAGTTAGAAGAAAACACCAATTCCAACTTGTCAGGCTCGTCCATAAAAGCAATTATTGCCGTGCCACCAGACAGATTCAAGGCGGTTTCAAAAGACTCTGACAGACGAAGTTTTAAATCTTCGCGCACTTTAAAACGGTCAACTACCACTTCAATAGTGTGTTTTTTATGTAAGTCGAGATCTGGAGGATCGGATAAGTCACACACATCACCGTCTATTCTAGCTCGAATAAAACCTTGCGCAGCAAGATTCTCAAGAGTTTTAAGATGCTCACCTTTACGAGCTTGAACCACAGGGGCAAGCAACATCAGTTTAATATCGGCTGGCATGCCCAGGACACGGTCAACCATTTGACTGACAATTTGTGCATCCAGCGGCACATGATGTTCAGGACAACGAGGTTCGCCAACGCGTGCATACAATAAACGTAAATAATCGTAGATTTCTGTAATCGTTCCCACAGTAGAACGTGGATTGTGCGAAGTAGATTTTTGTTCAATTGAAATAGCTGGCGATAGACCCTCAATATGGTCAACGTCAGGCTTTTCCATCATGGATAAAAATTGCCTTGCGTATGCTGACAAGGACTCAACGTAACGTCTTTGCCCTTCAGCATACAAGGTATCGAAAGCCAAAGAAGATTTGCCCGAACCAGACAAGCCCGTGATCACGGTTAATTTGTCTCTAGGTATATCTAAATTGATGTTTTTAAGATTGTGGGTGCGAGCACCGCGTACTTCAATTCTATCCATTTTTGACTTTTATCAAATGCAAAAGAAGAATTATTACACACTCTTTAAACTAGCTCTACGGCAACACAAATTATCTTTTGAACAAGCTCACGACAGTAAATCAAAAATGTTGTTTAAATTGTTTGTCAAAAAAGAATATATGCTAACATCGTAAGACTTTTTAACGTCTTCCTTTTCATTATTCGATAATAGATTAAACCTTGAATTCTACAGAACTTCGCAGCTCTTTTTCTCTTGCCTTTGTGTACGTATTACGCATGCTTGGCTTATTTATGGTGATGCCAGTAATTGCCATTAGCGCTAAAAACTATCCTGATTATTCAGCTTTCCTTGTTGGACTGGCAATAGGTGGCTACGGTTTAACACAAGCATTGCTGCAAATCCCCATGGGAGTGTTATCAGATAAAATTGGCCGAAAACCAGTTATTGCAGGCGGTTTAGTTATTTTTGCCATTGGCAGTATTGTAGCGGCGACCGCGGATAGTCTAGCTTGGGTTGTAGTAGGACGTTTACTTCAAGGTGGTGGCGCGATTGCTGGAGCAATCATGGCTTTAGCCGGAGACTTAAGCCGCGAAAGCCAACGGCCAAAAGTGATGGCTATTATTGGTGTTTCCATCGGTTTCTCTTTTTACTTAGCCTTACTTTTAGGCCCTATTATCGCTGGAGATTTTGGCCTAAGCGGTATTTTCCTAATGACCGGAATATTGGCTTGTCTATGTATTTTACTGGTGTTGTTTGTTGTGCCTAATGCACAAAAAATCGCGCCTAAGGGCGACACTCTGCCAGTTATTGAGGATCTAAAAAGTCTATTTTTACACCCTCAATTAATACGACTCAATATTAGCGTATTGTTACTACATATGTTGATCACGCTACTCTTTGTGCAAATTCCGGTATTTTTAGTCGATTTAAATTGGCCGCTTTCCACTCATTGGAAAGCCTATTCATTGGTATTGTTCGTCTCAGTTTTAGGTCTTATTGGCCTTATTGCCCTAGCATCAAAACGAAAACAAGCGGTCATGCAATTTAGCGTGGCAGGTTTGGCTGTGGTGTTTGCATTATTGATATTCGGTCAACATTCAATTATTTATTTAATGATATTGGTTAGTCTGTTTTTTACCTGCTTCAACTATCTTGAAGCAAATTTCCCCGCTATGGTTTCGAATATCGCCCCGGCAGGTAAGAAAGGTTCCGCTATGGGTGTTTATGCCAGTTTTCAGTTTTTCGGAGCTTTTATAGGCGGAGTGTTATCGGGCAGTATCGGCGAGCTTTTAGGCATTAAATGGGTATTTGTTCTGGCCAGTATCTTATGTTGTATCTGGTTACTGTTGATTAGAGGTTTGAGGGCGACGAATCGACTTAAACGTTATACACTTAAAACAAACAGACAAACATCAGATCTGACTATCCAGCAGCTTTTTAAGTTAAAAGGCGTGGTAGACATAACCCTAGTTCCAGATGAACAAGTGATGTATTTAAAAGCAGAACAACATTTCGATATTCAACACGCTCGACTTGTGCTGAACTTAAAAGATTAATTAGGAGGAATAATGGCGAGTAAAGGTGTAAATAAAGTAATTTTAGTGGGTAATTTGGGTAAAGATCCTGAAGTAAGGTATACCCAAAATGGTAAAGCCATTACCACTTTAGCCTTAGCAACATCAGAAAGCTGGAAAGACCAAAGTGGACAAATTCAGGAAAAAACTGAATGGCACCGTGTGTCTATATTTGGCAAGCTGGCTGAAATTGCTGGTGAATATTTAAAAAAAGGTAGTCAAGTTTATATTGAAGGTAAACTGCAAACAAGTAAATGGCAGAACAAAGAAGGTCAAGACCAATACACTACAGAAATAGTTTTAGACCCGTTCAACGGCGTTATGCAAATGTTGGGCAGTAAAGGTGGTGGTCAATCTGAAGGCGGATTCCAGGGACAACAACGCCCTGCAGCGGCTCCGCAACAGCAAAATCAAAATCAAGGTTATCAGCAGCAACCTCAGCAAAATTACCAACAACAACCACCTCAGCAGGCGCAACAATATCAAAAGCCGCCAGCCCAAGGTGCACCTCAACAACAAAATCAAGGCTTCAATCAGGCCCCTGCGCAAGGACAACCTGCGCCTATGGCTGAACCAGATTTTGACTTTGATGACGATATTCCGTTCTGACGGTACATAAATGATATTTTGTTGAATTAAAACCTCCAAGCCCGCTAAAAGCGGGCTTTTTTTGTGGTTGAAACAAAAACAAAATGTTGAAAAATACACAAACCAAATTAAGCCCAACGTAACTGTTGGTTTTTTTTTAAAACAATAATAAAAAATCGTATCTAAAAATAACAATTTTTA
This sequence comes from Paraglaciecola sp., assembly GCA_034111145.1. GTDB lineage: Bacteria > Pseudomonadota > Gammaproteobacteria > Enterobacterales > Alteromonadaceae > Paraglaciecola. The sequence continues at coordinate 28,832 of JAWUXU010000118.1, forward strand.
TCAGACTCTGCATCTACCCACAAAAATTCCCAACACTTTCAACTTCATAAGCTACGAGTGACTTCCATCTCAGAATGCACATCCCACATCACTGTATGCTACCTCTAACAAGCTATCTTCGAGAATGACCCCGCGATACTTAAATTTTTCATAATGGCACTCATATTACTGACATAAAATTCATTATATCGATACGTATTGACTCATTATACTCACTAGTATAATGTAATTGACCTAATATTTTCTGTCTTATTTTGTGTTAAACGTAACAACTTAAGCAACCATCGGAGTGGCAATTATGGATAAAATAAGTGAGACAGATAAAAAGTTAGGTCCTTTGTCTGGAATTACCGTTTTGGATTTCTCTCGTGTGCTGGCAGGACCCTATTGCACTATGGTTATGGCGGATCTTGGTGCACGGGTAATTAAAATTGAAAGGTTTGGCACTGGCGATGATACTCGTGCATTTGGGCCTTTCGTAGGCGTCGATTCAGCCTATTTTATGTGCTTTAATCGTGGCAAAGAAAGCATTTCTCTTGATATCAAATCACCACGTGACCGAGAGCTATTAGAGCGGCTATTAGACAGTTGTGATGTAGTGGTAGAGAATTTTCGACCGGGTGTGATGGAGCGCTTGGGCTATGGACCTGAACGTCTTGCAAAAACACACCCCCATATTATTTATTCATCTATTTCAGGTTTTGGTCACAGCGGACCATTTAGTGAATTGCCAGGTTACGATATGGTCGTGCAGGCAATGGGCGGAGTAATGAGCTTAACTGGTTGGCCAGACGAAGAACCTGCTCGTGTTGGCACCAGCTTTGGTGACTTAGGTGCTGCTCTCTTTGGCGTTATTGGTATTGTGTCGGCGCTTTATAGTCGAACTCGTGATGCGCAAGGAACTCGAGTCGACATTGGCATGTTAGATTGCCAAGCTGCATTGATGGAAACAGCTCTAGCAAGATACGATGTTGAGGGCATTGTTCCAACACGCACCGGTGATAATCATCCATCGCTTGCCCCATTTGAAACCTTTGCAGCAAGTGATGGCAAGTTCGTGATCTGTGCAGGTAATGATACGTTATTCTTGTTAATGATGGATGCTTTAGGCTCGCCTCAACTAGCCTTAGACTCAGAATTTTTAACCAATGATTTACGTGTGCAAAATCGTAAAAAACTGGTTAAAGATGTTGAAGCGATAACACTTGAGAAGCCCATGCAGGCTTGGATTGATGCTCTCAATGAAGCTGGCGTACCTTGCTCGCCTATCAATACCATTGATAAGTTATTTACTCATCCACAACTTTTGGCCCGCAACATGATTGTCAAAGTCAAAGGAGAAAACGAAAGAGCAGTGCGAACAGCTGGTAATCCGATCAAGATGAGTTCACTAGCAGAAATTGATCCCGAAGTACCACTCAAATCTCCAGCCCTTAATGAACATCGTGAAGCAATTTTAGAAGAATTGATGGCTAAAAATGGGGCGTATTTACCCACACCCCACACGCAATAAAATTCGAACGATATCTCGTTAGAGATACCATCAAAAGATACCCCGCAACTTAACCCTTACTATGCAAAAAGAGAAAGTCTAATGATGACAACCCAAAACAGCGGTAAACTTAAGACTATCGACAAAGAACCGGAAGCCAAAGAAAATACCGAATTTTTAGTTGCCGCGCAACCGTCGGTAGCGGCGTTGAAAACCATACTAGTCGAACGCCGCGAACGTGTAGGTATGATCACCCTGCATCGTCCTAAAACCTTAAATGCTTTGAGTAGGCAGCTGGCCAGAGAAGTTGTTGACACCTTAAAAGCTTTCGACGCAGATGATAATATTGGTGCTATTGTTATTACTGGCAGCGCTCGAGCATTTGCCGCAGGCGCGGATATTGAGGAAATGGCAAATCTGACCTACGCAGAATTTTATTGTGACGATATTTTTGCTCCCTGGGATGAATTACGTTTAATCAGCAAACCGATCATTGCTGCAGTGAGTGGCTATGCGCTAGGCGGTGGCTGCGAACTTGCATTGATGTGTGATTTTATCATTGCTTCTGAAGATGCTCAATTCGGTCAACCGGAAATTAAACTCGGTATTTTGCCTGGGATCGGAGGTTCACAACGTTTAGCAAATGCAGTCGGTAAATCAATGGCGATGGACATGGTGCTAACCGGTAGAACAATCGATGTGCATGAAGCAAAAGCTGCTGGGCTGGTGTCGCGAGTCGTGCCGAGTAAAGAGCTGTTACAAAACGCGCTGGAAGCTGCACACACTATTGCAGGGTATAACAGTCCTGCTGTGCGTATGGCTAAAGAAGCCGTTAATGTAGCCTTTGAGACCAGTTTGACTGAAGGTATACGTCATGAGCGCCGTTTATTCCAAGCAGCCTTCGCTACAGAAGGACAAAAAGAAGGAATGCATGCGTTTATCGCCAAGCGGGCACCTGTTTTTCGGCACCGCTAGAAAACTCAAATAGACGGTAGTGTTGAGGTATTTGATATAAAGAAAGCCACCTGCCCTCATTAATAATAAATATATAGGAGTGGATATGTCTAATCAAATTATCCTGCCGCGCATGATGCAGGTAGGTGAAAATGCTGTTTTAGAAATACCTAAAATATTAGTCAGTCTAGGCTGTACCCGTCCCTTAATCATTACCGACAAAATGATGGTGACGTTGGGATATGCGAGTCGTATTCAAGTTAATTTAAAAGAGCATAACATTACTGCCTTCGTCTTTGACGATACATTGCCAGAGCCAACTGTTCAGTCAATTCAAGCTGGAGTGAAGACTGCCCGAGAGGGTAATTACGATTGTATTATTGCGCTGGGCGGTGGAAGCCCAATCGATAGTGCCAAGGCGATTGCTATTTTGGCCAAGCATGGTGGCGTCATGCAGGACTATCGGTTCCCACGTATAGTAACAGAACAAGGCTTGCCGGTTATTGCGGTGCCTACTACAGCAGGAACGGGCTCTGAAGTTACCAAGTTTACTATTATAACAGACGAAACCAATGACGAAAAAATGCTCTGTGTTGGCATTGGTTTTATGCCTATCGCGGCGTTGGTTGATTACACGTTAACCATAAGTCTACCCCCCAGGATCACAGCTGATACTGGGATTGATGCTTTAACCCATGCTATTGAATCTTATGTGAGTAAAAAAGCCAATCCATACAGTGATAGCCAGGCAATTTCTGCGATTAAGCTGATTGGGCCCAACTTGCGAAAAGCCTATCACAACGGTGAAGATCAAGACGCTCGTGAAGCCATGATGCTTGGTTCAACTTTAGCTGGTATCGCATTTTCTAATGCTTCGGTGGCATTGGTGCATGGCATGAGCCGCCCTATAGGTGCATTTTTTCACGTACCTCATGGTCTCTCAAATGCAATGTTATTACCCAGTGTTACAGCTTATTCGATCCCCGCCGCACCAGAACGCTATGCCGATTGTGCACGAGCAATGGGTGTCGCGAATACGCAGGACAGTAATGAACTTGCCAACCAGAAACTATTGGTCGAACTTCGTGCATTAAACGATGAATTAGCGGTGCCAACACCAGAGCAATTTGGTATTGAACGCGATCACTTTTTCGGGGTTTGTCAAACTATGGCCGAGCAGGCGCTGGCATCTGGCTCACCAAGCAATAACCCTATTGAACCGTGTATCAGCGATATGGTCGCTATCTACCAAGCGCTTTGGGATTAAACCTGCGCCACTCACATTGATTTTATATATTTAGGAATTATTTATGAACACTATTGGACATTTAATTAACGGTGAAATTTGCATCGACGCCGCTCGCACTCAAGATGTGTTTAACCCAGCAACAGGGCAGCCGATTAGGCAGGTAGCCATCGCTTCTGCAGAAACAGTAGAACAGGCTATTACCAGTGCACATGCTGCATTTCCACAGTGGCGCAATACACCACCCATTAAACGCGCACGCGTGATGTTTCGGTTTAAAGAATTATTAGAAGCTAATGCCGATAAAATATGTCAACTAATCGGGGAAGAGCATGGCAAAATATCCCATGATGCAGCCGGTGAATTACAGCGTGGCATCGAGAATGTTGAGTACGCTTGCGGTGCGCCAGAGTTATTAAAAGGTGAGCACAGTAAAAATGTTGGACCCAATATTGATTCATGGAGTGAGTTTCAACCATTAGGGGTTGTTGCCGGTATCACGCCATTTAATTTTCCAGCGATGGTACCACTTTGGATGTTTCCGATGGCTATTGCTTGTGGTAATTGTTTTATACTAAAACCTTCAGAGCGTGACCCCAGTTCTACGTTATTTATTGCTCAGTTATTAAAAGAAGCCGGGCTACCCAATGGCGTGATGAACGTTGTTAATGGGGATAAGGTCGCGGTTGATACGCTGTTAACTGATAAACGTGTTAAAGCCGTTAGCTTTGTTGGTTCAACGCCAATCGCTGAATATATTTATACCACTGCCAACGCTAATGGCAAACGTTGCCAAGCATTAGGTGGCGCAAAAAATCACGCCATAGTGATGCCAGATGCCGATATGGACAATGCCGTCAATCAGTTACTCGGTGCTGCATTTGGTTCGTCGGGTGAACGTTGTATGGCGTTATCTGTTGCCGTTGCCGTTGGTGATGCCGCCGGTGATGCCTTAGTACAAAAAATGACCCAAGCAATGTCTGGTCTTAAAGTCGGTGCGTTTAGCGATAGTATCAATGATTTTGGCCCCGTTATTACTGCCCAGCATCGTGATAAAGTAGTGGGTTACATTAGCCATGCTCAAGAGCAAGGCGCAACTATTGTGGTTGATGGTCGCAACCCAAAAGTTGAAGGTTATGCTGATGGTTTTTTTGTCGGTGGTACCTTAATCGATAACGTCACGCCTGAAATGGTGAGTTATAAAGAAGAAATTTTTGGTCCAGTATTGCAGGTAGTTCGCGTGCAAACCATGCAACAAGCAATGGATTTAATTGATGCACACGAATATGGCAATGGTACTTGTATCTTTACTCGCGACGGTGAAGCAGCTCGTTATTTCTCTGACAATATACAAGTGGGTATGGTGGGTATTAACGTGCCATTACCTGTGCCTGTTGCTTATCACAGCTTTGGTGGTTGGAAACGTTCGCTGTTTGGTGACTTGCATGCTTACGGACCAGATGCGGTTCGCTTTTACACAAAGCGCAAGACTGTCACCCAGCGTTGGCCTTCTGCTGGAGTACGTGAGGGGGCAGAGTTTTCAATGCCAACGTTAAGCTAACACCAGCGCCATTATAATGGCTTTTAATTGAAAGCCCCATGGCTAGTCTTTCTAATAAATGGACTAGCCTTTGTTTACTTTGTTTAAGTAAATGTGTTTTTTATTCCTATTGTAGATTATCTATACCCAAAATCATTAGAATTGCCCCCCACTAGTTACCGATTGGGGTGAATGAGTGCAGCCAACAAGTGCGTAGTTTCAAGGATGAAGTGTATATATACCCAAAATCATTGGAAATGCAGTTAGGCGACAAAGGAGCGAAGACCCATGAGCTTAGTTTACTAAGTGATTGCGGTTCGCGAGTGCAGTCAACAACGCTGCAGTTTCAAGGATGACGGGTATAAGCGCCAGGCTTGCCTATGAATGCTAGGCTTGACTATAATAAGCACGAAATTTATAACAGGATATAAAATGACGGCTTTGCGAAGAGAAAAAGGCTCCTCTATTACCCGAGTACTTGAGATCATCGAGGCTATTTCTCGTGCCGAGCGACCTATGTCACCCGCTGAATTAGCATTTTCACTCGATATTCCCAAACCAAGTATTCATCGTTTACTACAGCAACTTGAAGTTGATGGTTATGTGCAAATTAATATGCGTGGTTTGTTGGTTCCTGGTGACAGGATGCACAGTATCGCTTTAGGGGTGCTGCATAGCAGTAGGTTCAAAGCCTTGCGCCAGGCCATCTTAAAAAACCTGGCACAAAGTATTGGTGAAACCTGCGGTATCGCCATTCCCGATGGCACTGAGATGATTTATTACGATCGTGTTCAAACCAATTGGCCGTTGCGGATCCATTTGCCTGTCGGCACCCATACGCCCATATGGTGTACTGCCAGTGGTAAACTATATTTAAGCTCTCTACCCGAAGAGCGCCGTCAGCGTATTATAGGTAAACTGTCATTAGACAAATTGGCACGCAATACTTTGACTGAATGCAAATTATTAGAAAGTGAGCTATTGAAGGTTCAGGAATATGAACTAGGGACTGATAACGAAGAGTTTATCGATGGCATGGTAGCCTGCTCGGTACCTATTAAAGATCAGGATGGCAAGTTGTTTGCCTGCCTTTTCACCCATGCACCGGTGATCCGCAAAAGTTTAGATGAATTGTTAGGTTTTGAATCTTTATTGCGCCAAGCTGCAATCGAGTTAGGTGACCTACTCAAACAGCGATAATCGATCATAATAATTGGGCTGAATTTGGTATCGATTGCACCCAAAGCGCCCCATCTAATCAGCCAAGTTAAAAAACGTCAAGTTGGTATAAAGATTAGTATTGGTAACGCACGGTGGCATAAACCGCCCTAGACTCACCCACAAAATAGCGATAACTGCCAAAACCGAAGTCGGCTCTTTCGGCATAATCCTCATCGCTAAGGTTGGTGACTCTAACACTGATATCTAACCTGTCATTTAATGCCCAGCCAGCTCGCAAATTTAACAAGTTGTGACCACTATACTCTGCGCTGTTTTCTGGGTTAAGGTAATAGTTGCCTTGGTGCACCCACTCCAACTCTACAAATCCACCTGAATCAGCCCGCCAACCCAGTTGCATACTGCCCATATGTTCTGGCGCTGTATCTATTTCATTATCTTGAATATTAGTCTGACTTAGAGTCAGATCTGAATCGTACTGATGTTTAGCAAAAGTGCCGTTGGCAGAGGCATAGAAGTCTTGCCACTGATAGCGTAACGCCAATTCTATTCCCCGGTGTGAGGTTTCACCGTTACTGATATTTTGTCTGTCGGTATCTTGAAAAATAAAATTATCTTTTTGCATTGTGAATACAGTGATGTCATAGAAAAAAGCCTGAGTTTGACTTCTTAATCCCAGTTCAATGGAATGTATATTCTCAGCATCAAGGTCCGCCACTGTTTGCCCAGCTTGTAGTCTAAATAACTCTGTTGCTTGTGGGGCACGATACCCTTTTGAATATTGTGCGTAGAGTCGTTTGTTATGGGTTAATGCGTAATTTGTATTGATTTGATAAGACCATTCGTCATAATCGACTATTTGATCTTCGGGGCGAGTAAATCGACAATTCTCGATACCTACCGCACAGGCACTGCCTGCACTTAAACGATTATCGTAATCATATTTGGTGCGTTCATAGCGCACCCCAGCACTGAGCATTAATTGTTGTGTTGCTGCCCACTGAAGTTGAGCAAAAGGTGAATACACACTTGCATTCACTTGGTAATCGTAATGAACGCCAGCAGGTAAGGTAGGCGAAAATTCATCCTCTTGGGTCTCAGTCAATTGTCCTTGAGTGTGATCAGCATCAAGTCCACTCAACCAAGTCAAATCACCATATTCCTTTTCAAATTGCACTTGCACACCAGCACTGGTTTGGCTATTTTCTTCGAGGGGTTGCCACGGAAGAAAATGCATTAAAAACTGCATATCAGTCCATCTAACATAAGGTGTTATGCTCAGACTTGTTGTATCGTTTTCAACAAATCTGATCTGACTATAAGCGCGAACGGACTGGCTATCACGAAACGCCTCGGGGTTAGGATTTTGCCTATTTACTGCCGGGTCTTTATACACTTCGAACCCCCTAATAAAACCAGCAGTTTCTTGATTCAGATTTGTGATCCCTAGTACATTTTTAATCTGCCATTTGCCGTCTTGAAATTGATGAATTAAATTAATTTTTTGCTGATCGAAACCGCTGTCATCCAAATACCCACCGTCTTTTGTGACGTTGCCATATAATAAAAAACCGTGTTGTTCAGTTTCATTAATACTAGACAAACTAAACATGCCACGAGAGTAATCATTGGGCCCCATACTCAAGGATAAACTTGACGGCTGCGGGTTCAAAAGGGCGTCAAAAGGATTAGGCGTCAGCACATTGATCACACCATGTACTGCATTAGAACCATACATTGTACTTGCAGGGCCTCTTAAAACTTCAAGGGAAGATGCTTGTTCGGTATTCGCATCGAACAATTGATTTACATTACAAAATCCTGGGGCACGCAACGAAATACCATCTTGAGCAATAAAAAAAGCACCGCAACCGCCCGCTCCTGTTAACACAGGCGAACGAATAGCAGTCAGGTGTTCTTGGCCATTACCGCGACTGATCCATGCACCCGGTATCCGGACCAAAGCTTGATTTATATGTTGCTGTTCAATCAATCGTAAACTTCCATCATCTAGCCAACTAATATTGCCTGCTACATCTAAAATATTCTGACTAGTGCGTGTGGCAGTAACGGTGATCTGCTCGATTGTTAGCTGTTGAGTTTGAGTTTGGCCAAAAACCGATGTGCTCAATAGCATTAAAGTGAGGTAACTGATGTTCTTATTCAAAAAATCTCCAAAGAAAATGGTTTTAGGTGAAATGAAGGATAGAATTCAAATCACTGTATGCTGTATTACTAAATTACAAAATGTAAAAGGCTTACCTTAGATACGAGATACCTTGCATCAAAATCTATCTAAATTTAACTACATTTGTCTTTAAATTGGCTGCTAAAATAACTGTAGTCAGAAAACTAAATCGATAAGCCACATCGGCAGTGAGAAGACGTGTTTCGATTAACATCCTACGGACGTTTTCTAAACGAGTTTCATTAATAAATTGTCTGACAATATGAGGTGGAATAAACCCTGAATCGGACTTACCTTATACTTGGTTAAGTGAATGCGTACCAATGTGCTCAAAAAAAATTTATTCCCACAGACTACTTTACTCTCAGTATTTTTATCCCAAAAATCACATCACTTAGCAGCTCAAACATACTGAATATATGCTGAATTCCAATTACATTTTGCAGAAATAAATACCGCTGAAGGCTTTTTTTTGGACATGAAATTATGGATTTAAAAATGACTACCTTGAAATTATGGCATATATGACTGGATTTGTTCTACTCACTTATACTCATAAATGGCACCATCAACATTAATAATGCTAATTTATTGTTGGAATAATTTATTATTATCCAAAAACATTACTCGACGAATCAAAAAAAAGGGTATCCGATATGTGAACAACTGCTAAAAAAGTATCGTTATTTTATTGGCTACGTTTAATTTTAATTTCACCCATTATATTGAGCACAACTTTTGCAACTTTCGTCCATGAATTGGTATTACACTTATAAACCTAAGAAAAAATGGAATGAAAGTTATTCGACGCTTTTAAGCAGCGTCTATCAATGGGGGTTAAGATAGTTGAAGATGGCAATGCTTTATATGGACATACGGTTGAAAAGTTTAGAAATCAATTAGAAAAGATCAACCTAAAAATCGTCAGTGTAGATGCCTCATTTGAAGAGCTGCGCGACATCCCAGAGCCGTGGTGTATAAAGCTAGATTTTTTGGTAGCCCCTTTGCGACTTTTTATTGGATCCCACACGATACTGCAAAAAATTCTGGTCTGGAAAATACCAAAAAGCGATTGACGTCATTAATACAGCTGGCAAACTGTTACAAGAAAATGGTATCGCCTTGCAGTTTCATGCACATGGATACGAGTTCATGTCTCATGCAGAATACACACTACTGGATTAGCAACTTGAAAATGTTAAACACGCACATTTTAAATGGCTGTATTTTGGATGAAACAAAGCGCTATGCTTTCCACTGAAATTTTACAAAAACACCTAAATTGCATTTTTTCTTTACACTTAAAAGATCGTAAAAAAGGCACTTGAAATTCAACAGATGGTCGAGCAAGTATTGAATCCATTACTGACTTTACTACAGGTGATGTGGGTATAGCTGCTGCTGTTTCCGAAGCCAAAAAATAAGAGAATCGATATTTTTTATTGAAGATAAATCATTCAAATTCTAAAACCATATAAAACTAGCGCTTTAGGTGGTTTTTTGATGTAATAGAGGGACTTGTAAATCATAAAGCCTGTAGTATGAATATTGGTTGGCGAGAATTTATTAAAGCTCGATTTAGAAAGGTTTCAAAATTCCATTCTGTGGGGATTGAAATGGGTTTCAACGCGATTCATATATCCACTCTTCAAAAAATTAAAGGTAAGGTTAATTGGGTAAAGCAAGACTCATTGCCGATCAAAAATTGGCAGGCTAATCTCAAAACTTACGTCGAAAATAATAACCTAACTAATACCCAATGTAATATCGCCTTATCTATCTCAAGGTATCAAATTTTGCAGCTCGACAAGCCTCCAGTAGAAGAAACAGAGATAAACCAAGCATTGCAATGGGCTGTTAAAGAGCAAATTTTAAGTGACGATGAGCTTGTTATTGATTATTTTGATCCGCCGGGCGCAGCATCCAACGTTAAAAAGTTAAATGTCGTCGCTATAGGTAAACGAGACGTGATAGAAATTCGCGACGGGGTGTTAGAAGCGGGTTTAGCATTAAACATCATAGGGGTTGAAGAACTGGCTATCTGCAATTTGTTGGTGCCAAGTGACGACGCCATCATTACCTTAAAAGAAGAAGAAGGTGGGCAACTTAGTTTAAACATTGTAAAGCGTAACGAATTATTCTTTTCTAGACGTTTACGTGGCTATGAAAATTTAGCTAATTTATTGCCAGAAGAATTAAAAATCGGTGTTGTTGACAATCTAAGTTTAGAGATTCAACGTTCCATGGATTATTTTGAAAGCCAGCTACGACAAGCACCAGTCAAAAAAATTTATATATCCTTAGAAAGTACGCATCAAGATGCCCTCGCTGACATGATCAAACAAGTGATTTTTATATCAGTAGAAAGATTAATACCTAATGTGGCAAGAAATAATGATATGCCTGTCACACCGACAAGTTTTGCAAGCTTAGGCGCAGCAATCGATAATGCGAGATTGATTGCTTAATGAAAAATAGAGTAAACCTTTATCATCCAAAGTTTCACCCAAGGTTAAATCTGCTGACTTTGCCTATTGCTATTGTGAGCTGGATATTGGTGGCGCTATTTTGTATTATTTTAAATTCTTATGTGACATCTGAACAACAAGAAACCAAATCTGAAATTGCAAAGATAAATGAAAACAAACAACAGCAAAAAATATTGGTCAAGGAGCTGCAAAGCGCTGTAGACAATCTGATAATCGATCCAAAACTACTCAGACAAGTGGCAAAAAATCAACAGCTTATTAGTCTTAAAAAACGTGTGTTAAATGAGTTAGCCAGTCTTGAAGGCCTAAAATCAAATGGTTTTTCAAACCTTATGATAGATCTCGCTAGTCAGAACCAAAGTGGGCTGTGGCTAACTCATATAAATTTGGATGGCATGAGCGTGCTTATGGAAGGTGCAGCGACAGATTCTGCCCTTGTACCTAAATGGCTTATTTCATTAGGCCAAACTGATTATTTTAGAGGACAAGAATTCTCTGGCACTAGGCTGTACCGTGATCCTGACCAACAACTCAATTTTGTTATTTCAACGGGTAAAGAGCCTACATTAGAAAAGGGTCCTGACAATGACTAACTCTTTAAAGCAAGAGTACAAAAAACTGTCAATTAAATTTCTTAAGGTCAGCTTACGAGAACAGCTTCTAATTTTGTTTTGTGGTATGGCTGTTGTGATATTTTTGATGTATACCTTTTTACTAGGACCCGCATTAGACAGTTCAGAAAAGTTACAGCAAAACAGTGTTAGTGCCCACAAAGAGCTAACCACTTTGGTAGGGCAAGTGTCAAAGCTTTACGACAAAATTAAGACGGATCCAAACGAACCTGTTCGTGAAAGAATTGAGATATTAAAAGGCCAGATTCAGAACATCACCGAGCAGTTTGAAGCACAAACGAGTAATTTAGTTCCCTCCAATAAAATGGCGAGCATACTAGAAAGTGTGTTAGCTGGTAGCAAAGGTTTAAAACTCATTGAATTACAATCAATTGCGCCTACGCCTATATTATTAGAGCAGCCCAAAGAAGGCGAAGAACCAAAAGCCGGTATTTATCGCCACGGTGTCAAATTGATATTTGAAGGAAATTATTTCGATATCCAACGATACTTAGAAACAATTGAATTATTGCCATGGCAATTTTACTGGCAAAAATTTGATTACCTAGTGGGTGATTATCCAACTGCAAGTGTTGAGTTAGAAATATATACCCTCAGTACTAATAAAGCTTTCATAGGAGTTTAAGGGCAGATGAAACAGTTATTATTACTGTTCTATTTTTGTTTGGCCAACGCACAAGCCAATACATTACAAGACCCAACTAAACCCAGCCCTAAGAAATCGATATCTAGTTCAGCTCGAGAGATAAATGCGCCATTACCATTAAAATTGACCGCAATCATTAATAATGATCAAAATAGGCAAGCTATTATCAATGGGAGAAGCTTTTCGCAAGGTCAAAAAATACAAGGTTACAAGGTAATTTTGATCAGTCAAAATCACGTGGTATTAGACAGTTCAAATGGTAAACACACACTATTTGTTAATAATAACAACATTATAAAAGACACAAATAATGGTTTTTAAAAAATTACTACTTTTGGGCATAACTTTGGTTATTTGCTCATGCCAGAGTCAACAGAATAAAACTGCCGTTTCACATTCTTTAGACTCTGCCATTGCCGAATATGAAAATAAAAGCAAACAAACCGAAGCAGGCCACCCCTCTAAAGCACGGGTTTTACAAACAGTGCCTGACGAAATTAGCCAAGCCCTGTTGCACAGTCCAAGCAACACGTCCAATCAACTATTTGGTGAATCAAAGTATGATATTAATGCTCAAAAAGTGGATGCGGCTGCATTTTTCAGTAGTATAGTTAAAGGCACACCATACAGTGTGGCCATTCATCCAGAAGTCTCAGGAGAAATCACACTAAACTTAAAACAAGTTGCATTGGCAGATGTGTTTGATTTGGTAGCTGAATTATACGGTTATGAAATCAAGCAAAAGCAAAACATCTATCGTATTTATCCTGCTGGAATGCGTACTGAGACCTTCGCCATTAATTATCTGTTAATGATACGAGATGGTTCATCCCAAACGAGCATCACCTCAGGTGGTGTGACACAAATGCTTGGAAATGGGAATAATGGAAACAATGGAAACAATGGAAACAATGGAAACAGTGGCTTCAGTGGTAATTCGGGCAACAACAATAATAACAATAATAATAACAATTTAAATGCCGGCAATAATAGCAACGGCACAAATATATTTACACGCACCGAGACAAATTTTTGGGCAGAACTGTTGGCTACGCTTGAATCTATGTTGGGTGAGGGGGAAGGCAAAAGTGTGATGGTGACACCTCAAGCAGGTTTGGTCACTGTGCGAGCCATGCCTCAAGAAATTAGGTCTGTGAAGGCCTTTTTAGATGTGTCAGAAGAAATCATTCAGAGGCAGGTCATTCTCGAAGCCCGGATTATAGAGGTGTCATTAGATGATGGTTACCAACAAGGCATTAACTGGGGTCAGATCCTAGCTAACAGTGGCTCAACTGATTTTGAGTTTTCTAACACCCCTGGAGTTTTCGGTAATAGAATTAGTGCTGCATTAGGTAACATAACTAGCTTGTCGTTTATTAACAAAGACTTTTCTGGCGTTTTATCGCTGTTATCGACTCAAGGTAATGTGCAAGTTTTGTCCAGTCCAAGGGTAACCGCAATAAATAATCAAAAAGCGGTGATTAAAGTGGGGGACGATGAATATTTTGTCACCGATGTTTCTAGCCAAAGTACTATCACTAATGTCATCGCTTCCATAGTACCCAATATTGAGTTGACTCCGTTTTTTTCAGGTATAGCTTTAGATGTCACACCACAAATTGCTGCAGATGGTATGGTTTTATTACATGTGCATCCTTCGGTGATTGAAACCCAAGAGCAAGAAAAAATTGTGACCTTGAATCAAGAACAATTTGTTCTACCACTTGCTCAAAGTAATATTCGCGAATCTGATACTGTTATTCGAGCTAAATCAGGTGAAATTGTTGTGATTGGTGGATTAATGCAATCCATTGTTTCTGAGTCAGAATCAAAGACACCGCTACTGGGTGATATTCCGTTTTTAGGCAACCTGTTTAAAAGTAAACAAAGCAGTGAAATCAAAAAAGAACTGGTCATTTTAATCAGGCCAACTGTGGTGGGTAAAGACACTTGGAAACAAGAGCTAAGCCGTAGCAGAGATCAAATGGCCGATTGGCTGCACGTGGACTAAATTATGTATCTATACCACTACGGTATTAAAGAACTACCGTTCACTTTAACGCCTAACACGAGTTATTTCTTTGGCTTGCCTAGTCATAAAGAAGCGATTCAGGTGTTATTGACTACACTCAAAACTGGCGAAGGCTTTATTAAAGTCACTGGGGAAGTCGGTACAGGTAAAACCCTTATTTGCCGCAAGTTGTTAAACGAATTACCTGACCACTTTGTCGCCGCTTATATTCCTAATCCTTACCTTACACCCACAGAACTTCGCCGTGCTGTGGCGAGCGAGCTAGATGTGCTGCTGACTGACCATACAGATCAGCAAGAGTTTACTCAGCGCATTCAACAGCGCCTTATCCGCATTCACCAGCAAAACAAAGGTGTAGTGCTCATTATTGATGAAGCGCAAGCGCTGCCAGTAGAAAGTATTGAAGCTCTTAGGTTAATCACCAATCTAGAAACTGAATCACGTAAATTGTTGCAAGTGGTATTGTTTGGCCAGCCAGAATTGAATGACAAGTTGTCTTTACCCGAACTTAGGCAATTGAAACAACGAGTGACGTTTTCTTATACCCTAAAATTGATGGATTCTGATCAGGTATATCAATATGTAAAACATCGGATGAACGTAGCGGGTTATCGTGGTGGTAATTTGTTCGACCGAAAATGCTGCGCTCTAATTTTTAAGGCCAGCGAGGGTACCCCGCGGATCGTCAATGTGTTATGCCACAAGGCCTTAATGTTAGCCTATGGCGAAGGCATGCAGAGAATTACTCAATTACATGTAAAACTATCCATAAAGGATACCGAAGCAGCATATCAATCTAACCATGTTGTACTCATATCATCTGTCAGCGCTTTAGTGCTTGTGCTGTCTTTTAGCTTAGCTTATTTTGCTTGGCTGAGATTTGCTATATGAGTGTAGTCAACAAAATGCTGAAAGATTTAGAAGCTCGTCAGTCTCAAACTGAAGAAATAAACAATGATTACCATGCACCGCAAAAAAAGCAGCCAAACCTATTGGTCTTGGTATTATTGATATTAGTGACTGCAGCACTCATCTTTGTTTTAATAAATCAAGTTCAGCTGTTTGATGAAAGTGAGAATGCTGAGGTTACGCCTCTATACATTCAACCTTCACCTACTGTTGTGATAAAAAAAATGACCCCTGTACCCAGGAAGACCCAAAAACAAGGGCAAGTTCAACCTCAAATAGAATCAGCTCAACCCACCAAAGCTAATATTGAACGGGTCAATACTGCGATAGACTTGACGTCGCCAACTAGCGCACTGACTGATGAACAATTATCGCCCATCAGTAATACATCCATAGATAATATGACTTCTTTTGAAAATATAGACACTCCACAGAAACCACTAGAAACGCTCAACACCAATGAGCTTGTCGCACCAGTAAAACTAGCGCAAACGTCTAGCTTTAGTATGAGTGACAGCAGTGAGGTAGATAACGTCAGCAGTTTAAAGCAGCGTATTGCCGAGAGCCTTAGTAATGATAACCTCGACCTAGCGCAGTCCTTATTAAGCAAGTTATTGGTAACTGAACCCCATAATATTAAGGCCAGGAAAAAACTGGCGTCGTTGCTGTTTGCACAAGGTGATTTTGCACAATCCAAGCAACTGCTCATTCAAGGTATTGACTTACATCCAGCTCAAAGTGATTTGAGGTTGATGCTGGCGCGGTTATATGTCATTCAAAAAGAACATACACAAGCCATAAATATATTGGCTGAATTTGAGCCCAATACAGGCAACCAAACAGAGTATCTAGCCTATCGAGCCTCATTAGCACAGCAACATAAGCGAACAGAGTTAGCCAAGTCAGATTATAAAATTCTGACTGACATAGAATCTACGAATGCAAAATGGTGGTTAGGCTTAGCAATAGTCAGGGATCAACAAGGTGAAATAAATATGGCTTTGCAAGCTTATAATAAGGCCCGTTCCCTTGAACAATTGGACGGTTCAGTGAACGACTTTATTCAACAACGTATTTTAGTATTAACAGGCGCACAATGAATCTTAAAGTCAAAATACGCTTAGGCGATTTACTTGTCCAACAAGGTATCATCAGTGAAGAGCAGTTGATGCAAGCCCTCGCTGCGCAAAAGAAATCAGGGCGTAAGTTAGGCTATATGTTGATAGAGCTGGGTTTTGTAACAGAAAATCAGCAGCTTGAATTCTTGTCACAACACTTAAATGTGCCTCTAGTGGACATCAGCCAATATAATGTGTCGCTATCGGCGGTTAATATGTTGCCTGAAGTGCAAGCTCGAAGACATCGGGCGTTAGTACTAGAAGATAAGGGTGATAGATTGCTGGTGGCGATGAGCGACCCCGCAGATTTAGCGGCTATTGATGTGTTATCTGCACTATTACCCAAATCAATAGATGTTGCTGTTGTTAGAGATTCTCAGCTGGTCCAAGCCTACGACGATTTTTATCGTCGCACAGAAGAAATTGCTTCATTTGCTCAAGAACTGGCTGAAGAATATCAGGATGAAGCCAAATTCGATTTTGACTCTGGCATAAACGACGCGCAAGACACGACCGTAGCCAGATTGTTGCAATCTATATTTGAAGATGCAGTGCAGGCCAAAGCCTCGGATATTCATATTGAACCTGACGAAGCCTCCCTTCGCATCAGAATGCGTGTAGACGGTGTTTTGCAAGAAAACGTGATCCAAGAAAAAAATATCGCTTCTGCTTTAGTGCTCAGACTCAAACTGATGTCTGGGCTGGACATATCTGAAAAGCGTTTGCCGCAAGACGGTAGAACCAGTGTACGCATCAAGGGGCACACTATCGATGTTCGGGTATCAACAATGCCTATCCAAGCAGGCGAATCTGTTGTAATGCGTTTGTTAGACCAATCTGCAGGTCTTCTGACTCTTGACCAAACAGGCATGCCAAATAATTTATTGGCACGTTTTAGACGTTTATTGCACCGTCCACATGGCATGATTTTAGTAACGGGCCCTACAGGCTCAGGTAAAACTACAACTTTATACGGCGCATTAAGTGAGTTAAACAAAGCCGCATCAAAAATTATTACTGTTGAAGACCCTGTAGAATATAGGTTACCAAGAATTAACCAAGTACAAACCAACAATAAAATTGGTCTAAATTTTTCAAACATATTAAGAACTACTCTGCGCCAAGACCCAGATATTATTATGGTCGGCGAAATGCGCGATCAAGAAACAGCTGAAATTGGTTTACGTGGTGCATTAACAGGGCACTTAGTATTATCTACTCTACATACCAACGACGCGGCTAGTAGCGCAGTTAGATTGCTAGATATGGGGGCACCTGGTTACTTAGTCGCCAGTTCATTGCGTGCTGTAGTGGCACAAAGGCTAGTACGCAAAATTTGCGATAATTGCCGTGAGGATTATCGACTCAATGCCGAAGAATTGCTCTGGTTAAATAGCCTGGATGATAATTTAAAAGACATCAACTTTAAGCGTGGTAAAGGATGTCAAACCTGCAACAAAACCGGTTATAAAGGTCGAATAGGTGTATTCGAGTTACTTGAAATGACAGAAAAAATGATGAATGCATTAAAAATAAATGACACTGTCACTTTCTCTCAAGCGGCTCTTCAAAGTCCTGGTTTTGTGCCCTTGGCCAAGGTAGCGCTTATGTACGCAAAAACCGGGATCACCACGGTAGATGAAGTGCTTAAATTAATTGAAATGGTTGCAGATGATCGATCAATAACGTCCACAGATAACGCTGAGACAATCGAACAACAATTGACACAAGATATGGAAAAACACCGCCCCCATCAAACGCTGGGCGAAAGCACAGGAAACACACCGGAGCCAACTGGCTTTTCATTTGAAATAGAGTCTAGTAACCCAAAACCGGGAGGCGATGGTGGCATGGTTTAGTTATAGAGCCAGAACATCTAGTGGCGAACTTGCCACAGGTGTATTAGAAGCTGCAGATGCTTCAGCTGTGGCGCAAATTTTAGCTGGCCGAAGCTTTACCCCTATAGAAATAATCGAAAATGGCCAAGAATTAATGGCTGAATTATCGCAGATTTCGTTTCTAACACCCAATATAACGCTTGACGACTTAGTCATATTTTCCCGGCAAATGTATTCTTTGGCCAAGTCGGGTATCCCGGTTTTACGCGCAGTTAGAGGTCTAGCTGATACTACTGGTTCTAAACGAATGGCCGCGGCACTCGACGATGTGTCAAGTCAACTGGAACGAGGTCGTACTTTATCTTCAGCATTAAATAAACATAACCAAGTCTTTGGCCGTCTATTTGTCAGTATTGTACATGTGGGTGAAAATACCGGTAAGTTAGATGATGCCTTTTTACAGTTGTCGTTTTACCTAGAGCGAGAACAAGAAACACGCAAACAAATCAAAGCAGCGACTCGTTACCCGATGTTTGTGATGATCGCCATAGTAACTGCGATGGTGATCATGAATATTTGGGTCATACCTATATTTGCCGACATGTTTAAATCTTTTGGTGCTGAACTGCCTTTAATGACACGTATATTATTAGCTACTTCAGACTTTTTTATAACTAAATGGATGCATTTGTTGGTAGGCATTGTACTTATAATTTTTTTATTGGTTAGATATTTACGCACCACAAATGGCCGATATAAATGGGATAGAACCAAGTTAAAGTTGCCTATAGTAGGCAGCATCTTCGAGCGTACTTTACTAGGCCGATTTGCTCGAAGCTTTTCAATGATGTTGAACTCTGGTGTGCCAATGACCTCCGCGCTTAATTTAGTAGCAGAAGCAGTCGACAACGCCTTTATGGCAGAGAGAATTTTGACTATGCGTAAGAATATCGAAAAAGGCGAAAGTCTGTCCAGAGTAGCCAGCAGCAGTCAAATGTTCACACCTTTAGTCTTACAAATGATCAATGTAGGTGAAGAAACAGGGCGAGTCGACGAGCTATTAGCAGAGGCCGCAGAATTCTATGAGCGAGAAGTTGACTATGACTTAAAAAGTCTCACTTCAAAAATTGAACCGATTTTGATCAGTGTTGTAGCAGGTATGGTATTGGTTTTAGCCTTAGGTATTTTCACCCCCATGTGGGACATGATGGGAGCGATAAAAGGCTAACATTATGAAAAAAAATCAAGCAGCAGATGAACATAGTCGTAGTCTATTTGTCAATATCACCGTGCTAGTGGTGCTTGTCAGTTTAATGTTGAGTTTTATTGTGTATTTAAATGATGGCTCGAACAATCTCAGGCGCCTAGCATTAGAAAACTTAGCCGAGCAGTTTTCCAGCAGCGTGAGTAGTTCACACTGGCAGTGGCAAGGTGAAGGACGACCTCAAATTGTAATGTTTATAACCTACGGCAATAAATTAGGCGAAAATAATACCCTAGTTGAAAAAGACAGAAATCCTATATTCATGAGTCGCTTGGGTTGGCCAAAAGCCACACCAACATCAGAGGGTTGCGCCGACATTTGGAATATGGTTTTAAACATGCCTATGGATATAGATGGTTTTAAGATCTTCGCTGAATATTATGACGGTGTAAAACTGACTAACGAAGTATTGGACTCTGTTTGCCGATATCGATTATCCACTGGCCCATACTTCGAATACAAGGTGTTTTCAGGGCAAGTATCGAGGGTTAGTTAATGGGTACCCTAATTAAAAAATCGCGAGTAAAAAGCTTGTAGGAGCAACGCTATGAACAACAACATTACCAACAACAACAACGTTAAAGTTGAGAAAAACATGCAGTATAAAACGATAAAATATAAAAACACGGCTAGTATGGCTTCCGGTTTCACACTAATTGAACTGGTCATTGTTGTTGTTATCTTAGGTTTATTAGCAGCGACCGCACTTCCAAGATTGTTAGATGTGACTGCTGATGCAGAAGATGCCACTGTAGATGGTGTTGCCGGTGGTTTTGCCACAGGTGTAGGATTAGTTCGAGCACAATGGGAGCTAGAAGGGCGTCCTATAGAAAATAATGGCATCAATTCAAGTTTTGTCACCATTGAAAGTCTTCAAGTAGGCATCGATCAAAATACAGGTTATCCCACAGGACAATTAGATACCGACAACAGCAGTGAAGATAACCAAATGAGTACCTTAGACTGTGAAAGCATTTTTAATCTAATCATGCAAAGTGCCCCAACCATTTCTTCTGATTGGAACAATCGCCCATTTGAAGATTTTCGTTATTTTACTAACGTAAGAGCAGGTGTAGGTTCAGGTGGGAACGACGTGTGTTACTACTACTTGACCCAAACTATCAAAAACCGTGGCAACGAACCTATTGATAATTTAGCAGGCAACGGTTTTATTTATGACCCAAGGATTGGCCAAGTAATAGTGTTTAGTAATAACTAAAAGCCATTATTAATTTTTAGCTTGTCGTCGCGCTAGTCGAGCTACGAGCTAAAAAATTTTAACCACAGCGGACAAGGAGAACAAAGAAGCAAATATACCTTTTTTCTGTGTGCATGGTACTTAGAGACATTTATGATGGTTAGCTTTTTGGCCTATCCCTCAAAAAGCATATACATAGGTATAACTAGAAATAACTAGAACAGTATAAATAATTAACGTTAACTGGTGTTTTGATGGTATAAAACATTTAATAAATTCAGGGACTTAGTATTAAAATAACCCTTTGAGGATAAAAAATGAAACAACAACAACGTGGTTTTACATTAATAGAACTAATTATTGTAATCGTTATCTTGGGGATCTTGGCTGTAACCGCCGCACCTAAATTTATCGATATTCAGACAGATGCAACTAGATCTACATTACAAGGTGTAAGCGCTGCCGTGCAAGGTGGTTCGCAATTAGTGTTCGCAAAATCAGCGATTGCTAATGAGCAAAAAGTCCCTTATGCAGGAAACGATACACCGCAGGTGACAGTTAATGGCGTTGGTGTTGATACAAATTATGGTTATCCCCATGCTGATTCGGTCACCTTAGGCACACTGGCTGCTTGGGTCGATATAAATGCAGCGGAATTTGTACTCGCAGTAACAGCTGATACAGCTGAGGATTCTTTTGGTATCTCTCCAGTTGGTAAAACAGCCGACTATGACATCACTGGCGCAGATGGCCTGAGTTGTCACATGTTGTACACTAATAGTACTGGTGTCATATCATCACCAACAATCACAATTGTGTCGGGTGGTTGCTAGTTATTTAACCAAGACTTAAAGTTATAACTTCTTTAAGTCTTGGTAGCACCACTACTTATTTCAGAATTGATTAAGTAAGATGGTAACAAGTCGTTTTTCATTGCGCGCTAATATTGGCTTTACTTTGGTAGAGCTAATTGTCGTGATTGTTTTAATCAGCATTCTATCTGTATCAGTTACCAGCCGTTTTTCTGGCAAATCAGGTTTCTCCGAGTATACTTATCAAGCACAACTGCGGTCAGCGCTTCGTAATATGCAAACTCGCGCTATGCACGACACACGCGATAACTTCTGTTTTCAAATCAACATCGATAGCACAGCCCCTGCTTTTGGTGCACCCACGCTAAGCTACACATCGGGTTTCCCTGCTGATACTTGCCAAACCAGTATTGATTTTACTAATCCTGATTACCTAACCACCAGCGTCTCTGAAATGACCGATACTGGGGTCAGTCTGTCAACACAGCCTAGTTTCAACTTCATTGCTTTTAATAGCTTAGGTCAACCTGTTGATGCTTCTGGAGACCTCGCTTGTAGTAACCAATGTAGGATCACACTAACAGGTGAGTCGGCTGTGTCCATATGTATCGAGTCGCAGGGATATATCCATGTGTGTGACTAACAATAAAGGCTTCACCCTATTGGAATTAGTCATAGGCATAGTGGTATTTGCCATTGCTATATCCTTGTTTGCCTCTTTGATTGTGCCCCAAGCAGTACGAAGTGTTGATCCCATTTATCAGGTGCGAGCAGCAGAGTTGGGCCGGTCATTGATAAATGAAATTACAGGTAAATCCTTTGATGAAAGATCTGACAGAACAGGCGGTGCAAATATCTGTGGTCAGGGTGTCAACCCCGCATGTACCAGCAGTGCAGATTTAGGCCCAGAAGAAATAGACGCAGGAGGAGAACCTATCAGAAGTAGTTTTGACGATGTGGACGATTATCATAATTTAAATGAGTCTGGCGCTAGTATAGAAAATTCATTAGGCGACACAACAGGTTTATACAAGGGTTTTAAGGTGCGAGTCATAGTGTTTTATGATGCCAATATGGACGGTACAGCAGAAACATTAATTGGTAATACAAAGCTGATTACCGTCACTGTTACTACTCCCAACGACGAAGATATAATGTTTGCAACATTTAGGAGTAATTACTAGTGTCCACTCTCGGCAGGACAACCTCAAATGGCTTCACGTTAGTTGAACTGGTGACAGTGATCATAGTACTAGGCATAGTGTCTGTTGGTATATCAGGCTTTATCCGTACAAGCTTAGATATTTTCTCTGATGTTACTGAGCGTGAACAACTACTAGGTGATAGTCGATTTGTTGTTGAGCGGATCAATAGAGAGCTACGTATGGCTGTTCCTCATAGTGTCCGGGTGGGTAATAATCCTTCAAACAGTGTTCAGTGTATCGAATTTCTACCCTCAGAGTGGGTCAGCTATTATACCTCTCTCTCTGTGAAGCCCGACACATCAACTAGCGCCACTGTAGTTGAATGGGGAAATAATCCGAGTGGTTTTGTGTGGCAAGCAGGCGACTTTGCCATTGTTTATCCAACAAATAACAACGAAGTCTATGATTTAAGTGAAAACAAACGTATAGCAATAACTGCGTGTATAGATAATGGTGCTGACAGTGAATGTAGTTCAGCAGATGACCCAGAAGGAACGGCGCAATTAACACTTGCGGCAGCATTTGAAGACCACTCTCCCGCCTCTCGGTTATATATTGCTAGAAAAGCGATCAGCTATTGTGCCGACACAAGTGGCAATATCTATCGTAATGAAATAAATATAGATAATATCAATAACACACAAGAATTTTATACGTCAGGAAACTTGATGGCAGAAAACCTCAAAAATGATTTTAATCAGGTCGATGAAGCGCCCTTTAGAGTCTACGAGGCAACATTACAACGAAATAGCTTAGTACATATTTTATTCGCTTTTGAACGAAATGGAGAGATTATTAATTACAACAGTGGGGTACATGTTCCAAATGTGCCCTAAACACTATCGACAATTATCATTGGCGAAGGAGTCGACCCAACGAGGCAGTATGCTGATCATAGCGCTATTTGTGATCATTGTTTTAGCCCTTTTAGGGCTCACTATGACACGGCTATTATCGTCAACTTCAGAAACCATTATTTATGAAGTATTAGGACAAAGGGCGCTAAATGCAGCCAGGTCTGGTATAGAGTGTGCTCTTGCAGATGAATTTGGCGCAGGTTGTGGCGCCCCTACTTTTAAAGAATTTAGTAGTGTAGTTGGATTAGAAGATTGTAGTTACCAAGTAGTACCTGTTTCTAAATCAATTGAAGACGGTGCTAAAACTTTTACCTATTGGACTTACTCGAGCACAGGGCAATGTAGAGCGGGTAAAATAAACGTGACACGTTTCGTTTATGTTGATGCAATGCTGGAAGTGGAGTAACGATGGGATCCCTTACCCCCTCTAACATGGTCCGGGCATTTGTAGCAAAACAATGTAGCGCCTTATTTTCAGTTGGGGCAACGTTAAGACTTAAAACACACTAACCTGTATTTCACTGGTTAACTTTAATCGGAATGGGTGTAGTTCTTTGACGACGACGTCATATTTAAACTGCCTCGGCTGATTTGATTGTATAAAGACGTTTTTTCGATTGCTGTTTATGGAAGCGCCAATACTTTTCAAAATCACCGCTTGATTTTAACGATTTCAATTTAAGTAACGGCTCTGCCCCGTTCAACCCCCAGCGAGCCCCTGTTATATCCAACCTATTATTAATGAGGTGACGACACGCTTCTTCAATAATACCGCTGGCAATAGGAAACCCTGCTTCTAAGGCCTCATCATACTTCAGCCTTGTCTTATTATTTAGCAAGTACTTAGCACAGGTATCGACAGCATCTCGTTTCGTTAATTTTCGTTTGGTTGCACTTTGGCGAAGTCCTTTAGCTACCTGGTGACATCCTCCTTTTAATATCTTCATTGCATATTTGCGGATCCATTCTTCGACGGCTTTATCATCTTTTTCAAAGAAGCACCAAGCGGCTTTCCATAGATATTCTAGTATATGAATAAAATCCATAACGATTGTTACATTTACCTTCAATTGCTTAGCCGTTTTCTCTATCATTTTTCGTTGTGCTGGCTGTCCGTCAATCACAACAATCCACTGGCGTTGTTGTTTCGGATCGCGTTGTAAGGCTTCTTTAAAACCATCCATGATCACCTGCTTGGCATCAAGTTCTACACTGGCCCAAACGGGCTTATTCCTCGCTGGCGCTCTGACGGTATAAACGTTACTTTCATCACACTTCATAATAGACTCAGCGCTGCGATGGTGGGGCAACACCGTGTAAACAGAGGCAACTTGCGCCATGCGCTTGCGGTCTTTTTTCTCACCTGCACTCAATCGTGAATTCAACTTTTGAGACTTTTTAGCCTTCTTTTTTGTACATTCTCTCAGTGAATCCGGCCGTATTACAATGCCCTTTCCATCAAAGGTCAGTACCAATAAATCTTTGGTGTCTTCTGGTTTGCAATACCGATTTTTCAAATAATAAGATTCAAAATCCGCTAAAAGTATATTCCTCTAAATATCGATACGACCTGAAAACACCGGCATTGACTTTATAGTTCCCAACCTCTGAACGTCCATCCGATATAGATGTAAAGAAATCAAACCAACTCTCTCTTATGTCACCTATATCAAAAGAATTTGGTAACAAATCAGGTCTGAACCATCCAATTGCAATATACTCTAAAAAGGAATGGTATTTCTTTAACTCTCTTTTAGATACTGCAATTCTCGACTCTCGCAACTGCATTTGATAGCAACGTATTTTTTCCATCATGTGATAAAATAATGCGCTGGAAACGATCGCGACATCTATATCAGAGTCATAACTAAATTCGGTTCCTTTATGTGGACTAAAACCTAGCT
The DNA here is from genome assembly GCA_034111145.1 of Paraglaciecola sp. Taxonomy (GTDB): domain Bacteria; phylum Pseudomonadota; class Gammaproteobacteria; order Enterobacterales; family Alteromonadaceae; genus Paraglaciecola. The sequence continues at coordinate 54,335 of JAWUXU010000118.1, forward strand.
TCCCTGAACCGGTAATAAATATTTCGTGAAAGCCTATTTTAAAGTGTGCAGCAATACGCTTCCTAAACTCATAAAACTCGGCTTCTCTATCTGAAAATACAAATGGTGTGCCATGCAGTATTTCCCTTCGTGCAAAGTCTTGTAAATCCTCGTCACTATTTATCTGCTTTAAGTTTTCTAAAAATACTTCCATTTATATCCTTAAGATGACACGAATGCTTGCACGTCGTTCTAACGCTTAACATATGGGGATTTTAGGAGCGCTTTTCCAGCGAGTAAAATTCCCACCATGATGTTTTTGTTAGCTGACTTAAACACCAACAATACCATTTAAAACTACCGACAAGAAAGCTAAGAACCCGAACAAAAACTGTTGACGAAGATGTCCCCTAGCTGAAGTTAGTTCCTTACTCAGTTTCTCCAATGGTATGTCTAGTAAGCCTTTGCCAACCCAAAGGTTGTTTAAGAAAAATATATCTCCATACATTTGGGTGTGAGATTTAAAACTAACTCCAAACACTTTTATTCGGTTATCTGTTTTCCATGTTTTACTCACTAGACGTAGAAATTTATGGAACTTTACTGCATGGTAAATTGCTAATACAGTAAAACCTAAAAATAGAACAATAAACACCGACTCTCCCTGACAGCTAACGCTTATTATCGAGCATGTCGTATATGTAACTTCTCGATTTAATTTTTATTTCCGACACTTTCGGTGCTTACCTCTTGATTTCATTAAGTATTTTTTACTATCGCGCTATCAAAACCACAAATAGTTGCAAAAGCAAAAGGAGACCTGACGGCGTCACCCTGACTTTAACGCGACTTTTCTGGTCCCTATTAAATACTATGCGTAAAATACTTACCATAATGAGATGAACGATTTAGCGTTTTTGAGCAAAACAAAACAAGACCTAAAAAATTTACATAGTAGGAAGCGAAATAGACGTTATTTAATAAATCTCATTATACTTGTGTTTATATACAGCTGATTTATAGACCGCTTTATTAAAGTTTATGGCGATTAAAAAACCAATGGCCACTGCTGAAAGTGACACAAACATCTCCGTAAGTTTAACGCTCAACCGTCAGCTACTAGTGCCACAAGGAGCCAGTTAGTTAACTACTGCTCAATGACCGTAATGGGCACATTTTTGTGAGTCGAGCATAGCCATGATCATGTTTTTCAACAAGCAAGTTTACGTGCTTCAAATTGGCTGTAAGTTGAAAAAGTTTGTGTTAATCATTATTAACAAAAGCAATAATATTGGTAAGGCATAATCAAGTTTTGTTGGTCATTAAGATGTGAAAAATCGAAGCTGTTACCAACATTGTACAGCTGGTCTGCCAATAACCTGACTAATTGCAATGAGTGTTCAACGGCCAGTCAGTGTCTTTTGCACATTTGCACTGATTTTAACGTTGGCCGACGGATAGAGGTAGCTAACATCGAGTGACTTTTGAAGCAAAATCCACGGATGTAATTTCAAGTGTAAATGACGGTTTTGTCTTTTAACCGGCTACATAATAAATATCACATATACATCAATATATATTCGCACTAGTGTGCGGGAAATCAAATTACTCATTTTTGCCCATTTCATAATTAAAACTAAAATGACAAGCTAGCCCCCCCTAAATGCATGTGTCTCACGCGTGAGTTTTAAACGATTAGATGACTAAGGGAAACACTGCAACTTGTTATGACTAACGACAGATTGAAAAAACTAGGCATTCAGGCATTCCAATTTTATGGCACCAGAATGTGCTTTTTTGACGATAACTAAAACACATTTCGACTGACGGCAATGAGCGATCAGCGGTCGTTGGAGTCATATGGTTTTAACGCCCGCATAAGCACGCGTGGTAATAGCGTAGCCTTTGATGCGTTTGTTAGAATTCATATGCATAGACAGGCCCACATAAAGCAATAAAGAATACGATATAAGGCACGACATAACTTGCAAAGCTTGGATGCCTAAAACAACACTCAATATACGCCCTATAACGCAAACAAGTACCTATAAAATCATCCAAATAAATCTCTCCTAGATCATCATTTTTCCGGCCTGACGAAGACATTACCCTTCCCGTTTTTTCATCTCTACCTACACAAGTCGCATAACAGTATTTGATACCAAACTTACCATCCTCTCTAATCATCATATCGATATGGTAACCCTCGTCTTCATCTTTGATAATTGGCTTACCAAGCTTTTTACTAACGTACTTCGAAAAATATCCTGTATTGCAGTATCTATATATTTCGCTGTTGAAACCATCGGTGAAACTACTCGAATGTTTCTGCCAATACCTATATAAAAACCAAATAAGAAGCCCCCAGCCGATTGCGGCTAGGACTTTGGGGTTACTAAAGCTTACATTAATCACCTGAAGTCTAACTTCATTTTCTAGTAAGCTACCACCAGCATAGAAGTAGACAATAAAGGCCATAGATATGACCATTAAATTTCTTCTTTCAGGGTCTGAGTCTTGGATTGCCATAATTCTCACTTGGTGTTCTAACAGTTTAATGGCAGAAGTCGGGTTAGATACAAACACAACTATCATGCTTAACTCGACAATCCGGTAAATTTTCTACAGCATTTCATAAAATTTGCCTTTTGAAAAGGCTCATTTAGATTTGATATTTTATGATCAAACCAAGCATTGTAAATAAACAGTTTTTTTTGGTTAGAAGTTCTGGTTTTGGCACACAGGAAACAGTCAGCTTAGAGCGAATTGCGGACAGTTGGGGTTCATTCAATCCATGCCCGCTTCAAGCTGCCGTTGGACTTAGATCTATGTACACCAATGATTGCCAGAAAAGAGACTAAATTTAATGTTTGAAATACTAGTAGTTAGGTTTTATTGTGTGAAGTTCGTAAAAGCTATTGAGCTTTTTATACAGGGATGATGGTATTTGATGTTAGAGCAAAAAAAAATTGTTAAATTATTGGAACTGATAGTTAAACTTGGCGTTGGTTACAATGAAAAAGTCATTGAATATGCCATGCCTGATAAACCACCAATGAAAATAAGAACACTTGGTTGTGTTCCAGAAGCGTTGGAACATTTCAAAGATTTAATTAGTTCAATTAAAAATAATCCTAATCTAAACGCAATTTTCGGAAATAAATTATACAACTTAGGAGATATTTACACCGAATTTAAACCTGAGAGCCTAGGAGTCTGGTTGTTAACTAGAACAATCCAATCTTGCGCCGTTAATGCCGTTGATGAATTAGATAAATTCGTAAAGCTTGGCTACACACCTGCCTTCAGAATTATGTCTATTTCTGGGTTAAGGATGGAAGGCAGCATCCGCATAAACGATAACCTTTCTCTAATCAGTATAGAAGAACTTAGAGAGTCATATCAAAAGTTCCAAGCAGCGCCTAAACAAATACCCGACACTAGTTTTAGAGGTGGAAGTTATACTGCTGATAGTAAATATCCAACCGTAACCTTGAAAAAATCAATACGAATACAAACTACCAAAGAACAACAAGCCCTATATAGCAAAGAAGATGATGATGAACTTGAAGAGTTCTGCGCTTTCCTTGTGCTACATAATAAAGCATCTCCAATGATTTTTCATGAATGGACAGAATTAGAAGAAAGAGTACCTCGTCCTGAACATCACTTATCTGGTTTTCACGGTGGAGGATCAGAATTAAATTATTTAATAGAGACAAGTATTAATGAAACAGATTGGACCTCATTGGCTCCGTTATATAACAAATATATTAAACTTTCACATGAAGATCGGGTTGTTATAAAGGTAGCACTATTTCGGATTAGAAATTCGAAAGTGAGATGGAATGTAACAGACAGAGCTATTGACCTTGCTATTGCATTAGAATCAATTTTATTGACTAAAAAACAAGAAGACAAGTTGAGATTTAAATTTAGTGATCGTGCATCATATCTTCTCCACCAGTCGACTGAAGAGAGAAGTAAACTGACTCACTTGTTTAAGAAGCTTTATGATTGTCGGAGTGATGCCGTCCATAATGGTGAAGTTAAAAAACATTATAATTCTTTTGAGCAAGAACCCATAAAGGTTGCTGAATTTTTAGATGTGGCTACAGAACACTCTATTCAGATTTTTAAAAATATCATATTATTAGGTTCAATACCTGATTGGATTAAGATTAATACTGCTCCATAGAATTCGTAACGTAAAATGAACTTAAAGACATCGTTGTGTAGTTTATATATGGTCTGCTGATAGTTTTATCGCTGCCTGGCCGCTGTGGCAGTATTCCTAATCTGTGGGGTCAGAGACGCTAATATATCGAATCGCGAACGTCCCCTTATGGCACTTAGCTGCCAGTCAGTCTAATGTAATTTGATTCTTAGCCGTGTTAAATACATCCACGTTTTCTATAATTGTTAGCCCATGCCTTAGCTTTCTTGGCGAACAACTCTTTTGTCTTATCAGGCACATCGAATCGGT